>CAZXQM010000084.1:0-4956 GCA_964643455.1 uncultured Vampirovibrio sp. | reverse complement strand
GCTCCGGAAAAAACAAGACGTAGAAGAAAACCTAATGATTATGGACCTAAAATTATATGTCTAATGAAAGTTGATCCTGAAACAGGGAAGTTGTCAACAACAGGAGAATTTATACACGGAACAAACAGACCGGAAAGCATAGGACAATACGTTTCTTTAGGCTGTATGAGAATGGACAATGAAACGATTAAACAACTAGCTTCAGAAGTTAAACGTGGCGATATTGTTATTATTAAGTAACTATTTTTTCTTTTCCACTCTTTCTCTGACTGCTATACGAATAGGAGTACCTCTAAACCCGAACGCTTCTCGTAACTTGTTTTCCATATACCTTTTATAATTGTCTTTCATTAAATTCTCACTATTAACAAACAAAACAAATGTTGGCGGTTCACTTGATGCCTGAGTAGAGTACATTATTTTCAGGCGTTTGTTTCTTATAGTCTGAGGTGGATTCAGTGCATAAGCCTCGTTTACGATTTTATTTAACAAACCGGTTGCAATACGTTTCGAGCGTTCATTTTGAACCTCAAGAACATTTGTGAATATTTGATTCAAACGTTGATGTGTAACCGCGCTAATAAAAATTTTAGGAACATAGTCCAAAAAAGGAAGTTCATGTGACAATTTTTGATTAAATTTGTTTATCGTATTTGACTTCTTGTCTTCTATCAAATCCCATTTGTTAATTGCAATCACCATACCTTTTCCGGCTTCAGTAATTATTGACGCAATTTTCTTATCCTGATCTGATATACCATCAACTGTTTCTACGGCATCTATAACAAGTACTGCAACATCGCACTCTCTTATAGAACGTATTGCTCTGTCTACTGCAAATTTTTCAACACCGTAATCAACTTTTGCCTTTTTTCTTATGCCCGCTGTATCTATTATTATAAACTCTTGCTCATTATATACAAGTTTAGAATCAATGCTGTCACGTGTTGTTCCGGATACGTCGGAAACAATAACTCTTTTTTCTCCAAGTAGCGCATTTACAATAGACGATTTACCGGCGTTAGGTTTACCAACTATAGCGATTTTAATTGTTCTATTGTCCTCTTCGACCTCTTCATAACTAAAATCTGCCGTAATTTCTTCAAGCAAATCTCCAACACCACCAGAACCGTGCAGTGCTGATATTGCAATAGGCTCTCCTACTGCAAGAGAATAAAAATCACTTATCATTGAAATTTGATTGTGAGAGTCAACTTTATTTACCACAAGGAAAATCGGTTTTCCGGCTTGCCTTAAAATATTTGCAATATCCTTATCTATTGGAGTAGCACCTTCCATACCGTCTACTATAAAAATTATTTTATCCGCCTCTTCACATGCAATCTTTGCCTGATCATAAATTGAAAGCATAATATCATCTTCATCACCAGGTATAATACCTCCTGTATCGATTACTGTAAAAGGTTTATTCTGCCACTCCACATCAAAATATATTCTATCCCTTGTAACGCCGGGCATATCATCAACTATAGATTGACGCTTGCCTACTAACCTGTTTACAAAAGTTGACTTGCCTACGTTTGGACGTCCTACTACTGCGATAATCGGTTTTCTTTTCATAATAAACTTACTCTAGCATAAACTATTTTAGATGTATAGTTATCTCAAAGATTTTGCAATTTGTGCCTGAATAGCATTTGCTCTTGTAATATACCTTGATAACTGCTCATATTTATCACCGGCCTCGCCGTATGGTGTTTGGAGTGTCATAAGCTCATCGACACTCTTACTGATATTTTCAAGTTTATCTAACGATTTTTTTATCTCCAGAACAGACGAGAATTTTCCAGGCAAATTAGAAATAATTGAATCTTTTACAGATTTAACAATTGTATTTACTTTTTTTAACTGGTTTCTTATTTTCGGTGACAGAATATTAAAAATTCCACCGGAAATTCTGGAAGAGAGGCTCTTTTCGTTATATATCTGCCCTAAAAGAACAAGATCTTCATAAATCTGATTCTTTCTGTTTATTAAATATTCTACAGTATCATAATCACTTATATCTCTTGCTGCCTGAATCTGGTTATCTATAGAATGATACTCACCTTCAAGTTTTGAAATTCTGTATTCCAGCTTAAATAGTTCATCCGTAACGTCTTTATATGCATCTTCTTTTAATAAATTAAAATCATAATCGTTCAAACGCCTTACAGGTTCATGAACATAATCTTGAACGTATGATTTATCTTCTTGCATAAAAAAATTATCATCTTCTGCATTACGACTGAATAAATTATTTCCTTTATTTTCGAAAATATCACCTTTCATAAAATAAATTATACTATCAAAACCAGCTGTCATCAATTTGTTGTTTTAAAATCTTTGCCGGATAATAATCCGGTATCAGTTTTAAACATTCATTTACATAGAATTCTGCATTTTCATAATCACTTAATTTTATATAATATTTTGCCAGCATAAAATGAAGTTCTGCATCATTGTAATAAATTTTCTTAGAATGATTCATATATTTTAAGGCTATTGAATAAAGCTTATTTTCATACATAACTCTTGCTGCATACTTATAAACTTCCTGATTTATTGATGAAAATATCTCCAAAGCACCTAACAGCTGCTCTACATAATTAATTTTTTCATTTTTTATTAAAAAATCCAAATCAATTTCAAAAAAATTTCTTATTTGAAAATATGTAGGATATTTTTTCAAAAAACCTTTCAAAACAGCAATAAGAGAAACTGCCCACAATGCTCTTGAAGACTCAAGAGCAGAAAATACCTGAAAAGCCTTTTCTAATTCGTCATTTAAAATAAGCAAATAACCTTGCTCAAGTGTTTTAGGATGTATAACTATACTTGAACTATCATTATAAAAAAAGAAAAAATTATTACCGTTCAGAGTCAACATTTTTTTTATTTATTCTTATAGAATTTTTCACAGACTTTTCATTACTATCACCAATTACAAGCTCATCAGCTTGAGAAGATGTCCCTCCTTTATCATTTAACACAGATCCTTGTTTAATTAAATCTGACACAGAATCTACGTCAGAAGTGTTTGCATTTTTACCAATCATATTAGCAAGTTTGATTTGGAAATATATTTCTTCACGATATATCTTTACATCTTTATCAGCACTGATTGCAACTTTACACACCCCATTCTTAGCTTCGACAATAGTAATTTCAATATTGTCATTAATCATTATTTTTTGACCATTTTTTCTTGTAATAACTAGCATTTTACACCTTACATGTACTATCATTTAAACATAGGGTAGCTAATGTCATACCCGGAGCCAGAAAGGACAACTTGCCCTGCAGTCTGATTATCCATATTTAATATCAACGGGGCTAATAAATTTACTGTTGCACCTTTCGGATCATCCTGCGGGATAGACATAATGTTCATAACTAATACATTTTCTGTATTAGTTATTTTCAAAATATCTATAACACTATCTTGAAGCACTATCGTATAATTAAAATTTAATGCAGATGCAGAAATAATAGGAAAAGCTAAAGCGGAATCCTCAATTGATTGAAGCCATTTGAACAAAGTACCCTTATTTGGTTCCAGCACAACAAATTTTTTTAAAGAATCAAACCCTATTATTGGTATAACAAATTCAAATATGCGGCTTTCATCTACATCAATTTCACCGAACCTAACTGTATCTAACTTCATTTTAATACTTTCTTAAAAACCTATAGACATTTGATTAGTCAGCAGTGATTGTATCATCTGAGGAGAAATAGTAGAATTTCCATTTTCAGTTAGCATATTTAGTATCGCAGCATTACTATTTTTACTATAATTTCCTGTAAGTAAAGACATATCAAGCCTATTACTATTAAATAGATCACCAAACCCGGCTCTTTGTAATACTCTTAAAGCTGCAACAATCTCTTCATCTGTTGGCACAGAGGTTGAAAAATCCTTGTAATCCTTAAACTTTTTAGGTTCAACGTCTTTTCCTCTATTCATTTCCCGCATTAAGTTTTCTATTTTATGCTTTTCATAATCACTGCGAACTTTAGCAGAAAATCCTGTACCATATTCACCAAATATAAATTTATCAAGAGGAGACATATTTTCAACATCGGCATGACATTGTGCAGGCATTTCAAGACATGTTTTGCCTTTTGAGGCATACTTTAACAATTGCTCATCCGAAGCAAGATTTATTACTTTTTCATAATTAGATATAGCTTCCTCTTTATTGCCTATTTGTGCAGCTGACATTGCCAAATAATAATATGCCAAAGCATTTGACGGGTCTGTTTCAACTACTTTCTGCATAGTAACATAACATTGTGAATAATCATTAGCTTTATACATTTTTATTGCAGAGTTAAATGTTGAATCAGCGGAATCTTTCGCTTCTACACAAGTTAAACTCATAGAACAAACCACAATAGCTGCTAATATCGTCAAAATTTGCTTTTTCATAATCATCCTTCTTATTTAAACTACAACTTATTTACAGTATACACCGAATATAAAAACTTAATATCCATCATCTAATTGAATTATACTATATTTTTATAATGATAACAAGGCATGTGTCAATATAAAGTCTGTTATTTCCTGCTCAAGCGAAACAGAGTATAGGTTATTAACTTCTTTTATAAAATAACATGGACTTGTAACATTCACTTCTATAATCTTACCGTCAATTACATCCAACCCTGCCATATAAAGACCTTTTGAATTTAACGATTTTGCAACCCTTGAAAAATCATAATACTCTTTTTCAGATAGCTCTGCCTTTACAATATAATTGTCATTATGCGTATTGAACTTAAAATCATCAATTGTCGGTAATTTTTTTATACAATATCTGAGAACCCTATCTCCTAGAGTAAGCACTCGTTTATCACCATTTACAACACCAGAGAGAAACTTTTGTACCATGACAAGAGTTTTTTCATTATTTGTCATTGTATTTATAATTGTACGAGTATTAGGAT
>CAZXQM010000083.1:0-7635 GCA_964643455.1 uncultured Vampirovibrio sp. | reverse complement strand
GTTTTATAATAAATTAAGTTGATTAGAAGTCTATTTATTAGCAGGAATAACTGCACCCTCCACCGGAGAAACTACCGCCAGATGAAACAGACACAGAAGCTGATGCAATAGAACCACATGACTCACCACCGCCAGAATAAGCAATAGAACCGCCAGATTCAGTTCCGGAATAAGCTATTGCTCCGCTTGTTTCACAACTTTCACCAAATGAAACAATGGCAGCATCAGATGGACCTGAATAAAAACTGCATGTATCAGTACAACCTTCGCCTGATGACTGACTAATAAGTGAAGTATTATTTGATATTAAATGAATTTTATTTGGAGCAGAATCCGCACCTATAAATTTAAAGCAAGTATTTTGTTTTTCGTCTGATGAACTTATTGTTAGCATAACCTTAATCCTTACTAATGTGTTTACATATATATAAAGTCAAAAAAAAAAGCCCGATTTCAAGACTTCTTTTTTTCTTTACAAATTTTAACATTTTAAATTTATCATACAATAATTTCTCTGTGGTTTTTATAATCATACGTTCCAGGAAAAGCGTCTACTCCGGTTGTTTTTCTGGTTACATAGTACTGGATTTTAGGAATATAGGTTGAAAGCATCGCCGCTGCAAAACCGAATCCGACAATAAAGTTGAGACAGCTTAAACTAAGATTTTTCTTTTGTGCCTTGACTAAGACATCCTGCGTCATTTTACCATCTTTTGCAGATTTACATAAAGTTTCAACATAATGTTCCATTTCTGATTTTAATTTATAAAGTTTCTTATCGGAAACATATCTGAATTCTTCCTTATGCGCACCTCCTGTAAATTCTGTAAATGCTTTATCAAGGAATTTTGGGTCATTGATTTCAGCCTTGTTAAAGGAATCAATCAACTGTTGCTTGGTAAGAACGGCTTCTCCGACCCTTTCTGGCTGAAGTTTTGACATTTCTTTTACCCTTGTTAAAACTTCCTGATCTTTAACAACTTTTTCCACTTCACTAAGCTTTATAACCTCGAGAGGCTGCTTATTGCTTATTTTTTCCCATACAGATTGTTTTGCGGATTCAAACTTTAAATCTTCAGGAAGTACGACAGTTTTCCCGAGTACAGACTTCTTGAACTCTTCGACATTCATTTCTCTGTCTTTCAAAAATTCAGCAAGATGTCCGGTCAAAAGCTGTGCCGTTGACGGATTCAAGCGTGTAGACTTTCCTGATTCAACCAGATTCATAAGATTTCTAACATGCCCTTGAGCCCACATATAAAAATAAATTGAACCTATATCTCTTATGGCAACTTCTCTTCTTTCTTCCTTGCGTCTTGCATTATACATACGTCCGCCTGCAATACCAATATCACTGGAGAGAAGCTTGCCGGTATTAGTATTTTCTATTGCATTAGTAAAAGCATTAATAGCATTCAAACCGCTACCTTTGAATGAAGGATTTTGAGAATTATTGTAAGCAGATTTTTGCTCTTTGTTTCTGTTATGAATAACATGTCTTGTTAACGCTTGATTGAGTTTAGGCACAACAAATCCAATAAACAAGTTTGTTATAATAATACTTGTTAAAACTTTTGCCCCCTTAATCAGAGCAACCTGTTTCGGAGTAAATCCCTTCGGAGCAACTTTTGCCATAAAGTTTTCAAACGGGGTTCTAAGAACTTTATCAGTACCTACATCAAAATTTTGTCCCTGCGATTTTAAAATTTTAGCAACGACTTTGTCACCTACCTTATTCATGGCACCGACACCGCTTAACCAAACTATAGACCCCATTGTTTCTTCAATAAAACGTTCCCTTGCCTCGTCCCATTTACCCCTTTTATACGCCTGATACGTTCTGCCTGCAACGACAGTACCCTCCAATGCTACAATTGGAGCTAATGCATCAGCTTTTGTCATTTTGGTTAATGCTGTTGAAAATTTTCCTGATATGCTAGGATTCAATATAAAACCCTTTCATTTATATATTCGGTTAGTGTTATAAAATTTGTAAATAATTCTTTTTGTTAATTTTAGGATAAAATGTTACAAAAGTAAAAAAATGTTTACAATTATCTAAACAAACTCCAAAACTACTTGTAATTAGTTTTTGTTTTATTTATGATATGTGTAAAATGAGTACAGATAGTCAAAATATAAGGAATAGCAAAAATGAATCCTATTATTAAGAATTTAGAAGCAGAATATACAACAAGAGAATTACCGGATATGAATCCTGGTGACACTGTTCGTGTATTCGTTAAAATTGTAGAAGGTAACAAAGAAAGAATACAGGCTTATGAAGGTACTATTATTGCTGAACATGGTTCTGGTATCAATAAGACTATTACAGTAAGAAAAGTATTTCAGGGCGTTGGTGTTGAACGTGTATTCTTAGTATACTCTCCGCGTATTGACAAAATCACTGTTCAAAGAAAAGGTGATGTAAAACGTGCTAAATTATACTATTTAAGAGAACGTTCTGGTAAAGCTACACGTATTAAGGAAAAAATTGAAAAAAGATAGAGGTAAAGGGGTAAATGATAGGGTGAAAAGTGATGTCTAAAGAAAAATTGCACATTCACTGGTATCCCGGTCACATTGCTAAAGCTGAACGACAACTTAAAGAAAAGCTTAATTTAGTTGATGTGATTATAGAAGTACGTGACAGTAGATTACCTATATCAAGCAGTTATGCAAACATTCAGAAGCTCTTGGGAGATAAACCAAGGCTTCTTTTGTTGAATAAAGCAGACTTGACTGATAAAAACGACCTTAAAAAATGGGTGGATTATCTAAAAAAAACAACCGGATGTCCTGTTATTATTACTGAAGCTAAAGGAAATAAGGACTTAAATAATGTTGTAAAAACGGCAGTAGAACTTAGCGAACCCAAAATTCAAGCACTAATGGCAAAAGGTCTGTTAAGACGTCCGGCGCGAGCCATGGTTGTAGGAATGCCAAATGTCGGGAAATCAAGTATTATCAACAAACTCACGAAATCCTCTAAAACAAAAATCGGCGCTAAGGCTGGAGTTACCCGTCAGCAGCAGTGGGTTAGAATTAATCCTAAATTAGAGCTTCTGGATACTCCTGGGATAATCCCTACCCGTCAAGAGAATCAGGAGCAGGCTGTCAAACTGGCTTTTGTCAGCTCCGTATCAGAAAACGCTTATTCTCCTGAACCTGTTGCACAAGCACTTCTGAAGATGTTGAGTAACAATCAAGAAGTTAAAGATTATTATAAAGTTGATAATTTGACTCTGGAAAATATTGCCCTTGAGCGAAAATGGATTGTCAGGAACGAATCTCCCGATACAGAAAGAACAGCGATATACGTTTTAAAGGATTTTAGAGAGGGGAGACTGGGTTTATTTATCCTTGATGAAATACCGGAATAAAGTATTTTAGCTTTTTTTCCATTGTTCTGAGTAAAGGAGTTTTCATAAAACTTTCAAACTTGTAGTTTTTTGCAATCCTCTTTTTAGTAAAAAAATTTTCTCTTGTAAATCGACTCAGCTTCTCTCTATAAAATAATTTCTACAGAATAATCCCACTCCCTTTCGTCTATGACCATTTACTCCGCAGGGAGACAAAGTATACTTGCTAAAAAAAAAAAGAAAAATTCATCAACAAAGACCGGCTTTATTAAGTAAAGAAACTTTATAAAAGAATCAATATCACTGCGCCTGATATCATAATCAGAGAGCCGATGATCTTCCTTTTTAAATTCTTTTCATGGAAAATATTTATACCCAGAAATACACTAAGCAGAGTTGATAACTGAAACAGCGCAAGCGCATAAGACACATTTATCCTTGCAAAAACGAAATTTGTTGAATACTGCATAATTCCAACTGCCAAAATTAATAACATTTGATATTTGCAATCTTTTATAACAGGTTTATTTTTAGATATCAAAACAAATAATGAAGAAAATATAAGTCCTGAGATTGCCCAGAGAATAAAACAATCGGCTGCACCGCAAAGAAGTATTACTTTTTTAATAAAAACAGCTTCTGTTCCTGAGCAAATCAATGCAATAACCCTGTATAAAATTGCAAGTTTGTCAGCTTTCCCGTGAATATCAAGTACAAAATAAGTACCTGCGATAATTAACAATATAGCCAAAATCGCAGATATGGAAGGTATTTCTTTTAAGAAATATATCCCGAATAAAAGTGCAACAACAGGCTTATACGAATTAATCGGCGCAAGGGTTGAAAGTTCACCTATTGAGAGTGCTTTTATAATAAAATAATTTCCTGCTGCGCCTAATATACCCATAATTATAACAGGAAGAATAATATTTACAGGTATCTCATTTAAAAACCAAATACATAAAAGACATAATCCCAAATAAGTATAAAAATTAATAACAGAAGATTTCTGCCCCTTGTTTGTCAAAATCTTTTGAAAAACATTCAGATAAGAATTAGAAAATATTCTGATTAGAATTCCAAGTCCTGTATAAAGCATAATTCTATTTTACTACCAAGTACTAAGTTTGCGTTTTTATTTTTTGTAACAACAATTTGCCTGCTTAACTTATCAAGCTAATATATTTACCCCCGACATTAAACTTGCAGTTCTGTTTTACAGCCCGATATAATTTACCCCCGATACATTTACCCCCACAAAAAAAACCACCCGGTGTGTGTTTCGAGTGGGTTTTGTTTTCTGCATCCTAATGGTCTTTTTAGTGTTTATTATCTAGGAGTTTATATGATTTTTGGGGTTATTAGTTTTGCTATTTAGTGTTTCGACTACACTTAAAGTGTGTATTTATATTATTGCACATAAGAAATTTAAGTCAAGAGGGTAATATAAATATTTTTCAAATTTATTATAAAAATTGAAAAGCCCTTATAAATATACGATTTCAGCGCTTTACAAAACTTAATATTGCAATTTAACATAAAGGGTATTAATAATTGTAATTAATACCCTTTATATTTAATATATAATTTTTCGATAAATTTATTATTCATCAGACAAAGACTGATATCCTGATTTATGGGTTTTTAAGAGAACTCCTCTTTTAGAAGTTTTTATAAACTCAATCATTTTTTCTATATACTCATTCATCGGTATTTCAGCCTGAATTTTTTCTATTGCCTGAGATGTATTGTATTCTTCAGAGATAAGAAGTTTAAAAGCTTCATTTGTTGCAGTTCGGATTTCTTGCGACACGCCTCTGCGTTTCATTGCAACAACATTTAATCCTCTTGGTACTGGTGGTCTGCCTTCACCTTTTGAGTATGGAAGAATATCCTGTCTTGAGGCTGAGAAACCGCTTATAATTGCCATATCACCAATTCTTATATTTTGATGAAAAACACTCATCCCGCCGACAAATGCTCCAAATCCGACATGAACATGTCCGCCTAAAGTAACAAGGTTTGCCAGTATAACCTGATCTTCCAAAACACAGTTATGAGCAACGTGGGACCCAACCATTAATAAACACTTATTACCAATTCTTGTAGTAAAATCACCACATGCAGCCCCTCTGTGAATAGTTACATTTTCTTTTATAATAGTTTCATCACCAATTACAACTTTGGTTGGCTCGCCTTTATAACCTAAATCTTGCGGTTCTGAGCCAATTGTCGAGAACGGAGAAATTGTACAATTTTCACCGATTTCAGCAAATTCAATATAAGCATTTGCTATAACTCTTGTACCTTTACCTAGCTTAACTCCTTCTCCGATAACTACATTTGGTCCTATTGTTACACCCTCAGAAATTACTGCAGACGGATGAATTACAGCAGAGGGGTGAATTGAACATTTTTCAAGCACTGGATCTATCATTCTCTTTCTCCATTTAAATTTTCTACAAATCAAGTATAGTACAAAAAAGCGCAAAACTGCTAAATATTTACATAATCTTTATGTAAATATTTATAAATGAAAAGCAGGTGTAAATTTTAATCCCACCTGCTTTTTTACTTGTTATCTTTTTTTATTTCGTAGTTTGAATAAACAAACTTATTAAATCATTCAGAGCTGAATACTGCTTCTGGTAACTTTGAGACTGCTTTTCTAAAGCCAAAATTTGTTTTTTGTACTCCTGAATAGAAGACTGGCATTCTCTTGCAGAAATCTTCAGATTTTCTTGAACCTGCTGAGCATCCTGAAGTACACTTTTCATAGAAATCCCTAACGCTTCCATTGTTTGTTTAATTATTTGCGCACCTGTGTGTCTTGAAACTCCGCTCGGCAGCTGCGAAATAAGTTTTTTCAAAACAGTAATATTAGCAGGCATTTCAAAAGATTCGCTCATAGACTCCGATACTGCAGCCTGAACCGTTTTTTGTTCAGCAAAGAACGGATCTTTATCCACAACATCATCAAAAAAGTTTGTATTTTTTGCAGGCTTAACCGGCTCCGCAAAAATATCATCTGATGTTGAAGCAAAAATATCATCGTTTATCGGATTACTTACAGGGGCTGAGTTAAAACTCATATCCGAAGCTTGTATATCCATACTTTCCGCTTGTTTCTTTAATGCTTCTACAATTTTCTTTCCAACACTTTCATTACTAGGCATATTTTCTCCCTCATAGGTTTACCTCCGTTATTATATTTTAAACATTATAAAATTCCAATAAAATGTTATGTTTTGTAAAAAGAAAACTTTTTATTAAACATAAGTCAAATTTAATAATACTTTGCACCCCGTTTTGTAAATTATTGTAACAAAATTAAAAAAAATCCTAAAGTTTTGCAGGATTGTGCCGTAATAAGAAATATGAAACAAAAATCACACAACATTTTGTATAAAATGTTGTGTGATTTTTTATCTTTGCTATTACTCTGTTTCAGACCTTATTTTTCTCAACTTGCACAGTAAGTTGTGAGCAAACACATCCTATTGAGCCTTTTGTTTACTTATCTCTTAACATTTTATACAAAATGTTAAGAGATAGTACGTAAAATGAAAGGAATACAAAATGTTAATCAGAAATTTTGTAACATCAAGGTTATCTCTTACAGCGCATCAAAAAATCAAAAAGCTTGCAGAAGAGAAGGAAGCTCAAAAAAAAGAGGCTGAAAAAGAGGTTGAAAAATCCACAGAAGAAAATACAAACGAACAAAACAGCAGCGTTGCTGACAGATCTAGTGTATTAGCAAATTACATAAAAATAATAGAGGTTGCATCAAAGGCAAAGATTCAAAAAATAATTTCCGAAGATAAAACTGCTACCGCACAAGCTGCATCAAGTAATGCAGCAGCAGAAAATTCTGAAGATGAACCATCTTATTCTTATCAGGGAACTGCCGATAATGATGAAAAGATATCCTTATCGGAAACTGTTGAGAATGAAGCTGAGAATGACTTGAATACTCAGTATCGTGCGCGCCAACTGGAAAGTATGGGATTCAGCGATGAACAAATAGAATTGTATTTTGTAAAAGTTGAATCGGCACAAATAGGACAACTGGGCGGAACATTTTATGTATTGCGCTCTGATTTAGAAGTTACTATTGAAAATGATGACGGAACTACTTCACAAAAGGCTATAACCAGTACATCAGAATTAAAGGAATATCTTGATAAAGGTTATACAGTATCTAACTCTGGAATTGAAGAAGAAGAAGAAACAACTGCTACACCTTCTGAAGATGAACCATCTTATTCTTATC
>CAZXQM010000082.1:0-7956 GCA_964643455.1 uncultured Vampirovibrio sp. | reverse complement strand
TAAGATTAACAGTAATAATAAACTTATTCAATTCTTTTTTACAAATCTTATCAGTATTTTTTAATCTTTAAATTTAAGCAGCTTTTCAATATCTATTTTTAAATATTGTGAAAGTTCAAGAATTTTTGCTAAAGACATATTTGCTTTTCCACATTCAATATTAGCAATATAATTCTGAGAAACACCCATTATTTCAGCAAGTTTTTCCGGGGTCAAATCCTGTAAAATCCGCTCTATCTTTACATTCTTACCAAATCTTTTAAGCAACTCTTCCTTATTCATAATTTATAAGTATATAGATATTGACTTATAAATATAATAAAGCTATGATTTATATTATATAACTTATAACTTATATTGATTATTAGATAATGAACGGTTTTATTCAATTTTTTAAAAATTTATGTTATTTATCCAAATTCAGCCTAAAAGAAAAGCTGATACGAAATCCCATTTATAAATTTTCCTACGAAGATATAGTAGAAAATATTTTGTATTATATTCCGGATACACAGGTAATACGCCCGAATATTCTTGATAGAAAAGATACAATACACCTTTTGGTAAATTCAAATTTAAGCCTTGCGAGATTTGGAGATGGAGAACTAAGCCTGGCTGCTGGGCATTCTATACCACATCAGGCGTATAACAAAAAACTTGCCGACAAAATAATTGATATATTAAAAAATAAACAAAAAAATTTGCTTGTCGGCATAAATCACTGGTATTTTTATTGCGAATATGACCCTAAAAAAAATAACTTTTCCAAACAATTTGAATTAGAAATGATGCCTTTTTTCAGAAAAGAAGTTTTAAAATACATTAATTTAGATACAATATATTGCAACGCAGGAATTACCGGTTTCGGAACTCTAAGTGAAGCAGAATATAATGAATATAAAAAGATTTGGAATAACAAGGATATTCTCATAGTTACCTGTCAAGAAATGCTTCTGCAAACGAAATATAATATTTATGATAATGCAAAACACATTGATTACATATTTGTACCTAACAAAGATTCTTATTCCGAATACAAACCAACATTGGATAAAATTAAAACCTACGATAAAAACACCCTTATTATTCTTATGGCTGGTCCGCTTTCTAAAGTACTCGCAAGTGATTTGGCTAATATAGGATACAGAGCTTTAGATTTGGGACATCTAATGAAAAGTTATGATTATTATCGAAAAGGAATTGATATCACATCTGAAACTGTAAAAGAATTTTTTAAACCAGACGAAAAAAACTGATATTTATAAATATCAGTTTTTTATTTTACTCCTGCAAATGTATGAGATTTATTCAAAAATACTAAAGAAAAATAAAAATCAGCCGATAAGCTTAGTATGGAAAACCCGAGTGGTTTTTCATACCTCCTCCCCAAGTCTGGTAGCCGTTCTCTAAAGAAAACGGCTTTTTTTTGCTAAAAATTGGTTATTTCCAATCAGGTTTATCTTACATATTCCCATTTTACACAGCATGCCGGAATATTGTTCAGGAAAATTCCAATCACTCAATAACAGTAAAATGATTATTCCGTGAAAAATACAGCGCACGTAATTCATTAACTCTGTTACGTGCAAAAACTGCATCCTCTGAAAATTGCTTAAGTTCTAAGAATTTTTTATAATAACGAATAGCGTCTTTGTATTTAGCCATTTTATCAAAACTCATTGCTATACCCAAATATGCTTTATAATACTCAGGATTGCGTTTGATTAGCTGGAAGAAGGTTCTTGACGCTTCCATGTAATCTCCCATTCCCATAAGCATTGCTGCTTTATTATAATAAGCTTTCAAAAATTCAGGATTTGTTTCTATGAGTTTATTATAAATCATTAAAGATAACTCTTCTTCACCAACAAGCTCATGTGCAATAGCAAGCTGAATCTGAGCTTCCAAATTTTTTCTGTTAATCAGTATTGCTTTTACCAAATACTCAATTGCATTAGCGGGCTGACCGTCAGAAAGATGACATACTCCCATTTCAAAAAAATATTCATCATTGGTGTTATTAATCTCAATAAGCTTTTTGAGGATATTGATTGCTTTTTTAAATTCTTTCAAATATTTATAAGACATTGCAAGCCCAAAATAAGCTTTGGTCTCTGTTCTGTCCATTATAATTGCCTGCAGATAGGTTTGAACAGATTCTTTATACATTTTTGCAAATCTAAGCGCATCCGCTTTTACACAGAGTGCATAAGAAGATAAATGCTTCTGCACTAAAGCTTTCCCCGTTACTTTAGCCAGATTATTATTTTTTATACCGGCATCAATTTGCATTACTCTCCCCCAATTGTATAGTACACAATCAGGCAAGTCATTTTAACGTCCAAAAGGTTTAAATTGTATACATCTTATGGTTAATATTTTTGTAAGCTGCGGGAATGCTATCTTTTCGTATGTATAAGGCAAGGGTATTTAGAGACTGAAAAGTAAGCTTAATAATCGGCTATACCAGAATAAAATCACAGGTTAGGGCTTGCTCCGCCAATAAAATTAAAAATGGCGAAAACGCTCTACCCATCCTATAATAGCCCCCCTTCCCTCAAAAGGAAAAAGGGAAGCTTGAATTATCACCTTACACAACATGTTTTATCTATATTGATGCAAAACTTCGTCTATATATTTTTTTATTGATTTATATTGTTTTTTAATAAATTTCGCAGGCAGTAAATTATTTACTAATGGTAAATTAAGCAAAATAAGCATAAATCCGTTTGTAAAATTCTTAAACAATATTTTCTTTGCGGAATATCTTGGAGCAAAAACTTCTGTTTTGGGAAGATTAAGATAATAAAAAATATTCCACCATATATCTGACAGCCTAACCTCAGTATACCACGGTTTCACTGATGCATAATGGATAATTTTCGGATTTATTATTGAATCAAACAACTCTTCTCTTGAATAATTGAGTGTTATTTTCTTATTACAAATATAATCGCTATACAAATACGGGTAAGAACTATAATTTAGAGGAAGAAATTTTATTTTTTCGCCAAAGGCAAGAGTCATTGTATCCTGTTCAAGTCCAAATTTGGAAATCGAATCATCATGAATAATTTTATCTATTTTTTCTTCGATATTGTCTTTTCTCATCTTATCAAGATTGAAAACTAAAAAACAAGCAACTAAATAATTTTCTGCAGCATAGCCAAACCCCTGCTCATTAAGTTTGTCATTAAAAGTAAGGTCTTTTGTACCTGCGCAGTAGTAATCTTGCATATCAATATCATAGACTTCTGAAATATCGTCAACGAATACAGCATCTACATCAGCATAAATTATCTTTTCATATTGCGGGAAAAGCGAAGCTGCATAGCATTTGACAATTACTTCAGGAGGATATTTAACTAAATCTTTATTATTGTTGTTCCAATTGCAGTTCAAATACTCATCTTTCTTTAAATTTCCAATATTTGTAAATGTTAGGGTTTTATTTTTGAAACGACTTAATTTCTCTGATATTAAATTCTGACTTGTTTCTGTTAGATCAGAGCTCAAAATGTGCATTTCATAAAAAACATCTTTCTTAGCCTTATTAAGCAAAGAATACAATGCTACACAGCCCGGAATAGCATACCTGTTGTTAAAAGTAAAAAATATAGGAATTCTTTTCATTCAAATTTCTCCTCTTATACATTAAATTTCAATCCAAAAAATCTAAAATAACGTTGACCGTGAATTGTACCGCCCTTATATCTTATAGCGCAATTTTTGTACATAAAAGCATCGAACAATGCGTGAGCAAAAGATATTTGGTTCTTTTGTCCAATTAAATGCGCAAACTTCTCCCGGTTATCTATCAGGTACTTTGGAAAAATTTTCGGAGACAGTTTTAAATTTTCATATTTGGCATCTCTCTCCAATATATCTTTGCCTTCTTCTACAATCTTTTCCATTTTTTCAATATTCATATTTTGTTCAGTATTATAATGCTGCTCAATTTGTGCAATTCTTTTCTCCAGCATACCTTTTACATCAGCAAGATACGAAAAATGCCAGCCTGCATTGCGGAATTTTTTACCTTTGCAAAAACGCAAATATGTAGGCAACCCGTACCTTGTGAACCTGCAGTATTCCAAATTTCCTATATCCTGTTTTGGATCAATCAAGTCCTTATATCTGCATATTTTTGCTTTTTTCTGATAAAGATCACTTATATTTATGCAATTAAATTTGTAATACATATTTAACAAAACAAAAGAACAAATTCCTGATTTATATTTCTTTATGCACTCAGGTTTTGGAATCTCGTCTAAATCTGAAATTATAACAATATCCTCAGGTTTACATTCCGTCAATCCACGCATAATTGCATCTCTTTGAAAATTTTCATAAAGCCAATTATTACCGCAAGAATCGGTCGCATTCGAATCTAATTCAGGAAAATCCTCTACTTTAATGTACATTATTTTATCCGTAAATTTTTCATAACGCTTGAGATTCTTTTCTAAAATCAGTTCCTTATCTTTGCCCGAATGAGTTTTATTCCCTTCCACAATAATAAATTTATCGACATAATCATATAAAACATTGAGCCTGACTTCCAGCAAATCTAATTCGTTAAAAAACGTAAAACAATCATATATCATTTATTATTCTCCCTTTAAATATTGATTGATAACAGCCGTAGCCTTTAGAGCACCGCTTCTTGACATGTGTTCACCGTCTATAAAATCATTTTCATCGTATTGTGAATCATCAAATGCATTATAAATTTCTACAAACTCGTACATATCGCAAATATCCCTTAAGTTTTGGAATAATTCAGAACCGGAAGGCAGCTGACTTTTTATCCTTGGATTGTACGGTGAAATTACAACAATAACCTTGCAATTACGGCTTTTTGCAAGGTTAAAAATGTTATGCAGATAAAAATTTTGTGTATTACGTTTATTTAAATCAAGCCAGCTGCTTATCCATTTTTGCTCTAATGCCGGAGGATTAACATTCGGATGTTCCGGTGTCATTAAATCATAAGGTATTTTTTTCAATCTTTCTTCAAGCTTTGGTGCCAGCTTTATGAGTTTTTTTTCAAGCTCAATAACTCCCTTATTCATCGCAATAAGTTTATTTTTATAAGGAATATCGAGAAATGCCGAATAATATGCGGTTCTGTATACCTGCGGGGATTTTTCCAGCTCATGTCCTGGAGAAAAAACTCGATAATACAAAACAACATTCTTTAGATTCGGAATAAGATTAACGTATTTTTCTAAAATTTTGTAAGAATAATATAAATCCTGCGCATCAATCCCGAAATTTATACTCTTTTCATCTTCAATAAATCCCATTCTTGCATTGGAAGCTCCAAGCACAATAGTCTCTACTGTATTAATTTTTGAAAAAAGATTTCTTATACACTTAAGAGTAATAAGAGCATCATCCCGCTTTGCCCCTGTCATTTTTGAAATCTTTGGAATCTTTTTGATTACTTTAATCTTAAAACCGCAAATATGATAAATTCTTGTAAGAGCATCAATTTTTTCTTTATAAAACAACATGCTTTCTAACTCCCATGCTTAACATTTTATACAAAATGTTAAGAAAGGTTATAAAGCAATAAAATAATAATTTTAGATTTAAAAGTATAAAATAATCAATTGTAAAGATGTACTATTTATGATACTATTACTGAAGTCTTGACATTTTGTATAAAACGTTAAGAGAATTAATTGTTTTTTAATTTATTTACAATTCGTAATCTGACTGGCAAAAAAAAAAATTTTCGGGTATTATGTGAGTAAATATCAACAATAAAAGGGAAGCCAGAAGTGACAAAAAATTTGAATCAAGCCGTAAGTATAAATCAAAAAGAAGCTGTAAAAGTGAAAGCCCCTATTGTGGAAGCATTAAAAACCGCGTATGAAAACCCGACCTATCAATTTCATATTCCGGGGCATACGAAAGGTAAGGCGATTTTCAAAGATTTTCGCAATCTTATTGGCGAAAAAGCTTTAAACATTGATACAACAGATGAATTTGATAATTTGGGTACACTTCATCCCGCAACCGGACCTATCAAAGAAGCTCAGGAGCTTGCAGCAGAAGCTTTCGGAGCAAAAAAAACATTTTTCCTGCTTAACGGCTCTACTGCAGGAAACCTTGCACTTGCAATGGCATTGACTAAAAAAGGTCAGAAAATTATTGTTAACAGAAACTGCCACAGATCAATACTTACGGGATTAATAATTTCAGGCGCAGAGCCGGTTTGGATTTGCCCGAATAAAATTGAAAATTGGTCTGTATGGGGAAATATTGAAGCTGCAACTATAGAAAAAACTATACAGGAAAACCCTGACGTTTCTATGGTCTGGATTACAAATCCAACTTACGAAGGAGTTGTGTCTGATATTAAATCAATAAGTGCGGTTTGTAAAAAATATGGTATTCCGCTTATTGTTGACGAAGCTCACGGCTGCTTGTGGAATTTTAACAAGCATCTTCCGGAAACAGCATTGAAGCTCGGCGCCGATGCTGTGGTACATTCGCTTCACAAAACCGGCGGAAGCATGAGCCAGAGTTCAATGCTGCATATAGCAAAAGATTCTTGTCTCGATTGCACAGCAGTAGAAAAAGCTTTGAAACTTTTGCATACAACAAGCCCTTCTTTAATGCTTCTTGCAAGCCTTGATGCCGCAAGAGCAAATCTTCAATCCAGAAATGGACAAAATCTTCTTGAACGCGCAGTTAAGAATGCAAAATATTTAAGAAAAAGACTGGATGCCATACCGGGGCTTCATCAACTGAAAGGTGATTTTGGCTATAAGACGGATGTTACTAAAGTTTTTATAAAAGTCGACGGACTTTCCGGAAAAAGATTGGAATCAATTCTTGAAATAGATTTCGGAATTGAGGTTGAATCTGCTTCCGATATCGGAGTATTAATCCTTTGTAATATCGGCAACAAACATTCAGATTTCAAATATCTTGCAGACTGTCTGGAAAAAATTGCTTCAAATCATTATCAGGATATTTATTATCTAGAAAAACGCAAACACATGCCAATGCTTGAACCTCAAATCAAAATGAGTCTCAGAGATGCATTTTATGCAGAAAAAGAAACCATTTTGAAAGAAGAAGCAATCGGAAGAATTTCTGCGGAAGTTGTTGCGGAATGCCCTCCGGGAATTTCAATTCTTCTTCCTGGTGAATTGATTACAGAAAAACATCTGCCTTACCTGAATGATTACACAACACTCGATGTCGTAAAGGCTGATTTTTGCTAAGACTAATATTTTACAACTCATGCCGGATTCTTTTTGTGTGAAAAAATGATATAATGAGTTCTGAGCTGGTGAATGTATGACTCGTAAAAAGAAAACATCCAACAAAGTAACCCGTTTCATAATCACTTTTGTTTTGATGGCAACAGGGATTTATTATTTTGGTTTAAGTTATGTCCCTCAAAAATGGTACGACACACAAATAATGATGCCCAATCAGGTAGAATCATATTATGTAAACCAATGGTGCACTCCGGATTTCGGACGCAAGGAAGTTGTACTCTGGGACTTAACAAGAGTAGACTGTCTCGCAAAGGATTATGCAATAGAATTTGATTTCGCTAAAAAATGGGCAGAATCTGTCGGTCAGGCGCTTTATTATTCTAAAATGACAGGAAAAGCTCCGGCAGTTGTTTTGATTCTAACAAATGCAGCCGACTACAGATATGTAAAAAGGGTCGAGAGATTGGATAAAGGAATAAAGATATTTCTTGTCAAAGCCTATTAGTGATCTATTGGTTGAATTTGCAAACCAATTCCTTGTTTATGTTAAAACGTGTATTTTTTTTGTCTCCAAGGCAATTTAATAATACTTTTTTTGTTACATGATAGGTTTCTCTTTTTTAAATCTTTTAAAAACATTCTTTTTAAGCCTTCCCCCTTTAAAAATGTTGAATAATGTTGTAAAATAAAAAAGTAGTACTTTAGGAGGTGT
>CAZXQM010000081.1:0-8096 GCA_964643455.1 uncultured Vampirovibrio sp. | reverse complement strand
GTATTACAAAGATAACGGTATGGATCTGGATGATTGGATTGCATACGAGGAAGAAAGAGTGCGTTCAAAAAGGAAACCAAGAAAAAAATAATCGCATCAAGGCAGCCAATTATCAATGATACTTAAACAGAGCACACTCTATAGAGCGCTCTGTTTTTATATGCTTGTGACAAGGGAAATATTTTTCCTCCCCTTGCTTTATTATGTTATTTCTGCTATAATATGTCATATAAGAAAACAAGCGTAAAATATATATGATTACCTTCACTGATACTTGAAATTTTTAAAGTGATATTAGGAGAAATAAAAATGGCTAACACTAATCTTTCGGATGCTAAAAATGCTAAAAATGATGAATTTTATACCCAATACGCTGATATTCAGAAAGAAGTCAATGCTTATATAGAATACGATCCGAATGTGTTCAAGAATAAGACTATATTGTTGCCATGTGATGACCCCGAATGGAGCAATTTCACTAAATTCTTTGCTCAAAATTTTGAGAACTTCGGCATTAGGAAACTGATAAGTACAAGCTATGCCTATGATAAAAAGAGAGTGAAGGGGCCGTATCAACTTTCTTTTTTTGAGGAACACTCTCCACAATTTGATAAAAGCAAAACAAAATCACACGGAAAGATATTCACGCTTACGCGCGATTCCAACAAGTCAGGCAAGATTGACATTAATGATCTTGAATGGAAATACCTAAAAGGTGATGGGGATTTCAGGAGCGAAGAAGTTACAAAGCTTCGTGACGAGGCAGATATTATAGTTACAAATCCCCCTTTCTCTCTATTCAAAGAATTTCTGGAATGGTTGGTTACTGCAAACAAGAAATTTTTAATTATAGGAAACAAAAATTGTGTAACTTATAAAGAGGTGTTTCCACTTATACAGAATAATCAATTATGGACTGGTAACGGCTTTTCAAATGGCAATGCTTTTTTTCGAATACCTGGCACTGAAGCCCGCAATTATGCTAACGGAGTATATGACGCAACAACTGGATTAGTTAAATTTAGAAATGTAAGCTGGTTCACAAACTTAGAACATGGTCGACGTCACCAACCATTACAGCTTATGACAATGGCTGATAATATAAGATACAGTAAGCACAAGGAAGTAAGAGAAAAAGGTTATCCACATTATGATAATTATGATGCCATAGAAGTTCCTTATACGGATGCTATACCAAGTGACTATAACGGAGTTATGGGCGTTCCAGTTTCATTTTTGGATAAATTTTGCCCTGAACAATTTGAAATCTTAGGTATGTGCGAGAATCTCGACTTATATGGCTTAAAAACGCGAGTCTATACTACGCAAGAATGCCGCGACAGATATTTTGAACTTTTCGGGAAGAAAGGCGTGTATGACTTAAACGCGGCAGGTGTGGTCAACGGAACGAAGGTATATCAAAGAATTTTAATCAGGGCAAAAAGGCGAGTATATGAAAACGACACTCAGGACAGATATAACAGTTGAAGATATTTGCAAAGGCTTTGTATATAATGAACTTGAAGGTAAGGGATTATTTGGGCTTTCCGGCAAGCTTGTAATTCAACCTGAATATCAACGCAACTACATTTATGCCGACGGTAAAAAGGACGTTGCTGTTATTAATTCGCTTTTAAAAGGCTATCCTCTAGGCTTGATTTATTTTACTCAAACTGCTGCCGGTATGTATGAAGTGCTTGACGGACAACAGCGCATTACAAGCTTTGGTCGTTATTTAACCAATAAATTTGCCATTAAAGACAAGAATGGCTTGGAACAAAATTTTTCAGGACTTGCAGAGGATTTACAGAATAAAATTAAGAATACGAAACTGACAATCTATATCTGTGAAGGCGAAGAAAGTGAAATAAAGGAATGGTTTGATACTATCAATATCGTAGGCATTCCTTTAAATGAGCAAGAAAGATTAAATGCGATTTATTCCGGGCCATTTGTTACAAAAGCAAAGGAGATGTTCAGCAACACACAAAATTCCAATGTGCAAAAATGGAGTGCTTATATCAACGGAGTCGTAAATAGGCAAGATTTTTTACATACAGCATTGGAATGGGTAAGCAAAGGTAATGTGAGCGGATATATGAGTTTGCATCGTTTCGATGCTAATATTAATGAATTAGCCGCTTACTTCAATAGTGTTATAGATTGGGTATCGACTGTATTCATTGACGTCCATCCTAAAATGCGTGGGCTTGAATGGGGCAGACTTTACGAGAAATATCATACAAAGGCTTATGATCCGCAAAAGATATCAGAGTTAGTTCATAAATTAGATGCCGATTATTACGTTAAAGATAAAAAAGGTATTTTTGAATATATCTTGGGCGAATGCATTGATACAAAATTGCTTGAAGTGCGCATATTTGATGATCCCATAAAACAGAGTGTTTATGCTAAACAAACCGATGAAGCGAAGAAAAATCACACCTCAAACTGCCCCCTCTGCGCTTTAGGCACTGACAACAATCACACAAAAATATGGAAGCTTAATGAAATGGATGCTGACCATGTAACAGCATGGAGCAAAGGCGGCGCAACAGATATCGCTAATTGCCAGATGCTATGCAAAACGCATAATAAAGCAAAAGGGAATAGGTAATCTATCAAAACTTTGATTCTTTATAATTTTTCACTATTTATGAGGCGGAGTAAAATTCTATGAAGCAATTTCTAAAGATTCAGTATATATATGATAAGTTGCTAGATTTTGAAAATTATATCAATGCTCAAGCTTCCAGAGGTCCAACTATATTAACTCTTTATTTAGAAAATTTTTCCGCACAATTAATGGGTGTTTACTATGGAGGAAAATATACTAATATAAACTACTCAAGTCATAATACTGCCGGATATGACTTGCTTTCCGAAAATGGTAGCCATGGCATACAAGTTACACATGAGAAAAATAATTCTCAGAAAGCGATCGATAGTATACGTAAATCTCAAAATATTTTTACTTTAACTGTTTTCTTTTTCAATCATGCTAAAGTTGATACTATAGAAAAAAATATTAAAGCGAAGCTTGATTTTAAACCTTCCGTATCCCACTGGGAAGTTAAATCTTTACATGATATATTTGTAGATGCAGAGGCAAATCCTTCAAAAGCAAGACAGTATACAGAATTATGTAAAATATGGATAGATGGCATAGAAGATTATGACATTGATATTATTGAGCTTTTTAATCATGATGCTAATAAAAAAGTATCCGCTAATATAAAGTCTAAAAAATATATACCTGAAATTTATATACCAGAGATTGAACTTAAGAAAAAATGCAGGATTTTCTCTGATAAAAATTTGGCAAACCAATTTTTATTTTATGAATGCAATACTATATATCAAGGAGATATTTATAACTGGGTTAAAGATAAAAAAGCAAAATTAAATGACGGCAAATGGCTCTCATTCAATACTGATTGCGACGCAACCAAAGAATTAAAGGAACCTATAAGCGACAGGAATATAACTACGCTATTAAATAAGTTAAATAACTATAGAGACATATCTAAAGGACGTATTAACGGGGTAAATTACTACGACTCTTACGATTCGATAATTGATTTTAACACTGCTTTTAGTAATTCATATAGTGGGCTTCACTTTACAATTGATAAGATTTTGAATTTATATTCAATATCTTCTAAGCAGTTCTTTTTGATCGTAAAAGATGCCGGGCAAGGTAAAACAAATTTTTTATGTAACTTCTTTTCGAGCGTATTACAAAAAAGAAAAATACCCGTCATATTCATTAATATCAACGAATTAACAAAATCACTTTTGGACACATTTAAAGAACGCATTGAACTTGTTTTAAAAAGAAACTTTATTGACGGTATTACTTTTCTTGAACAATATTTCTTATGTTTAAACAAAAAAGTTATCGTCATTATTGATGGCTTAAACGAAAAGAATAATTTGCCTGAATTTAGAAAAGAATTGCTTGAATTTTTCCATTTTATTGAAGAATATGATTTATTTAAAGTCATTGCTACAAGTCGTTATGTTGCGTATGAAACATTTTTCGAATCGTTTAATGAGGAATCTTTCGGAGACAAGATTTACTGTGAAATAAAACGACAACACTACAACAATCATAATCAAGAATCTTTTAAAAAGCAAATATACAAAAAATATCGTGATTACTTTAATTTTGGATGCAGCGTATCAAAAATTGCAAAGGATAAACTTACAAGCGACACTTTATTGTTACGTATATTTTCAGAAGTATACCAGAACAACTCAGACTCAGTTATATGCGATATATTTTTATATAGATTGTTTTTTGAATATATTAAAAAAAGGTCACATGAATTATATCAAGCAGGAAAAATAAAAAGAACAGAAGATATTATTCAATTACTTTTTAAATTGGCGGATCTTATGATAAATAATCGGCAACTGAGTTATTTCTCTAATTCAACACTTCTTGAAAAAGAGAAAGATTTGCTAGATGTAATTGTAAACGAAGATATATTAATAAAGACATATGAAGAGGATTCAGATCAATTATACTTTCCAAAAATTAATTATTCTTTTACGTATGATGAGTTTAGAGATTATTTAATCGCTCAAAGATGTATTAGTTTTGATAACAGTACATTTACCAATGAGCTTCATTATATGGAGAATAATAAAGAAAGTTATGAAGGTGTGCTCAAATACTTATTTTTAATTTTGAAAAGCAGCACAAACAATAAATTACGAATATTAGAAACAAGCAAAATTTACAATAATATATATTCTAGTAATTTGTTCTCCTTAGAAGATAAGTTTATTACACAGGACGATATTAAAAATGTTGAATATGCTTTATCTCAACATAATAAATGGGTTATATATAATTTATGCATAAGATTAAATGTAACTCACTTTAAAAATCTATCTGTTATTACCCTAGTAGATTATCGAGTAAACGCTGGACCAGATATTGAACAAATATGGAATGATTTATTTGTTCAATATTCCGATTTTGATTATAATGAATCAGGCATTTTACCAGACTTATTACACGCCAAGATGAACGATACTACGAAAGAAGAGGTTTTTGGGATTTTATTACTGCTATCAACGTTTAATTCCTGGACATGTGAAACCGAAGATTTGTATGTAGAAAAGCTTTTTAAAGATTATCATAACGAAGCTATTGATGCTTTAAATCGTATAGAAACTTTATATCCTGAATTATTCAACAAAATAAATTTATTAAGAGGAGCGTTAGAATAAATATGTATATTATTGCAGAAAAAGAAGACGATACCAATCTTCTCTTATTTGTTCTGCGCCCTATCAATGCAGAACCTCTTAAGAAACGCTTGCTAGATAAATTTAATGCTCAACAAGATTCAGAATATGCTCGTGTAGTAAATAAAATAATTTTTATTTTGTTTAATGCTGGTAGAAACCTGAACGATACATATGAAAAGTTCTTTTTGGAAGAATACGATACTTTTGGTAAGTTTTTAGAAGATGAAGAAGGATTAAAGGGCGAACTTATTAAAGTAATAAACAAAAAAATTAAAGCGGGAGAAGAGATTTGGCAAGTTAAAGTATCTGATTATGCTGGATATAACTTTGTAAATCTTTTTGATATTAACCATTGGGAAGATGACAATATTATTTCAACTCTTAATGAAGCTTTAGGGGAACAAAACAATGAAGATTAATAATGGTTATGTTACGAATAGTTCTTCGACATCGTTTGTTGTCTGCTCTAAAAACGGTGTGTCTAGAGAAAAATTTCTCGGCGCATTTGGTGTTAATGAAGATTCACTTCTAAGATCATTCTACGAAAAATTGTATTATGCCATACAAAAAGAAAAAAAAGAAATTCCAGCTGGGATAAATTTAAGAGAGTATTTTCAACAGCACGGAATTAATATTGAAGATACTTCCGATTTGTCAGAAATAGAAAAAAGATATAATTCTGGGGAAAAAGTTTATTATGGAGAACTCGAAGACTGCGGTGCTTACGGTGGAATGATTGAAGCTTTTTATGCGCTTGAAAGTGTTATTGTAATTGGCGATGACTTATATTTTAATGCTAAGGATTGTGCATATTAAATGAAACTAAGGTTTGAAAAGAGTAGTTACGGGATTTATATCTTTAACTTTTCTAACGGCGAGAGTATATCGCTTAGCGATATGTCTTTTAGGGAAAAAGGCCCTTTACTGCTGGATGTTTCAATAACAAATCGTTGTTTTAGAGGATGCTCGTTTTGTTATAGAAAGGCCCAACCCAGCGGGCAAGATATTTCATTAAACGATTACTATATCGTTTTAGAACAAGCTACAAAGTGCGGCGTTACTCAAATAGCAATAGGCGGCGGAGAACCAACATTGCATCCTGAATTTATAGAGCTACTTAAAACGACAAGAGAATTTGGAATAATTCCAAATTACTCAACAAATGGAGATTGCTTAACTAAAGATATAATAGATGCCACAAAAAATTATTGCGGGGCTGTTGCAATCAGCGTATATGATGAAATTGAAACTTATGAGTCGCTTGTCAAACTCTTAAAAGTAAACAATATACTTGTGAATTTTCATTTCATTTTGACCAATAAAACTTTAAGCTATTTTATATCTTTATTGAAATCGCCGCCAATATGGTTTCGAGAGCTTAATGCCATCATTTTTCTTAATTTTAAACCAGCTAATGGCGAAAATGAAAAGTGCCTTAAATACGCAGATAAAAACGATCTTGCGCATTTTTTTAAACTTGCAACTTCATTTAAATCGTGTTCCGTTGGGTTTGACACTTGTACTTATGGCTTTATAAAAAGATATACTACCATAGATACTTCCTTGTTTGATTATTGTGAAGCTTCTAGGAAATCAGCTTATATAAATGAGAAATTAGATGTTTCTCCCTGTTCTTTTTATAAAGATTCAGGCAGCAATCTACATAATATGTCTTTACAAGAAATTTGGCATAAAAATCCATTGTTCACGGGACATCGAATGCAGTTGGAAAAATGCAAGAAATGTCCGCTTTATGATATTGATTAATTAACTTACAGAGATAATATTCTTTCCTCTCATCCTTTGTGTATTCTTACCTTTTACGTTGCTGGCAAACTGTAATATATTACATTGTCCCTCAATCTATTTTTTGACAACACCTAATAGCAACTCTTGGTATAATGCAGTAGACGAATGTAAAGATTATCTTAACCTGTAGGATAAGTTTGTTGTCCTGCGGATATTGCATCTTTAAAATTTAATAAAACAGTTGCGAAAACGGCTCCTTACATGGCTACCACTTGTAAGGAGCTGTTTTTTTTGTGTATTTAGCCACTTAAATCAAGGATATTGAAAAAATCTTCAATTCAGGGGCTACGATTTTGTCATTCTCGTGGCTACTAAGTGAAAGACTTTGTTTGTTGGCTAAACCAATAAAAGCGGCGGATACGAATCGTTAGAAAATTTTTATGGCTTGCCCGTTGAAAAACACCCTCTGCCGTGGCTACTAAGTGAGAGGTTATTGGCTGGCGTAAATTAAATATTGATAGTTGTTGCGATTTTGAACTTATAACCGGCTACCACTTGTAAGGGATATGCAAAACTTGTTTCCAAATGGCTTATGAAAATTTTAGTTCAAAGGGGGGTGAACTTTTGCTGTTTTCGCGGCTACTAAGTGAGGGGCTGTGTCCGCAAGCAAAACATTTGAGAAATTTAAAGTAACTGCCCCCAAAAAGTCCACTTTTCGTGGCTACTAAGTGAGAGCTTCTATATGGGGTAAATAGGCAAGTTGCATAAGGTTTTTATAAAACTACTCAAGTATTCAATGATTTTTCTCTAATAAGTGAAGAGATGTGTTGTGCAACTTATACAATCTTTCTTCAACGGTGGGTGTAGGATGAGCAAAATTTCTCTAATAAGTGAGGGGTGTTGTTACTAATCAACGGGAATGAAAGTTGAATGAAATATTCCTTGCAGACCGTCACGTTTAGGAATTCGGTGTCCTTGTTAATATGGAGAGGTTTGTGCGTAGGTGAAAACTTTAAGGAAATTACAGCTATACCCCGAACTTTTGAAATCTCGTGTCCTTGTTAATATGGAGAGGCCTTTAT
>CAZXQM010000080.1:2881-8500 GCA_964643455.1 uncultured Vampirovibrio sp. | reverse complement strand
GCAAAATATGTTTGCACTGAAGAAGTAGCATAATTTTAATTGTTTTATCACTGCCATATCTGTAGTAAAATACAGGTATGGCAGTTTATTTTTTCTACGGAGACGAAGATTATAATATAGATTTAGAACTCAAAAAAATGAGCTCTAAATTAAATCCTGATTTCATGTCTATGAGTTTTCAGACACTAAACAATCCGGATTTTGATACCCTAATTAATGCCATAAGAACAACTCCAATGATGTTTGGAGAAATGCTTATAGTAATAAATTCTGAAGAATATTTCCTTACTAATAAAAATTTCTTTAACGAGAATGAACTCGAGGAAATAGAAGATGCGCTCAAAAATAATCCTGATACTTTAAATATTGTATTCGTATTAAAATTACCAAGAAATGAAAAAAAATCTCCGGATGCCAGAAGAAAGCTTTTTAAAATCTTATCTAAATATAATGTAAAAAAATTTCCTGTTTTTGAAACATACAAGACAGCAGAGATTTCGAGCTGGGTTAAAACACAAGCCAAAACTAAAGGAATTACGCTTTGTAATGATGCCTTAGAACATTTAATAGACGGAATAGGAAATAATTTACGTGAATTTGATATTGAACTTGATAAATTAAAATTACTTGCATATCCTGAAACAAAAATTACTAAAAAAATGGTAGAAGAAATATGTATCTCAAATGAAGATTTATTTGCTTTAACCGAAATGATAATGAATGGAAAAAGAGACAGCGCACTTCTTGAATTTAAAAGACTTTTGGATAAAAAACATCCTCTTGAAATACTATCCGCATTACAAACTATGCTAAGGAAATGGATTCTGATAAAAACAAATAAAAAAATGTCTACAGAAGAACTTGCCAAACTCGTAGGAATGAAAGAGTACGGGGTGCAACAGACTTTGCAGAAGTTAAAAAATACAAACATATCAGATATCGTCAAGCTGAAAGAGAATCTTTTTGAAACAGAGTTTAAAATTAAATCAGCTGAAGTACTTGATATAGAATCGGAGGTTGAGTGTGCTATTATCAGATAAATATCCGTTTTTAACAGAATATTTTACAAAAGCTGTTAATGAAAAAACAAGGGCACTACCGCAAAGCATACTGTTTTACGGAAATGATATTGAGGCGCAATATACTATTGCCTGCGAAATTGCACGATTATTGAATTGCAAAGGAGAGAAATCTGACAGTTGTGAATGTCTAAACTGCAAATGGATACGCAATAATACACATCCTGCCGTTTTAACCATTTCAAGAATTGATAACAAGCCCGATGATGATGATTCAAAAACAGTTATTTCCATTAAACAATCCCAAATGATTAAAGAAATGCTTCTCAACGAATCAGAGTTTCACAGAGTTTTTATATTCTGCGACAGAGATGAAAACGGTAATGCCGCAGGACTAAACCCGCTTAATTTTCAGGCTGAAACAGCAAATTCATTATTAAAAATTATTGAGGAGCCTCAACCGGGAGTAACATTTATATTTCTTGTCAGATACATTGACGACTTATTGCCTACAATCATTTCACGTTCACAATGTTTTTTCGTTCCGTCCTACAAACGTGCTAATTATGATTACCGGTGTATTGAAGGAATTTTTACCGAGTATTTTAACTACCGGCGACAAGATGTTTTTGAAATTTCACAAAAACTTTCAGACTTAACAAAAGATTACTCCACAACGGAAATACTGGACAGTATACAAAATTATATTTTCTCAACACTAAAAGCAAATCCATCTTCCACTGAATTTGTAAACCATATAAAACTTGTTGAAGAAGCAAAGCAACAGGCAAAATTAGGCATGCGTCCGGTTAATATATTTGATGAATTATGCTTAAAATTAATACATTAATCTTCTGTATGAGGTGCAATTGTGCCAAGTAAATATGCGTACACATGTAAACTGTACAAATATATAATATAAATAAGAAGCAGAAAGATTATTACACCGATGCTTGTTGCTACTGAATTTAAAAGTTCAATAGACTGTATTTTAAATAAATACTCATAAATACCGCTCACTCTCAAAAAAACTGACAAAATGTAGTAATTTAATAGATAAAATACGATAAATAAAACAGTATTAATTATATATCTAAATGAGTAAGTTTCAAAAAGATAAGTAGCTTTTCTTAGGTTCCATACTGCTACAACAGAATTTTGCTCTGCATAGTTCCAAAGCATTGCAGGTATCAAAGCAAAAAAACAAAAATAGATTATATTATAACATATCATATAAATAATTTTGTAAAATTCAATATTATCATATGGTAATAGAAAAACTTCTGTATACTGTGCAGAAAGCACTAGCAAAATAAATGGTATAAACATAAGTATAGAAGCAACAACTGAAGCAACTCCTCTCCATATAAATTTAATTGGTTTAAACTCAGGTAATTCAATAATAAAAATGTCTTCAATTTTACCTGTATATATATTACTTGCTTCTATATCAACGTCTCTTGAAATAATTTTAGCAGTCAGCTCCCAAAAGTAACCTTGTATTAAGAGAGTTAGCAAAGCCGACAACAGAACTGCGACAACCAGAAAAAACTTTGCTATTGGATAAATGGTACTCAAAAAAGAGCCTGACAAATAAAATAATACAGCTAATGTTAAGAAAATTATGACAGTAAGCAGTAGTTGGAAATACCTTTTACTGAAATTTTTTGTCTTAAACATCCAAATAAACGGTTCCAATACAATAATTACCTCATCTTGCAAGAGAAATGCTGGTCACTCCGACATTTCTTGCACTATCCATTAGTTTTACGACTGCACCGTGTTCTGCATCATCATCTACCTGTATTAAAAGTCCGTCAGGAAAATTTTTTGAATTCTTTGCAACAGTTTGTTCCAAATCCGCTGCAGCAATTTCCATATCATTAAAAAAATATTTATTATCAGCTGTTACACTAAAATTCATAATCTTAGAATCTTTTACTATCTGCTCTTCATTAACAATCTCAGGAACAGCAAGATTTAACCCCTGTTGATCCAATAATGGAGCTATTACCATCATTATAATCAACAATACCAGAAATATATCTGTCAAAGGTGTAATATTTATTTCATTAAAACTGTCACGCATTATTCGCTCCAATCTTCATACTGGGTATTAGAAGGTGCTGTTGAAGTTGCAGGAGAATTTAATTTATTAAACGGCACAGAACTTTGAGCATCCTCTAATTTCTTTTGTTCTTTTTTATTTAAAGGTTCACCTGCGACAATTAATTTTTTATAATGAGCATTCTGTGCAGCATCCATTATATCTAAAATAATAGAGCTTTTTGCTTTTTCATCGGCTTTTACAACGACTTCAGATTTCTCTTCATCTGTTTTTAAAGCTTCTAAATCCGAAGTCAAAGTCTCAAGAGAAGAACGCTTTTCGCCGACATACACAGTACCATCCTTTGTAACAGATACAGTCACCTTGCCTTGTTCAATTGATGTTCCGCTGTTTACTTCAGGAACACTAATATTGTTATCTACAGACTGAAATGTAGGAGCAACAACCATCATTATAATTAGCAGCACCAAAAATATATCTGTCAAAGGTGTAATATTTATTTCTGTAAATAAAGCTTTTTTCCCTGTTTTAATACCCATATCCGTTCCCTTTGAATCTCTTAGCCCAATGCAACACTACTTGACTGAGATTTCACACCGGCTTCTTCTCCAGAATCTACAAAACTTAAGAACAATAATTTAATCAACTGAAAATCATCCTCAAATCTTCTTACCGTAGATTGAAAAGTGTTGTAACAAACTACAGCTACAATAGCAACACCAAGACCAAAAGCTGTTGCAATAAGAGCAGAACCTATACCCATAGCAACTGCAGCTGATTGATTACCCTGTGATGCAAGATCCTGAAAAGTATAAAGAATTCTTACAACCGTACCAAACAATCCCAAAAATGGAGCAACACCGCCTATGGTACCCAAAATTGTTAATCTATGCTCAAGCTTTCTTGTTGCAAGAGCAGATGCAATATCAAAAGATCTGGAGAATCCATTTTTTTGTTCGGAAAAAATTCTTACACCTTCTTCCGTAACTTCACCTATAATTCCACCACATTGTACTGCAAGACTTTGCGCCCCCATAAGATTATTTTTAGCAAGTTCTTTTTGTAATTTTGGTATAAACTCAATTACATTTCTCTTATTAGCATTGTAAAAAGCGGCTCTATCAATTGCTACTGCTACAGTCAATATAGAACAAATCAATATTGGCAACAATACCGGCCAATCCAGTTGAATTGAATGTAATAATAATTCCATAATATTTACCTCATTTACTCTTATACTCTAATTAATATCTTGATGCATTGAATACGTTATAATCAAATGTAAACTGTATATCAATACTTTGTCCTTTAAAATCTGCCGGAAGCGGTTTGAAAGGAGCTGTTAATTCAACTGCTTTCAAAGCTGCCTGATCTGCCGACGGCATACCTGAAGACTTTTGAACTTGACAGGAGAGCAATCTGCCATCTTTTGCTATCTTAAACAACAGCACAACACGCTTACTTTCATTACCTTTTGGAGGATCCCAATTGAGTTTAATTTTTCGCTGCAATTCTCTCATATATGGTCCAAAATCGGGCTCTCTCAATGCATCTATCCCCGGTGCACCACCACCGCCCCCAGGATTACCAAGATTACCTGTTCCGCTTGCACCACGTGATAACTGGCTTCCACTGCTTCCCGATGATGGAGACAGCGAAGGTTTAGGTGCATACGAACTTCCCTGAGAACTTCCGGAAGAAGCACTTGTACCGGTTTTAGAACCTGTTGTAGCAGAGGTACCACCTATAGGACCTGTTGCTAAAGTTTTTCCAGTTGGCGCAGCTTTTGGCGCAGGTACAGCAAAGTTAGAAGATGGTTTTGCCACTGGCGCCGGGCTTGAAACAGGTTTAGCAGAAGGTTTTGCTGTCGGTGGCGCAGGCTTAGCCGGTGATGGCTTAGTTTGAGTTGCTTGCTCCGTAGTTTTTTGCGCAGGTGTCTGCTGTGTCTGTTTAGCAGGCTGCTTTTGTTGAACAGGTTGCTTTTCCTGCTTTTGCGTCTGCTTTACCTGATTTGTTTTTTGTGATGAAGCAGCCGGTTGGGAAGTTTTTTTAGGTGCCGGAGATGGCAATGAAACCTTACGATTTGGGTCATTTTCTCCACCACTTCTTGAGTTCATATCTGAACGGTTTTTTGTATTCGGATCCCTAGGCTGTCCTTCCTTATCTACAAGAACAAATTCAATATCCTTTTTTAACTGCACCTCAGGTTTTTTAAACAAAGTTAAATTTATCCCCATTAATGCAAGAGCAACTGTTATAAGCCACATTAATAATATAACCGCAGGATGCATAGCAGATGATATAGCAAGAGACCGCTTTATTGGAATAACCTCGGGTTTACTCGTTACTATTGAAGGCAATGTATATTCTTCAATACTTTTATCTTCGTCCTCATCCTGTATAAAACTATTTTTACTAATTAATGTCACTTTACCTTATCTCTCTTTTATTACTCTTTCAGAATAATAAATATTATCACAAATTAAATTAATCTACTTACTGATTTTCGTAGCTATAGCTGGATGTAGATAC
>CAZXQM010000080.1:0-2781 GCA_964643455.1 uncultured Vampirovibrio sp. | reverse complement strand
GTATTATCATCCGTTTTTATTACAGCTGATATAGGAATTTGAGTACCATACGGGGTAAGAATTTGCGTAAAACGTACACTTAATTTTCCATTCATGCTGCCTCTTTTAGCTTTTGAAACTTCAGTAACACTACCAGAAATAGTACTTCCAACAGGTGCTATAAGTTTATTATTATAATAAAAATCTGAATTTAGAGCCATTGTTACAGTTTGTCCTACAGAAGCCGTCTTTGAGGATATAGCAGTTGTTAACATTGCGGGCATAGAAGTCCCAGCCGGTACCATAACAACATTTCCGTGTAAAGGCTCACTTGAACTATATTGCATTGGCTGTTGTACGTAATTACTACTCGGTTGAACTTGTGCCTGTTCATAAGAATAATTTGAAGCGGCATAAGCGGCATTCACACAATAAATAGATAAAATTAAATACGTTGCAAATAACTTATTTTTCATCGTTTTTCCCCCTCTTATTACATTTTATTATCAATGAGTAATTTGTCAATTTATTATTGTATGAGTCATATGGATAGGTGCAACCAAAACTACAATCAAATCAGCACCAGAAGCAATTGTTACATGTTCGCCCATTTTTCTTTGCGCACCTGGGACACACTGCAAAGTTCCCATAGCTCTGAACATTGCCCAACGTTGATAATGCGGAACTCGTATATATTTCTCTGGCGGTGTCAACTCGCCACCTATAATATTATTATTACTTGTATAAATATATCCTTTAATAGGAATTTCATATCCGTCTTCTAGGTACATTTTATTAACAAAAACACGCATAGCAGCATTTGTACCAATAACCGGTTCATTCTTTTTGTCAATGTATCCGGAAAGTTTAGTGCCTTGCGGAATTACATTCTTATTATATAAATATATATCTGCAACAGTCTCTAAATTAACCCTGTCACCTTCTTCACAATACGCAGTAGAAAATTCATGCAGCGTTATAACCGGAATATGGGTGCCTATTGGGATATCAATCTCGTCATAATCACGTAAATTCAACTCTGCCGCAAGAGTCATACTTCCTATTAGCAATAACAGCATTGTAATTAAATATTTCATACAGAATATTATATAATGTTTTTTTAATAATTGTAAATGTTTTAACTTTTTTCTATTTCTTTCAGGTACTCTTTTACAAGATTAATCGGTGTTGCAAATCCTATTCCAATATTAGAGATATTATTATCCGGATTATAAATAGCCTGATTTATTCCAATAATTTCCCCTTTTGTATTTAACAATGGTCCTCCTGATGACCCAGGATTGATAGCAGCATCGGTCTGAATTCTGTTTTTTGCGTAATCAATTCTTGAAACAATTCCCTGAGTCAACGTACCGCTAAACCCGAAAGGATTACCTATAGCAAGAACTTTTTCTCCTACTTTAACCTTTTCCGAATTTCCAAGTTTCACCGTTTTTAAATCGTATTTTGTATCAATTTTCAGGAGCGCAATATCTTTATTTTCACCTAGACATTTTAATACTTTTGCATCATAATTCTGTCCGTTATTCATAGTAACAACTACTGCATTGCCAACATCAACAACATGAGCACTTGTTAATATAATACCACTCTTATCAATAACACAGCCGGTACCACAGGATAAACCATCTGAAAGTTGTGAGTCCACAGCTACAATAGCAGGATTGATTTTCTCATAAATAGTTACCGCACTTTTTCCAATACGACCGAATGAGAAAACCGGTGAAGATAATAGCATAAGTATGGCTGTAAATATTATTTTCTTATACATATACATCTCCTGATTTCATTCAAATGATTACAAGTAATGATATTAAAGGCAATTACCAATGAAAATGTACACAGGGTATATATTGCAAGGTTTCAAATTTTAATGTATAATGAACAAAATGTTTTATCACAATCAACATAGAAGGAGAAAATTATGTCAAGAATTGATGGTTTTAAAAGAGCTTTAGAAGAAAAAAGAGCTGTAAAGATTATTGCAGGTATAGATAACTTTGATATTGATAACATAAAAAAAGTTGTAACAGCTGCTTCAAGTTCAGGTGCAAATGCTGTTGATATTTGTGCTAACCCTGATATCGTTTCGCTTGTAAGACAAATGACTGACTTACCTTTATTTGTATCATCCATTAACCCTCTTGAACTTGCACATGCAGTAATTTTAGGAGCTGATGCAGTTGAACTCGGAAACTTTGACGCTCTTTATAAGAAAGGCTTGTCTTTTTCTGCAGCTCAGGTACTTAAGCTTGCAAAAGAAACAAAAGCTCTTATTGAAGAAGATGTTTTCTTCTGTGTTACAATTCCTGGAGAACTCGAAATTTCAGAACAAATTGAACTTGCAAGAGCACTTGAAGAACTAGGTGTTGATTTAATCCAAACAGAAGGACATTTTTCTAATGAAACACCTTCTAACGGAGTAAGGGGCTTAATTGAAAGAGCAGAATTAACTATTTCCAATACTATTGAACTTTCAAGAAATATTGACATCCCTATTATGACCGCAACAGGTATCAATCCTACAACTGCAGCATTGGCATTTGCAGCAGGGGCTTCTGCTATTGGCTGCGGATCTTGTATTAATAAATTAGACTCAGAAATATCAATGCTTGCTGTTTCCAAAAGCCTTGTTGAAATTGCAGAACGCAATGCACAGTATACAGTTGAGCTTGTATAAAATTAATAAATATAAAAAAGACCTCTCTAATCTGAGAGGTCTTTTTTGTTACGAAATGTAACAATTTCTCAAAAAAGTTAAAAAAAGATTAAAGTTTTAAA
>CAZXQM010000079.1:7192-8510 GCA_964643455.1 uncultured Vampirovibrio sp. | reverse complement strand
AGGCGGGTTTAATGGCTCATCACAATTTGATACAACAATAGAATAATTTCCGTTAGTTGCATTATCTAATATTTTAGTTAATTCTTCTTTGCTTATAGACAAACTTTCAGGTCTTTTCTCAGCAAAATCATTAATTTGTTCTATGATTTCTCTGTATACGGAAAGCTTATAGCTGTCTTCATTTAATAGTTTTAAGTGATTATTTTTAAATTCTTCTGACAGGTTGTTGTTAACAATTGTACCAAGAAATTCACCGGAAGAAGCTCCAATTATAAAATTTTTCTTTTCTAATAGGATCTGTTTTTCTTCTTCTGTAAATTCCGGTTCTGTACCGTTTTCTTCAGCTTGTTTAATTTTTTTATCTATTGATTCAAGAATTTCCTGATTGTTTTTGAACCATTCTTCTCTAGATTTATTAAACTTTTCGTGGCATTCCGGAATATCTTCTTCTGAGAGGTTTTCATAAATTGTTTTTGTAAATGCGGTTGCATCTTCCTGTCCCATAACCTCATCGTTAACAATTTTACCTTCGCTGTCTTTAATTGGAGATGTTGTGATTTCTTTAATATAATCCGAATCGGATGCTGCTTTTGCAACTGCATTTTTTTGTTCATTTGTTTCGCAGCTTATCATTACTGCATCCATTGCCTTTATTCTATTTTCAGCATACAAAGATTTAATAATTTCCAGAAAAAGTTCTTTTTCTTCCTTAGGTGAATTAATTAATAATCTTCCAAATGTTTGTAGCTGAATAAGCACGTCCTTTTCAGTCGGGTTTTCTTCTATCTTGCCGATAATAATGTGGCTGAATTTTTTAACGGCGGTTTTCAATTCGCCCATAGAGGTATTTTCGATAGTTGCATCTTTAGGTAAACATCCTGTTTCAATAAGTCTTTCAAGTAATGAAGATTTTTTTACATTGTTATTTTGTTTTTTAAATCCTTCAATTGTCCAGCCTGTACTTAATGCAATCAGATAATCTTTTCCGAGAGCTGTTGCTTTTTCGTAGTTAACTTTTCCGTCCTTAATAGAATCCTTAATAGCAGCTTCCATTGCTTGGATAATATATTCAAGTTTTTCTTCCGGTACTTTTTCCAATTGTTCTGCTGTTAAGTTTGTTATTTGTTCCAGCAGATTACTATTCTTAAGATCTTCCACGGTAATTCCGTACTTTTTTAACTTTTCACATAACATCTTTAAGAGTTTATCAACTTTTGTTTCTTGAGCAGAATTTACACTAGATTCTTCTACTACGGTATTGTTAGCAGCATCTACATTGTAGACAGAGTTTGGAGAAGTAGTTCCTTTTGTACTCTGT
>CAZXQM010000079.1:5348-7092 GCA_964643455.1 uncultured Vampirovibrio sp. | reverse complement strand
TAGTATGTATGCAATGTGGCCGGGATGTTACAGTTTCAGAGATGAGATAAAAATTTTAGCATTAATGTTGAAAGATTGGCTTAATTCATTGATCCTAAAAATTTATGAAATTGATAGTAAATTACATTGTTAGATTCGTGATATATTGAATTCTCTCTTTCTCTCGTAGAGTTTTAGCTTGCAATATTATTGTTGCAAGCTTTCGTTTTATATGCTGTAAGTTAAAAATACGTTCTAAATATGGTCGAATAGTGCAGTGAGATATTGTATATAAGGCTTTACTTTTACCCCTTATTTTGCTAAAATTTTGTTAGTGATTTGGGGGCGAGAGCCTTATCGTTATAATGAAGCGGGTATTATTTTTTATAACAATTTTTATAATATTTTTGTTACAGTGTTTTGCTTCGGTATATGCAGAACCTTCAAAAGTTATGTCTATGGTTTATGATGACTCTTCATCTGTAATATTTTTAAATATATTGGAATCGGATGAGGGTTTGCAGAAAAACTTAAAATTTTCAAAATTGGATAATCCTAACAGGATATATTTTGATATTGAGAATTCTGTTTTAATAGGTGAAAAGCAGCAGTTAATATTTGAAAAATCTGATATCAAAGAAATACGGCTTTCACAATTTTCGACTGAACCGGATGTTGTAAGAGGGGTTATAACTTTTGAAGAAGGTTTTGACACTTCTAAAATAAAGTTATTAAATATTAATGGAAATATTCTTATAAAATGTTCTGTAATGTCTTTACAAAATGATTATTTTAATCCATTGTATGATGAGATGTCATCTGACTTGCCATATTCAAGAGTAATAGTAAATTCGCAGGTTGTTCAAAAGGTTTCTCTTCCGCAAAGCGAGACAGTAAGTGCTCCAAATAATGTAGTTGCAGATATACAACAGGCTTTTGAAAATTCTATATTAAGTAATTCTGACGGAAAAACGTATGATTCTGTTGTTTCTGTAGATTTGTCTTCTAATTTAAAACTTAGAACAAAGTATTTTATAAATGGTTATTATGCTCAAAATGACGGGCTTTTAGTGAACGGTTCCGGTCAGATAACAATGTCAAAAATGTTTTATCTTGACAGTCCTAAACGTGTGGTTATAGATCTCCCCAATACGTATGTAGAAAAGAATATCAGAAATAAAGAAATCAATATCTGTCAGAATAATTCTTGTCCGGATACTGCTCGAATAGGGCAATTTGAGTATAATAAAGCAAGGATTGTTATAACTACTGAAGAAGCTGAAAAGTATATACCGGTTTTTTCTGCTGATGCTCAGTCAATGCTTTTAATTAATGCCGATAAATTAAAATATACAGATTTAGCGAATAATGTTTCAAATCTGGCAAAGACTTATGTAAGAAAAATTGATAATATGACTAGCGAACTTATACTTTCTTTTACGGAACCTGTTGCACATTCAATATTGAGAAATGACAATGCGCTATATCTTTATTTGTTTAACGTAAAAAGTTATAACGAGATGGACTTAGTAAAAACTCTTAAGAATACTCATTATAATGATCTTACGATGTCATTGCTGCCACAGATAGGAGTAAAAGCTTCTATGGCGATTACTAAAGATGATGTGGTAAAAGTTGAACAGAGTATTGATGGAAAAGCTATAAAACTTATTATAAAAAGAAATGCGAACAGTTCTTCTGCTACAACAATAATAGAAAAACGATCTGCAATAAAGGGTAAGGTAGTTTTGGATGCAGGTCACGG
>CAZXQM010000079.1:0-5248 GCA_964643455.1 uncultured Vampirovibrio sp. | reverse complement strand
GGATTGGTTAAATCTAGGTTTTATGTTATAAATCATACTACAGTTCCTTCAATTCTTATAGAGATTGGTTTTATTTCAAATGATGAAGAACGTTCTGAGCTTGTGACAGATTCAAGAAAGAAAAAGACATCAAAAGCGATAGCTGAGGGTATAATTGAGTACATCAAGTCAAAATAATGAAAATAGCAAACCCGTAGGTTTTTTTGATTCGGGTGTTGGCGGGCTTTCTGTTTATGCACGTTTCAAAAAAGTATTACCTATGGAGAATACCTTGTACTATGGTGATTTAGCGAATATGCCTTATGGAAATAAAACAAAAGGGGAGCTTATTGGTTTTGCAAGAAAAATACTTGATTTTTACTGTAAAAAAAATGTTAAAGCGGTTGTTATTGCCTGTAATACTTCATCTGCTCAGGCCTATGAGACAGTAAAAAATGAGTATGATTTTAAAATTTATCCGATAATTCAGTCCTGTGCAAAGGTTATTGCCGGTGAAAACTACAGACGAATAGGAGTTTTCGCAACAGAGGCTACTGTTAATTCAGGTGCTTATACAAGGGAATTGAAAAAGTACAATAATGATGTGAAAGTTTATGAAATTTCCTGTCCATATTGGGTTCCTATTGTAGAGAACAATAAATATACGGATAAACTTGCAATTGAAGATGTTAAACAGCAGGTTGATAAGATGCTGGAATTTATTCCTGATAAAGTAATTTTAGGGTGTACACATTATCCATATTTAATGTCTTTATTGAAAGAATTTGCGCCTGAGGGCTTATATATTGATCCTGCAAAAATTTTTGTGGATTATATTAAGTCAGATTTAATGAAAAACAATATGTTAAACCAGTTTAGCAACAGTAGCGAAGAGTTTTATGTAAGTGCAAATCCTGAGAGTTTCAAAGCGCATTCAAGGATTTTTTATAATGTAAAAAAGCTTCCGGAGGTTGTATTATAATTGTGTTCTTAGGACGTTATTATTTAATTATTTTTTATAGAAAAGCTTTATTACAATGAAGTTTTTTTATTTACTAAGTCATTTCGGTATCTTTTATAATTGTTATTTAGTTCAGTAAGTGCAATAGCTTTATCAATAGCTTCAATGGCTTTTTCATAATCGCCTGCTATCTCATAAGAGTGTGCAAGATTAAAATAAGAATATGGTGACTGCTCCATCTCAGCAATTAATTTACTTGCCATAATTCGTTTTTGGTCATATTTTGCTTTAAGTCTTTTGGATTCGTTTAAATCTTCTTCAGCTCCCTGTGTATCACCGAGTGCATGTTTTATTTTACTTCTCTTTCCGTATAGAAAGTAAGCGTTTGTATCCCCTTCAACTTCATCTATTGCTTTGTTAATATAATCTAGTGCTATTTGATTATTTATATTGAAAAACTTATCGGCATTAGCCAAGTATTCTTGTATGTCGTATGTTTTAACAATTGAAGTATCAAAAGAATATTTAATGGTAAGTGAGCCTCGAGAGGTGTTTGCCGGAAAATGGGCAAATGGTGAAGATTTTCTAATCGCTTCGAGTGCTGATTCGTCAAAAACAGGATTTCCCGAGCTTTCTACAATTTCACTTGCATAGACATCTCCGCTTCGTGTAATACTAAATTTAACAGTAGCATGACCGTCCTGTTCCATACAGTCAGGCGGATTCCAACTTTTTTGAATTTTCCCTTGCAAAATTGTCATATATCCAGAGAAATCATTTTGTACGTTTCCGTCTTCTGCAAAAGTAACAGATGAGTAAGATAGCATAAAACTTATGCATAAGAAAATTACTTTTTTTATACCGACTCCCATACTTATATTTTATACAAAAGCTAGAAATGTGTAAATATTGTTAAGCACGGCTTCAACAAATTTTTCTTTCATCAAGATTCGGTTAATGTCAGATGAAAGTAAAATTTTGTAAATCTGATATTTTTCAGGTGTATAAATAGCCGAGTACATAAGTCCTACAGGTTTTTCATCCGAGCCACCTGTCGGTCCCGCTATTCCTGTTGTAGAAACGCAAATATCAGAGCCGGTGAGTTTATGGAGTCCTTTTGCCATTTCAAGAGCACATTCTTCACTCACGGCACCTTTTGTTTCCAGAGTTTCGAGGCTGACACCGAGGAGTTTATTTTTAGCATCATTGGCATAAGTTATGACGTTCAATGTAACGAATGCCGAACTACCGCTTATATCAGTAAGCTTTGAACTTAAAAGCCCGCCGGTACATGATTCAGCAGTAGAAATACTAAGCCCTCTTTTTGTTAGGATTTCTGCAATCGTTTTTTCCATGTCATTATTATACCATTCCGTCAAAGTTTCCTGCAAGCACCTTTAAAGCTTGAACTTCCGCTTTCTGTGCTCTATCCAGAGCGGATTGTAATCCGGAATTATCAAATGTTTTTTGGATATTTGCCGCACTCTGGGACGGGATGTACCTTCTTTTGTTTTCTTCTTCCTCAGGCTTGATTATACAGTCAGATGACGGAATATATGTATATGTGTCTATGTTATTGTTATTTACAGGATGCGGAATTGTACACTGCTGTGACGGAATATACGTATAGTTGTCAGTTTTTTCTTCCTGTAATTTAGGTATTAAACCTGTTGTATTAGAAGCAATTTCTGAAGTTATCTTCCCTCTGGAAGTTATCATTTGCCCCTGTGGTACAGCTTGAACTTTGGAAGCTCCATATTGTTTATTTCTTTGTATTTCATACATTCTTTCGTTCAAATCTTGTCTCAAGAATTCTTGCTGTTTTTTTAATTCGTCTTTGCGTTCATCCTGCTTCATTGAGTCATAGGATTTTCCAAAAATTGCGGTTGTGCATTTTGTTAATAATGTTCCTAAAACTCCCATTGAAAGACCTGCCCAGGCAACAATCCTGATTGGAATGCCTGCACAGTTTCTGAAGAAAGCCGGAAGTTTTCTTGCGGTGTTTGCTGCAATGTTAGAGTTTCTGTAACTGTTTAACCTGCATAAATCCGGAGTTAAAATTCCGGCTAATTTTCTTATCCCTTTAGTGAAAATATTCTGCCCGTCAACTTTTCTCAATTCTTTTATTCTCTTTTCGACCTTTGCTCTTTCAAGGTCATAGGCAAGCTTTGTCTTGAATGTATCCGGATTAGGAACTTTTATACCGTCTTTTACGATGGTTGTTTCTACTTTCTTGTTAAAATCTTCAACGAGTTTTCTTACTTCTTCAACTTTGTCTTTACCCATACTGGCATTTTTAATTCCGCCGATTGAATGAAGCATTCTGAGAGCAAGCGGGAATGTGAATACCCAAGATATATTGTCAACGAATCCGTTTGCAGCGGTACCGATTTTTTGGTCTTTGTCTGCATTTTTAACATTAACTCCGAGTTCTACAAGCAATGGTGAAATAAATATTAGTGCTCCGAGTTTTCCGCCACCAAATGTAAAACCTCTGTGAATCATTTGCATAAGTTTGGAGCAGAATCTTCCTGTTGCTGTTTTTGGTCCTTCCATTATACTGTGGAGTTTATTATAAACCTCATCGCAGCCTATAGATCTTTCAAAAGGCTTGGTAAGCGGTCCCAGCCAGGAATAGTGCCCGGCGCCGATACGAACCTTGCCTTTAACTTTATCTGCCGCAGTTTTTACATCATTAATGTATTGCCCGTAAACATCGTCCTTAATGAGCTTTAACTTGTCTGTAGTCAATCCCATTGCTTTAAGGATTTCTTCTTTTGTAGCTTTGGTTGAAACTGTACCAAGGTCTTGAATTTTCTTTATTTCTTCAGGAGTTTTTCCTATACGGTTGAGTAGAATCTGATTTACTGCTTTTTCTTCCGGAATTTGAGAAATATTTTGTACGTTGAAAGCTTTTTTAAGCATTGTTCTTTCAGAATCATTTAAGCCCAAATCTTTGAGTTTTGGTATATCTGCACTTCCGAGTTTGAGAATATCTGTTATTTTAATAAATTCCTGAACAATTTCCTGTTTCTGGTTAAACATTTGAGATTTAACCAGCTGCCATTCCGGCATGGTTGGGGTTTCTTTCATTGCCCGTAAAATTGCGCTGTTTTTAGCGACTTTTTTACCGGCGTTTCCTGCAGTTTTAAACCCGCTTAGTACAGTTTGAACCGGCTTGCTCTGTACAATTTTGGAATTTTCAATATTGTCCCCAAAATCGGCAACTTTTTTAACAAGACTTTTGTTATAATCTCCCCCGCAGGCTCTTGAATAAGCATCTAAACCTACACTAATACCAAGCCATGTTCCTAAAAGAGCAAGAGGATGTTCTATAAAAGGTTTCAGAAACATATCATATATCGGATTTTCTTTTACTATCTCTTTTGCACTCGGTCTATATGTATCCGGAATATAATAGTTAGGCAAACGAATAGGCTGCTGCTTTTGCTGCTGCAGAGTTTTTGTCTGTTCCGGCATTATATTAGACTGATTATTTAGATTTGTATTGACTTGTGGCACAACAATAAACCTTTTATAAAATAATAAACCTAACTAAATATATAAAGTAATTAGCATCTCAAAAATTGCCTTTTGAAGTATCTTTATTTATAAAATGTGTATTTTTGTAAACAGAATAGTTTTAGAATGCTTCATAAAAATAACATTGTAAAAATAATTATAAAAGATAACTTGTATATGTTAAAAATTAGTGTTAAAGTTTTATATTATGAAAATTCTTTTTGTCATTGATAAAATTGAGTTAAAATATTTTGAATTTAACAATTTGGTTACAAATTTCTGGATTATAAAGGAGCTTCTTAACAGAAAATGTAATGTTTATATAACAACAATTCCAATGCTTTCATTAAAGGCTGATGTTGCTTATACGAAGTGTTATAGGGCTTACACTGAGAACGATAATATTTTCTATGATAATAATTGTTTAGAATATGAGATCAATGATTTTGAATTGGTTATATTCAGACCGGATCCCCCTGTAGATATAGATTATATAAATGCAACTTATATTTTTGATTTTGTAACAAAACCAAGAGTAATAAATTCTCCTGCAACTATCCGGAGTTTTAATGAAAAATTACATAGTGTCTATTTTAAAGATTTAATGCCCGAAAGTATAGTTACTGCTTCATTAAAAGAAATTGAAAGTTTTCTTGAGTTGCATAAGCAGATAGTTTTAAAACCGCTTAATCGTTGTTTTGGTTCCGGTGTAATGTACTTATATGAGGGTGATCCTAATACTCGTACAATTATAAATACAATGACAAATAATGAAAAAACTCTTGT
>CAZXQM010000078.1:1187-9143 GCA_964643455.1 uncultured Vampirovibrio sp. | reverse complement strand
ACAAAAAAATATGCCGCAACTCGGAATTGAACCAAGGACACAGGGATTTTCAGTCCCTTGCTCTACCAACTGAGCTATTGCGGCATATTTTTTATAAATACTTATGAAATTTTCATTAAAACTGAAACAAAGATTATACCCTTTGCTTCTAACCATTACATTACCTGAAGTTCTGCAATGGTTACTCATTCATTCTACCTGCTCAAGATTATTAATCAAGTCTTTTTTGCAAAATAGTTCTGCGATAAAATACTTACCCTTGTGGTGCAAGCCATACTGTTACGTTACGACCTTCAATTACAGGTTTTTTCTCAACAGTTACAGGGTCTCCGGCTAAATCAGCAATAAACCTATTAGCCAAATCTATTGCTAATGATGAATGCTGCATCTCACGACCTCTTAACATAACAATAACTTTTACCTTATTACCCTGAGAAATAAATTTTCTTATATTCTTTAATCTTACTTCATAATCATGAGTGTCAATTTTATAACGCACTTTAACTTCTTTTATATCAATAACATGTTGTTTTTTCTTGGCTTCTTTAGCTTTTTTTTCAAGTTCGTATTTGTATTTGCCATAGTTCAAAATCTTTGCAACAGGCGGTGCCTGATTGGGACTTATAACTACCAAATCCAAATCTGCTTCTTCTGCCATTCTTAGTGCTTGTGTAATTGGAACAATTCCATGGTTATTACCGTTTTCATCGATTAATCTTACTTCTTTAGCTCTGATTTTTTCGTTTATCAGAGGCTTATCCTTGCCTTTGTTTTGGCTTTTTTCTTCGTTTGCGATGATTTTATCTCCTTTCTTTAAGTGATTATTATTTATAATATCATTTTAATAACAATTTTCAAGTATCATGCTAATTTTCGGTTTCAGGAACATAGTCTTTGCTTATAGCAAGCCACTTATAGCCCTCATTACCCCGAGGAATATCTGTTACAAAAGTTCCGCCGTAGCGTCCTCTTGAAAAAGCAACAAAACCTTCTTCTGCTAAGTTATCCAGTGCTTTTTTTATGGTTTTTGTGCTGACTTTGTACTGTTTTGACAATTCTGCTATTGAAGGAAGTCTGGTTCCGATATCACAATTTTCTATAATGTAGTTACGCATTTTAATTTCTATTTTTTCGTAACGGTAATGTAGATTTTTATTTAAATTATTTACAACTATAGTTCCATATTTTCCCCTTCTGGTATATAACACACCTTCCTTGGCGAGAAGTTTTATTGCGTCATAGATTGTTTTTATGCTTACATTAAATTGTTCAGCCAGTTCCGAATTTGAAGGAAGCTTTTCTCCTGTTTGGTAATTTACCGCGACATACTGTTTTATACTTGCAGCGATCTTTTCTACAAGAGTTTGAGGGAAAATATTCATCAGTTCAAAATCAGTCTTATTTACAATAAAAACGCTATTTTCTTTTTTTAAAATTCCTTCGGAAATTAGGCTTCCGATTGCGATACGTATTGTTGCGGTAGAAATTCCTGTAAGCGAGGCGAGGTTGCGTGTAGAGATTAATCGATCTCCTGTTTTATAATTATTTGTATACAAATATTTTTTTATGGCTTCTGCAGCATATTCTCGTTTTGAGGTTAATTTCTTTGCAGTGTGGTTGTTATTACCGCATATAATATAGGTTCCTATCTTTTGTTTGGATTCCAATAACCCATAATCTTCTACAAATCTAAAAACATTTTGTATAGTCCCTTTGCTTACACCTGTATGAAAAGCTAGTTCTCCCTTAGAAGGTAATAAGTCATACGGCTTTATAATCCCATTTTCTAGTGACTTTTCTATCCACGATATTAACCAGTCAGATATTTTATTAACTTTATTTTCTCCCGGAGCAAAGCTGTGGACATGAGGAGCCATCTCTGCTACAGTAATTTGTCTCGGCAGATTCCTTTGTGACATACAAATTCCTTTTATTTTATTGGGTTTTATAAAAATGATACTCAATAATATAAAAACATACAATAAGATATGAAGATATATTAAAAGACGCAGGCTGAACCTCAGTCTGCGTCTTTTAAACTTACTTGGTCGTTTAACTATTTGCCGTTAACAACTTCTTTAAATTTCTTTCCAGCAGAAAATACAGGAACTGTTTTAGCAGGAATTTTAATTTCTTTACCAGTTTGAGGGTTTCTGCCGTTTCTAGCTGCTCTCTTACGTGGTTCAAATGTTCCAAAGCCAACTAATGTAACTTTTTTACCTTTAGAAACGGTTTTTTGAACAGTTTCAATTAAAGCTGATAATACTTCATTAGCTTCTTTTTGAGTAACTTTTGATTTCTTAGAGATTTCTTGTACTAATTCTTCTTTGTTCATTATAAAACTCCTTTCTTATATTTACAAACTCTATTATACAGACTCCATAAAAGAATGCAAGCTTTTTTTCTTGAAAATACTTATAATATCTTGATTTTGGCTTGAGTGCCCATTATCCTTGGAAATAGTAGGTTTTAAGGAATGTATATCTATTTTATGTTTCATTAATAATTTTATTTTAGCCATGCTTCTCATTATTAAATTAATTCCATTTCCTCTCTTTTAAAGGTTTTTTGTTCAGAAGTCTCAAGGTTTTTAACTGTTATCTGCCCGTTAGCTATTTCATCTTCTCCAAGAAATAGGGCGTACTTTGCAACTTTAGATGCTTTTTCGAGTTGCTTTACAAACTTTTTATTTGTCAAATCAAATTCACAGCTAATTCCTTTTGCCCGCAATTCTTCTGTAAGTTTAAGTGTTTCATTAGTATTATTTGAAATTACAAAAGCATCTGTTTTAGTTTTTTCTTTATTGCCTATAAGCGAAGCTAGCCTTTCCATTCCCATCGCAAAACCTATTGCCGGAATATCCTCTCCGCCTAGATTTCTGACAAGGCTGTCGTATCTTCCACCGCCGCAAACTGCATTTTGTGAACCAAGATTATTAGATTTTATTTCAAAAACGGTTCTGTTGTAATAGTCAAGTCCTCTCACGAGCAGTTTATTAATCTCGTATTTTATGCCGAGTGTATTAAGATAGTCTTTTAGTTCATTAAAATGACTCGCACAATCTTCACAAATAAAATCAGATTGTATAACCTCCTGAATTTCAGGTTTTGCATAGATTGCTTTACATTCTTCCACCTTGCAGTCCAGAAGTCTGAGAGGATTTTTCTCATATCTAGCCTGACAATCAGGGCACAGGTCATTTAAATACGGCTTAATAACAGTTTTTAATTTTGTCTTAAAATTTTCTCTGCATTCAGGACATCCAAGTGAATTGAGTTCTACTGACAAATCATTCAATCCGAGAGCTTTTAAATAATTTACTGCCATTAGTATAACTTCGGCATCTGCAGTTGGCTGTTTTATCCCGAAAACTTCCACACCTACCTGATGAAACTGTCTTTGTCTGCCTGCTTGAGGGCGTTCATATCTGAACATAGGACCTTTGTACCAGAGTTTTACCGGAGCGGTAAGCCTGTGCATACCGTTTTCTATAAATGAACGAACAACACCAGCAGTATTTTCAGGGCGCAGTGTCAAAGATCTTTCGCTTTTTTCAAATGTATACATCTCCTTATTTACGATATCAGTTGTATCTCCAACTCCTCTTGCAAAAAGTTCTGTAGCTTCAAATATAGGTGTTCTGATTTCTTTTGCGCCGTATCTGGAAAAGACTTCCTCAGCTTTTTCTTCCATAAAATGCCACACCGGCATTTCATCGGGTAATATATCTTTTGTTCCTTTTTGTGCTTTTATTATTGCCATAAACTCAATTCCTTTATATACTTTAACTATAATTGTACTACAAAAGGAGTGGAGAATTTCAAGATGAATGTAAAAGTTACTAAAATGCAAGGATGCGGGAATGATTTTGTTATATTGGAATATGAAGAGTTTTTGAAATTTAATCTTCCTATGTCTGTTGCTGCGAAAAAACTGTGTGATCGGCATTTTGGTATTGGTGCTGACGGGCTTATTATTCCAAATACAGATGTAGAAACTGCGGATATCGGATGGTATTTCTTCAATTCTGATGGTTCGACTGCCCAAATGTGCGGTAACGGAATGAGATGTTTTGCAAAATATGTTTATGATAAAAAACTTGTATCAAAATGCGAATTTTCCGTACAAACTATGGCTGGGATTATTTCTCCACGGATTCTTGATAATGGCGAGGTCAGGGTTAATATGTCAAAACCTGTTCTAAAGTCTAAATTAATACCGTTTGTACCGCAAGATAATATGAATTACCGAATGGAACTTAAGAACATGGTATTTGTGGGGTGTGCAGTTTCAATGGGAAATCCGCATTTTGTGATTTTTACATCATCGGAAGAAGATATGATGAAACTTGCAAAAGAATACGGTCCGATAATAGAAACTTCGGCAGAATTTCCTGAAAAAACAAATGTTGAGTTTGTAAAAATACTCTCTCCTGATAAAATTAAATTATGTGTTTGGGAGCGCGGTTGTGGAATTACTCTCGCATGCGGCACTGGTGCCTGTGCAAGTGTTGTTGCTGGAATCATAAAAGGGTGGCTGGATAATTCGGTAGAAGTGGAACTGCCCGGAGGAAAAGTACGTATTGACTGGGACGGTAATAAAACTAAAACCAATGAAGATGTATATCTTACAGGGGGGGCGGAATACGTGTTTGAGGCAGAGTTTTTTAATATATAAATTTGCAGGTTTTAAAAAGTCTTTGGTTACTTAAGCCCATATACTTATACATTATACTAATTTTATGCTTCATTAATAATTTTTGAGCATTCATCCAGATTTTTCATCAACTCTTCATTTCCTTTGTCTAGTCCTCTATGTCTGAGTGCTGCGGCAATTGCGCTTGCAAAGTTAGGAGCTTTGCCTTCGGATGCTGCTTTGTAATAATCTTCTTCAAAATTTTCGCCGAGTCTTAAAGCCCAGTTACCCTGAGTTGTTCCGGGATGGTTGTAGGTTTTCCCAAGCCCCCAGAAATCAGAGAAGAAAATTTGAACTCTTCTGGCAGGACTTGCAAAGAGTTCTGCAAAACCTGCTGCAAGAAATTTCTTTTTGTCCGTACGAAGTTCCTTAAGGTACTGCTTTTTCTCATCACTTGTAGCACCCTTTGGGGCTGTATCTTCTGCCAAAAACTTTGTCTTTTTCATAAAACGAGCTTTCTTGTTTTTATCTTTACTAAAATTAAACAAATCTTCTACAAATTCTAAAAATGATCTATTATCATGCGACCCTATCATAATAACATTTTTCTCAGGCGCTTTTGCACCCCGATCATCAAACTGTGTTATTGAAATACCTGATAAATCCAGCTTTTTCATAACATTTTTTACCGGTTGGGTTTTATCTCCCAAATCTTCACATATAATAGATGATTTTTTAAGACCATATTTTTCTGCTGCCGGAATAATAATTTTATCTAACAAGGCTGCATACTCATCGTCACTCTTCTTTTGATATCTGCCTGAAAACATTGAATAAATTCTGCCTGAATTTGCAGTTGTCATATTCTTACTTGATGTCGTATAAATAAACGGATCAATTAAGCCGATAACATGATCTATTCTGATCCCGCCTGGAAAACTGGCAAAATACTCTTCATATTTCTTTTTCAAAACTTCTCCGGCTTCACCTAGCGAGCCGTCTTTGTTGAAAATCTTTTCCGGTGCATAATACTTGAAATCCCATCTTTGACCTGTTTTAGAAAAATAATCCGGCGGACAGCCGATTGCCATCCCTTTAAGAAACAGATTTTTATTAACCCAGGTTTCAACATCCGTCGGCGCTACCGGCGAGTCTCCTATTATCTTAATGCCGTTTTTTTTAGCAAGCTGATTGGATTTTTCATTTTCTTTTTCCAGAATCATTTGTTGAAATAAAAAGTAGTCATAATCATCCTTGTATTTATTTTTAATTTCTGCAATTCTTGCTTGTGATTTTTCGGAATTTCTATTTACAAATAACTCTCTGTCTACTTTATCCCAGCTCTCAGCACCTGTTGCTTTTGCAATGGTTTTTAATTCTTTATCCGTATAAGAATCAGCATTTCCCCATACTACAAAATTATCGTTCCCGTGAATTTTTGATAAAACCCTGTAAATTGCGCTTTCTTCGTAATCTGCTTCTTTTGCGGCTTTAAATTCCAAAAATTCTTTTGATTTTTTTGCATTACCGTACGCTTCTCTCAGAGCTATGTCATACATGCTTCTAACATAAGGATAATTTACTTCATCCTTAGACGGATTATTTTTTACAATAGTTTCAAACGTCTTTTTTGAAAGAATATTGCCGTATTCTTCAGAAGCAAGTTTTTCCAGCGGTATCATGAAAATATTTTTTGCGGAAGATTCAGGTGCATAAGGCGAGTTGTCAATAACTTTCCTCAAACCGTTGGGTTCCTGTTGTATTCCAGTAACTCCGTGTTCTTTGAGAAATGGAAACAATTTCGTTATTGAAGTTCTGGAAAATAAAGAGCCTATACCGGTATTTTCCGTTTTAACAGAAGGTGCGGAAGCGTTGTGCAAAATAATATCAACCTGCTTACCTAATAAACTTAAACCCTGATTTACAGAACGAGTGTAAACTTTCATCTCTAATGGATTGGGTTTACGAGTAAATGTCAAATCATTATCAACCTTCTGAATCCTCATAGAATACCCTTGCAATACACACATATAACTTAGCATGTGAATCTTATCACAAAGTGTATATCAATGCAAGTATATTCTATATATCAGAACCAGTTGCAGACATTTTCAGTACATAATCGTTCTGCAAGATCATTAATTATATTAACTCTTGTCATTTCATAAGTTACCGGTGTGATGGATATCTTATTATTTCTGACTGCCGCAATATCAGTTGAAGCGTTTTCCGGTTCATTAATTAATTCTCCTGCCATCCAGTAGTAAACTTTACCTCTTGGGTCGACTCTTCTTTCATAAGCATCGGTAAACATTCTGCTTCCAAGCTCTGTTATTGCAATTCCTGCAATATCTTCTTTTTCAAGTCCGGGTACATTAATATTTAAAATAGTTCTAGGCGGAATAGTGTAAGTATCAAGTTTATTTAATAGTTCTGCGATAAAAGATGCAGCAAAATAAAAATCTTCATATTCGTTTCTAAGGCTTGCAAGTGAAGTTGCAATACTCGGATAACCCATCATTGCACCTTCCATAGCACAACTTACTGTCCCTGAGTACAAAATATCAGCACCAAGATTTGGTCCGTGATTTATTCCTGATATTACTAAATCAGGCAATTCTTCTTTTGTCAGTATAGCGTTTATTGCGAGCTTGACACAGTCTCCCGGTGTACCGGTTGTCATCCAACATCGTTTTGCACCGTATTTTGGGTCAACTTCTTCAACCCGTAATGGTGTATGAAGCGTCAATGAATGTCCTGCAGCACTTCTTTCTCTGTCAGGGGCTACAACATAAACGTCATGACAGGGTGACAAAGCTTCTATCAAAGCTCTTATCCCGTTTGCTAATATTCCATCATCGTTTGATATAAGTATTTTCATTGTAATTCCTCATAACCTAATAAAAATAATTATACCACATCTGAAAAAATGTTACAAAAATTTACAATTAAATTGTGTACAAGACACACTCTTTTGAGATTATAATTATATATCCGAAAATAAATAATTGGTAAATTTTTCTAAAAATTGCAAAAACTTTCTTTACATAAAAAAAACATTCATAAATCTGTCTTTACATTTCCTTTACAATAGCTGATATTATGGCAATTTTTATTTTGTCCGGCTTTTAAATAAATATTAAGTTGATATAATCAACTTAGGGGGCAGGTGTCTTTTACAGGTTTAAAATCCCAATTATTTTAGCCGTAAATAGCAGAAATAAAAGATATTTCCCAGAAAGTATATGTGTATGATAAATAAAATCGGTGTAGAAACAAATAGCAGAATAAATAGCTTAGAGACCCGTAAAAATAAGAAAG
>CAZXQM010000078.1:0-1087 GCA_964643455.1 uncultured Vampirovibrio sp. | reverse complement strand
GAAGTTGGCGCAGCCTCTGTAACAACTCTTTTAGAAGATTCAGTAAAGTTCTATAAAGGATTCCAAAAAGCAGGTAATATTTCAATTGAAGAATTTGCAAGAAGAAGTAAAAATCTTGTTAAAACAAAGAGCTGGCTGGGTTTAGCTGTAGTATTGCCGCTTGCTGCATCAATGCAATATATTAACCGCTGGATTACAAGTAAAGTTTCTGGAGCAAAAGGGGCTCCTATTTATGATGATTTTGGGAAGAATAATAACATTGAAGCAAATCCTAAAGCAAAAGAAGGATTGTTAAAACAAAAATTATTATCAATTTCATCAATGATTGGTGTTGCTCTGCTTTCTATGATGAAAAAACCGACTCTGGGAATGCTTGAATTTAAGGGTATGTTCCCGACAATGGATCAGGCAAGAATAATTTCTACAACTACATTTGCCTCACGTATGGCTGCAGCAGATGATAAGAATGAATTAGTGGAAGCTACAATAAGAGATATTGCAACGTTCTCAAGCTTATATTTTCTTGGAGATTATGCAGCAAAAGCAACTGCTTCTTTAATACAAAACAAAACAGGGATATCATTGTTAAATGATACGAAACCTCTTGATAAAAATGATACAAATACATTTAAGAAAGCTTGGCATTGGGTTAAAGATATAAATATAAAATCTTCAGAAGAAGTAATTAGTCCTCTGGCAGAGTCACTTAAAAGACAAGGTAAAACCGCAACAAAAGACCAACTCGCGCTTATTGAAAAAGAATTAAAGCGCGCAACGAATTTACGCTCTGCTTGTCAAGTAGCTAATCATGGTGTATCATTAGCATTGTTAGGGATTGTTATTCCGATATTTACCAGAAAAAATACAAAGAAAAAGCACGAACAAGCACTTAAGCTTGCTCAGGAAAAAGCACAAGTCGAAAATAGAAATGAAAAGCCGGAACCTGTAACACCTTTAGATATTCAATATCACAAATTAACAGCTGGGTTCAGGGCTGATAAACGTTAAGGTCAATTATGAAAGTACAGTTAACTCAACAACAAACAACAAACCAACAACCACAATTTAAAGGCGCAGTAGATAGCAG
>CAZXQM010000077.1:3767-9396 GCA_964643455.1 uncultured Vampirovibrio sp. | reverse complement strand
ATTATTTGCACCTCCTTGTAGCTCAGTCGGATAGAGCGTGGGTCTCCGAAGCCCAAGGCCGTGGGTTCAATTCCCGCCAAGGAGGTTTTAATTATATTTGAAGTATGCTATACTTTAAAAGTAACTTGGAACTTGAGGACTTTGCCGGTGGGCTTCTTTGATAGTATACGAAATTTTAAAAAACAGCTGGATCAGGTAGAATCTACAGTATATTCAGGTAAACTTTCATTGCTTGAAGTATATGAAATAAATGCTAAATTAGAAGCCGAAATTGCTGCAAGAACAAGAGAATTAGACAGAGCTAACCGTCAAATGCTCACTTTACAGCATATATGGGAGATGATGAATTCTTCGAAGCCTTTGTCCAGTGTATTAAGTGCTATTGTTAACAGCTTACAAGGCGAATTAGGATATCTTTATAGTTTTATAGTAAAAGAAAAAGCTGATAATGACGGTGCATATTTGCAGGTAGTAGCTTCTTCAAGAGATGATTTGGAAACAAGGTTCTGGGAAAATTTTGATTGTAATATATCTGATTACAGAATGAATTTCCCTGATAATACTGAAATGAAAAACGCTGTTAAAAACAATCAGATTTATCAATCGGATAATTTGATTGAGCTGGTGTGCAGTTTAATACCCCGATTTGATAAGAGCAAGGTGGAAGAATTTTTGCGTGAAGCTAACATGAAGTCTTATATACTTGTTCCCCTTATGTCAAAGCAAACTCATTTTGGGTCACTTATAGTGTTTTCTTCCAGAGAAAGTGTTAGTGAGAGTGAATTAAATTTTTTAAGCCTTTTTGCCAAACAAATTGAGCTTGCTATAACAATTGCAGATTTATTTGAAGCTGTGAAAGAGCAGGCAATTACTGATGCAATGACAGGATTGTATAACAGAAGATATTTTGAAGAGTTTATAAAAAAAGAAGTTATTCGTGCTAACCGTCAAAATCAAAAATTTACTGTTATTGGGCTTGATTTAGATTATTTAAAACAGATAAACGATTCTTATGGGCATAATTATGGTGATATTGCAATAAAAACGATTGCAGAGGTTTTAAAAAACAATGCCAGATCAATTGATGTAGTGGCACGAATGGGTGGTGAAGAGTTTAATATTTTATTGCCCGGTATAGATTCTGCAGGAGGTTGTATAGCCGCTGAACGTATAAGGAAGGCTATAGAATCAGTTGAACTTGAAAAAATCGGTCATATAACCGCTAGTTTAGGGGTTGCTACTTATCTTGAACATTCTAATGATATTGAAGAGTTGCTTGAAATTACTGATAGGGCTATGTATGAGTCAAAGAGAAATGGCAGGAATAGAGTTACTATTGCAAGACCTGCCTATGAAACTTCTTGGCAGGAGGTTGCAGTTAATACTTTCATTGATATATTAACAAAACACAGAATTCCTGTAGATGATTCAACTTCAAGGTTGTTAACCCAAAAACTTGAAGAAATGAATATTAATAATGAAAAACTTTATCAGGTTGCGGATTCTCTTGTTACAATGTATAATCCGGCGCATATTAGCGGAAGTGTTAAAAAGAAAGTTGAGTTAGCCGGTTTGCTAGCAAAACGTTTTGACTTATCAAAAGATACTATAGACAGACTGAAAATTGCTGTTTTGCTGTATGATATAGGCAATACTATGCTTCCAAAGGAAATTTTGAGAAAAACAGAACCTTTAACTGACGAAGATATAGCTTCTATAAAGCAGCATCCTGTGATTGCCGCGAGGGAAATTTTAAAACCGATTTCTAATATTGCCGATGTGATTCCTATTATTGAAAAGCATCATGAAAACTGGGACGGAACCGGTTATCCAAGCAGGATATCGGGTGAGGCTATACCAATAGAGTCGCAAATTATTTTAATATTGGATGCTTATTTTGCGCTTCTTGAAAAACGCCCGTACAGGGAAGCTATGTCAAGTGATGAGGCAATAAAACAGATTGAGCAGGATATAAACCGTAAATGGAGTGATAAACTTGCTCACGAATTTATCGGTATTATGAGGAATGAGGCCGTATAATCAGGTAGGATAATGATAGAGCTTTTAATTTTATTTGAACTTAACAAAAAAGTTTTGACAATGTACGGGGTTTCAAAAGAGATAAGAAACTCGTTTTCTGTTTTGACAACTCCAAGTTATGGTACTATTAAGCCGGCATTAAACAGGCTTGAGGAAGGCGGGTTTGTGAGAACTCAAAAAACGATGTCTACAGGTGGACGTCCATCTACGTATTATTCAATTACAAAAGAAGGTTTAAGTGAATTAAAGCGTTTGATAACAGAACCGCCTCTGGAGAATCCTATTCAATTTCTTACTTCTGCCAGAATAAAACTTGCCTGTGCTGATGTACTGGGGATTGAAGAGCGTCCTAAATTATTTAGACAGATAAAAACTAAGGCGGAAAGTATTTTGATAGATACTCAGAATATGATTTCAACAAAGGAACTATCTTTTTATCCAAGAATGGTTTTTGATAATCTGGTATGTGAATACAAAAATTTCATAATGCTATTGGAAGGTTTTGAACATGCCGGCAGTAGTAAGTGATGTTTTAGCGGGCTCTATAGCTGAGGAACTGGAAATTCAATCCGGCGATATTTTGCTTTCAATTGACGGCGAATCTTTACAGGATATGATTGATTATCGTTTTATGATAAAAACGGATTTTCTTACTATAGAAATACAAAAATCAAATGGTGAGATAGAAGAAATTGAATTAGAAAAAGATTATGATGATGATTTGGGGATTGTGTTTGAAAGTGCAGTATTTGATAGGGTAAAGCCTTGTTTAAATAATTGTATATTTTGTTTTGTAGCTCAGCAGCCCAAAGGTTTGAGAGACACTTTGTACATCAAAGATGATGATTACAGGCTTTCTTATTTACAAGGAACTTATATTACTACTACCAATCTTACGGATAAAGATAAAGAACGTATTACTAAAATGCATCTGGGTCCTTTTTATATATCCGTTCATACAACGAATCCTGAGTTAAGAGTAAAAATGCTTAGAAATCCAAATGCCGCAAAGATTATGGAAAATTTGCGCTGGTTTAAGGATAATGATATTCCGTTTCATGCACAAATTGTTTTGTGTCCGGAATACAATGACGGAGAAGAACTCGAAAGGACTTTAAAAGATTTGAGTTCTTTAGGTGATGCACTATTGTCTGTAGCAATTGTTCCGGTGGGTATAACACAATTCAGGGATTTTGAGTTAAAAACGGTTGATAATAAAATTGCGGAAAAAACAATTGAGATTTCTTCTAAATATAAAAAAGTATGCTGTTCTGATGAATTTTTTCTGCTGGCAGGTCGTGAGATTCCGAAAGCTGATTATTATGGGAACTTTTCTCAGTTAGATGACGGTGTTGGCTCGCTTAGAACACTTATAGATGATTTTAATTCTATAAAACTGCCGAAAAAACTTAATAAAAACCTCAAAATATCTTTTGCATGCTCAATTGCTGCACAATCAGCATTCGAATACATTTCTGACCGGTTAAATAAGGTAAAAAATCTACAAGTTACTGTTAATCCTGTTAAATCAACATACTGGGGGGCAAATATTACAGTTGCGGGGCTGATTACTTCTCAGGATTTAATTAATACGGTGAAAAATATTGATGCGGATTATATTATAGTTCCTTCTATAATGTTAAAACCGTATTCAAATCTATTTTTGGACGGAAAGTCAATGGATGACGTTATCAACCAAACAAGGAAGGAATTTTATATAACAAACAACAATTATTCTGTGCGCGAAGTTATTGATTTGATAAATCAGAGTGTATAAAGTTTGTATACTAAATATAAGTAGCTTGGGTAATATACTATAAAACAAGGGTATTATTTAATATTGTTGTAGGGGGCAAGACACATAAAAATACATACTACCCCGATAGGAGGATTTATCGATGAGTACAGCAGTAAGCGCAGAAAAGAAAACAATCAGCGTAATTATTATAGAGGATTTTAAGCTTACAAGAGTAGGTTTAAGATGTGCTCTAAATTCTAATGAAGATATTAAAGTTGTTGCGGAAAGTGATAATGCTATAGATGGTTTAAGGCTGATTGAACAAAATGTACCTGATATTGTATTAATGGACTTAGGTCTGGCCGGAATGAACGGTATTGAAGCTACTGTAAAGGTTAAAGAAATGAATAAGGATATCAAAGTGATAGCTTTGACTTCTCATGATAGAGAAGAAGAAGTCATTGCAGCACTATCGTCCGGAGCAATGGCTTATTGCTTGAAGGATATTGATCCCACGAAACTTGCAGATGTAATAAGAGATGTCAATAGCGGTGTTTGTTGGCTTGACCCTGTTATTGCCAGAAAAGTACTGGATTCTTTTCCCAAACAGGAAACTCTCGGGATTTTAAAGGATAAATCCTCTGAAGAAGGTCGTGTACCGCTTACGGAACGTGAGTTTGAAGTATTGAAACATCTGGTAGAAGGGAAAAGCAATACGGAAATAGCTAAGGAACTTATTGTAAGCGTACATACGGCTAAAGCACATGTTTGTTCTATTCTTCAAAAGATGTGTGTAAATGATAGAGTTCAGGCAGCAGTAAAAGCTGTAAAAGAAGGTTTGGTATAATTTTAATAACAATCTATTCTTATCAGGGCAGTATAATTACTGCCCTGTTTCGTATTATTATTGTTTATGATAAAATCCAAAAAAAGAGGATTAAGATTTTGGCAATAAAAATAGCAATTACCGGAAAAAGTGGAAGCGGTAAAACAACCTTGACAAAAGCTCTGCTAAAAAATATTCAGGATAGATTTCCTGAAAAATCGATTTTGCTTTTTGATAATGATTTAACAAGTGAATTGGCACACTCATACGGGCTGGATATAAGAAATACTATATATGGTATTAGAAGCGGCAAACACGAATATAAGACCGGAATTCCGGAAGGTATGACAAAACATGAATATATTGAATGGGCGATGGAAGATATTCTGGTTTCTCTATCTGAAACTACTGACATTATTGTTTCTTGGTTTGTGGGCGCAAAAGATTGCCGATGTCCGATAACATCACAAATTAACGATGCTTGCCAGAGATTAATAGAAAGGTATGATTTTGTATTGTTTGACTGTGAATTTGATTTAAAATACTTAAATCAGCTTGTAGATACTAATATTGATTTATCTATTATAGTGACGAACCCGACGCCGGATTCAATTCACTTAGCTAAGCGTATTTCAGAGTTTTCAGCAAAATATGCGGCAGGCGGGCAGCTTGGAATTGTTGTAAATAAGGTAAAGCCAGATGATATGAGTGCAATTTCTGCACAAATTCAAGACGTGGAAACAGTGGTTTTAGGGATGATACCTTATGATATAACATTAGAAACTGGTAAGCCTGACAGAAATTCTAATATAGTTAATGATGCGGTAAATCAATTTTATTTCAGATTGAATTTACCGCAGGAGAATAATTCATGATTCTTGACGGGAAAGCGCTTTCAACAAAAATTCTAGAAGAAATAAGAACAAGGGTTGAGGCTCAAAAGATAAAAGCTCATCTTGTTGTAATTCTTGTTGGTTCAGATCCTGCAAGTCAAATTTATGTAAGAAATAAAAAATTGGCAGCAG
>CAZXQM010000077.1:0-3667 GCA_964643455.1 uncultured Vampirovibrio sp. | reverse complement strand
GTTGGTTCAGATCCTGCAAGTCAAATTTATGTAAGAAATAAAAAATTGGCAGCAGAAAAGGTAGGAATAAAATCTACAATAATAGAGATGCCTGAATCAACTACAGAACAGGAATTATTGAATAAGATTTCTCAGTTAAATAGTGATGATAATGTGACAGGGATATTAGTTCAGCTGCCTTTACCTCCTCATATTGATAAAAATATGGTTGTGCAAGCAATTGCACCCAAAAAAGATGTTGATGGTTTTACTCCTGAAAATGTGGGAAAACTTGTATTGGGATTAGAACCATATTTCTATCCGGCAACTCCTCAAGGGATAATAATGCTGCTTGATGAGTATGGTATAAATCTCGAGGGTGCCAATGCTCTAGTAATAGGACGTTCAAATATTGTAGGTCGTCCGATGGCTCAAATGCTATTGAGAAGAAATGCAACTGTTACAATTGCACATTCTTATACTAAGAATTTAGAGGACAAAATAAAAACCGCTGATATTGTTATATCTGCGGTTGGTAAAAAAGTTGTAAGATGTAAGATGGTAAATGATAAAGCTGTTGTTATTGACGTTGGAATTTTTAGAGATTCCAATGGTAAGTTGACTGGTGATGTAGATTTTGAATTAGTATCACCGACTGTAAAATATATAACACCTGTTCCGGGCGGTGTTGGACCAATGACAATTGCCTCATTAATGTATAATGCATCAAAGGTTTATTATTAATTATTAAGATTGTAATAAACCGGTGTCCTGAGCAGCAGTTGAAGTAGCTGTTTCCAAGCTATCCTGCTGAGCCCTTAATTGTTCAAGCATTGCTTCATACATTGTCTGCATTGTGTCATATTCAACATCAAGTTCTGCAAGTTCTAATGATAATTCTTCATCGTACTGTTTAACTTTTGCATCTGCATAAGCGTCAGCTAACTGTTCATTTTGATTGTTTTCTGCAACTGTTACGTTGCCTGCTGTTAATTCTTTAGTATTATCAATAGCGGAATCGAATGCACTCTCCCATTTTTCTTCATATTTAACTTGTTTTTCTAACTTGGCACTGTTAGATTCATACTTACCGCTCCAGTAGATTTGCTGCTGTGTATAGTAGTTGATTTCTGCATTCGTGTTTAATAATGTTCCTAATAAAGCTGCTGTGTTTGCCATCTTTCTATACCTATATTTTTTATCATCTTACATATATATAAAGTATGTAAATTATACCTAATTTCAAGAGGCGTAGGAATTGTTACAAAACTTAATAAAACCCGCCGATATAATTTTACCGACGGGTTTTTTAATTAAATAATTAGTAATCAGTTGTTACTAAGAACTAATCGAAATGTTGCTAAATTTTTTATTGACAGCATTTTGTGTTTGTTGCCCTGTTTGTTTGCAATAGTGAAAATTCTGCAAATTCTTTGAATTTCTTCTACATCCTGTCTTGTTTCTATTTTGTATACATTGTTTATAGGATCTGAAATAACTGACATTGTAGCGTTTAATTCTTCTTCTTTCATGCTTTTATTCCTTTTCTATGCTGATGTATATATAAAGTATTTCATTTCTGAAAAATTGCCTTTTTTTTGAAGAAATATTAAGATATGTTAAGGGGCTTTGTTTGAAAATATGACTGAAACGTTGATTATGATTGCTAAATATTGTTTTTTGTAGTATGTTAATCTTGTGATTAATAAAGCATTAGATTTTGATGTTATATTAGAGCAATGCGGTATCGGAAGTGATACTACACCTGCAATTTTAAATAAGATTTCTGATGCCGAAAGCAAGTTGGCAGAAGAAGATATCCCTGTTTTTTACAACTATATGCTTAAAAATATTAAAGATGGTGATGTGCTAGTTGCTCTTTTAAAATTGTCAGCAGAAATCAGAACTCCGGAACTTTTATCTACTCTTTTGGATATATTATTGTTGAAGGGGTATGATAAAGAAAATTCCGAAGAGTTAATAAATGCCCGAGCTTTGTGTGCAAAAATCATTGCAAACTATAAGGATACATCGGCTGTAGGTGCGTTACTATACTGTCTGAATAATAAGAATGAAAATTACAAAATTCGCCTAGCATGTGCTGATGCTCTGGGACGTATTGGAGACAGATATGCCGTTAAGCCTTTAATTGAAGTGGTGCAGGATGATGAGGAAAAGTCTGTTTATGTACAGGAATCTGCAACCTTTGCTCTCGGTATGCTGGGTGACTGTAGCGCAATAGATCCTTTGATAAGTATAATGGAGGCAAAACAAGGGCTTATAGGTAAATTTTCTTTTTTAAAAGAACGTATTGTGGAAGCTCTCGGGAAATTAAATCCTAACAATCAAAAAGTTTTAAAGGTCTTAAAGAATGCTCTTTTGGATTCTTCTGCTATGGTAAGAATCAATGCGATTGAGGCTCTTATGAACAGTGATTATGACCATGCATCTGAACTAATTAGGACTGCTCTGAATGATGAGGATGATGAGGTTAAGCGCAATGCATTGATTGCATTATATAATTTACAGGGAAGAAGTATTTTAGAAGAGGTTATATCGCTTCCGGTGTATTGTGAATTCTTAAAAAATGAGGCAAAAGGATTAATAGAAGAATATGAGGATGGTTAGTTGAAAAATGCAGTTATATTAATGTCAGGAGGTTTGGATTCTATTGCAGCAGCCGGATTTCCCCAAAGCGAGTATAGAATTTCCTTAGCTTTAACTTTTGATTACGGGCAAAAAGCTGTATTACGGGAGCTAAAGGCTGCTTCTGATATATGCAGGTATTATAATATAGAGCATAAAACTATAAAATTAGATTGGTTAAAGGAAATAACCAAATCTGCGCTTGTTGCAGAGGAAAATGTGCCGGATTCTAAGCTTGGTACGATTGAGAGTGCAAAAGCCGTTTGGGTTCCGAATCGCAATGGTCTATTCTTAAATATAGCTGCTGCTTATGCGGATTCGTTCGGATTTGATTATATAATATTTGGTGCAAACAAAGATGAGGGAATGACTTTTTCGGATAATACCGAGGAGTTTAGACGAAATATAACAAAGGTTTTTGAGACTTCTACATTAAGTAAACCAAAAGTTATAGCACCCTTGATTAATTATACTAAGAATGATATAGTAAAAATTGCGATAGAGAATAACATGCCGTTAAATCTTATTTGGAGTTGTTATGTATCAGGGGAGATTCATTGTGGGGTGTGTGAGTCTTGTCAGCATTTAAAAAAAGCTTTAATTGCAAATCATAAAGAAGATTATATATTATTTGAAAAGTGATGAAAACAAAGTTAATACAAGAAGAGATTAAGTATATCGGTTCACAATTAAAACCGCATTGGATTTATAAAAATTTTGGACTTCAAGGGGACGCGATTGTCGCATTCAAAGGCGAATGTGACGTTAAACTATCGGAAATGGTTGACATAGAAGATGTTATCAATAATGAGCCTATTTACAGCAAGTATATGTTAAGTTTTATATCTGAACAGTTTGAAATAAATTTGACAGAAGGTGTTTTAAGGCAGAGACTGCTAATGTGTATTATAAAAGAGTTGTTGGAAGAACGTGGAGTTTTTGTTAAGAGAAACGGTGATGATTTAATTGTTAACGGCGGTAAATTGTCTGTTTCTATTGCAACAAAATCAGTAACTTCAATATTGATTCATACAGGCTTAAA
>CAZXQM010000076.1:0-9458 GCA_964643455.1 uncultured Vampirovibrio sp. | reverse complement strand
CTTGATTTTAAAAAATATCCATGATAAATTAGGAATTGCCGAAAAGAGGGTATCAGCTCATAAGGTTAGAGCTTGTACCAAACGAGACAACATAGGGTTGTTGAGAGACAAGGGTCATGGCCCGAGGGTATTGATTCAAAATCAATTTACAACAGAATAGAAATATGGGCTGCTAGCTCAGGTGGTTAGAGCGCACCCCTGATAAGGGTGAGGTCGGTGGTTCGAGTCCACTGCGGCCCAGATTTTACAACAAGAGCCTTAAAGGGCTCTTTTTTAGTGTCTTTTCAAGTTCTAATCTGCATTTTAGATGGTTATAAATTTTTTATTAAATTTTTAAAAATCACCAAAAGCCTTTTATACTAGATGTTTCCAGAGTTCGAGTTTTTTTTGGTGTCTAATTCTTGGCAAAAATCGGGTGAAAACACTTTCTGTGTATACTCTACAGGCAATTCTTTTTCTTCAATTCTTGCTAATACAGAGAGCAGTCGAGCCCAAAGAAAACTTGTTTCTTCTTATGAGTATTCTTTGTCATCAAATTGTATAATTACATCTATGTTTTTTGATTTTCTTGACATGTCTTTTTTATAATGATAACTTTTTAAAAAAATATTGTAAAATTAAAAATGAAAATTAAATGAGTAACAATAATAAATTTTTCTATGAAACAGATCAATATTTAAGTACAAATTTTTCTAAAAATGAAGCAGAAATACTAGTTAGTAGAAATATTGATAAATTGTTTAATACTAAAAATGCACTAAAACATTTTAAAGAAGAAATTTATCCAACAATTAAATTGGCTGAATGCTTACATATTCCCTATCTGAAGTTTTGTGGTTTGGAATGTAAATCAATAGATGCTGAACTAAAAAATAGTGATGGAACGATAATAAAAGTAGAATGTACTACAAGCATAGATGGACAATACAATAACCTTGTTTCTGAATATTACAAAAAATATGGCTCTTGTTTTATTGGGCCACATTCAAAAGCATATACTGTAGATAATATCGGAAAGGCTGATAGCACTGATATTGTATATTCAGGGACGCAACACAAGCGAGAATTTATAAAGCAAGAAGATTTAAATAATGAAAATTCTTTTGAAAACTGTATTGTGGATATTAATAAATATGCAAAAGAAGATATAGAAAAAGTACAAGCTAAAGTTAATAAGGGTAATCAAGAAAATAAATATAAAAATTTTTATTTGATATTAGTTTGTGAACATAATATTGATATTCAACAAGTTACACAATATCAAAAACTAATATATGATTATTGGAATAATTTACCTCAAAATCCTTTTTTAGCACTTTTTGTTGTTAATTATTGTAGCCTATTGTTTAAACAACTCAATTATAATCCAGAACTAAATCCCGGTTGTGTACCAGTACCTTTGTTATTAATAAAGAATTGAAATTCTTCTATTAAAAAGGTTATTTCCGACTTTTTAAGATCTTCAATCAAATCTTTGATATACTTCAAAAAGTTTGAGTTTTGACACATACAGTCCAGATAAAAAGAGGATAGGATTTTTCCTAATCCTTTTTTTATTTGTTGTATTTGTCAAAAAAGTCTTTAGTTATAAAAGATAAGAAACTGAGATTATTTTGATAGACATAATTTTACGGTTAATTTTACGTAAATGCATAAAGAAATATATAAATTAATGGATAGATTTGTCTGTATATAGGGGCTCTTTATCCAGTATTTGCTGACAAAAGCTTTTCCAAGAATACTTTAGGGAAATGCTATGGACATTTGTACTTAAACTTTTATAATGTTCAAAATCGTTATAATATATATTCAATAACTTTATTATCTTGTTTACTAAATCAAAAAATGAATTGCGTTCAAAAATAAAACCGTTCATGGTGCTAATTATTTCAGAACATCCGCTAGTATTTGAAACAAGTACAGGTTTGCCGTACGACATTGCCTCAAGTGCTACAAGACCAAATGCCTCATTTTTTGAGGGTAGAATTAAATAATCAATGTTTTTATAAAAATTGCTCATATCCTTTTGTTTTGGCAAAACTAAAATATCTTTTTTAAATCCGCAAATGAAAACAAGAGTCCTCAGCAAAATATCATACTTATATTTTGGTGCAATTATCAAAATTTTAAATTTTTTGCGTGATATGAGTTTGGCAAATCCTGCTGCCGCTAAAAATAAATGCCCTCCCTTATTGATTGCACTATTGGCAACAATTCCAAATGTAGGGCAGTCTTTTTGTATAACTTCGGGTAATTTTGTATAAACTTGTTTACAACCCGGATAGACTACTTTTATTTGTGATAATGGAATTCCGAAATTTTTGGAATAATCATCTTTAATTTTGTAGGAAACCGCTATAAAATTGTCGGTTTCAGTTAAATTATTATAGAGTGCTTCATTTTCTTTGATTTTTTTACATAAAAATACATATTTAATAATTTCAATTAAAATATGTTCCTTTTTTAACCTGTGTCCTATGCTATGAACTTGTATTAATCTGTTTCGGAAAATGTTTCCCGGACTTATTGTTATAATTTTGTCATAACTCCGGTTATCAAGATAGCAGGTGAGTTTATCGCAAGTATAATCTGGTATAAGTTCATTGATATCTATAACTTTTGTATTTTTTAATCCCGCTAATTCCTGTGAGTTCATAAAGGTATAAATATCAATATTACAATTAAATTCGTTTATGAGTGTTCCGTATAAATTTTGAGCAACTACTGCGCCTCCGCCATGTGTCGCTCCCGGGTTTTTAATTATGAGATCGTTACTATTATTAATTATTAATGCTATTGTTTTACAATTATTATCCAAATTTATACCATTCTATAATCTAATATACTTTGTGTCTATTATATGAATTGTAGTATATCGTTTTGAATTTGTCAATAATATAAAATGATTTAATGGAGCAAAATGAATTTTTAAAATTGGGGTATAAGATAAAATATGAACGGGTAAAAAGAAAAATTTCCCAATTGGATTTGTCTTTAAAAACAGGACTGACAACAAGAACAATAAGCCGAATAGAATGCGGTACAATTGATCCGAAATATTCCACTTTGGTAAAGATATCCCGGGCATTAGGTATAGAGATTAAAGAGCTTTTGGATTTTACTTTATAATTATGGTTAGATTTGAAAAAGTTGAAGATATAAAAGCACTTGCGGCATTGGCGTCAGATATTTGGCATGAATATTGGGTTGCAATTTTGCAGCCGGAGCAGATTGATTATATGGTTGAGAAATTCCAATCTGAAAGAGCGATAACAAATCAAATCAATAACGAAAATTATGAATATTATTTTATAATTAATGACGATAAAAATGTTGGATATTTTGGGATTTCGTATAAAAAAGATTATCTTTTTTTATCAAAATTGTATATAAGCAAGGAGTTTAGACATAAGGGTCTTGGTACAAAAGCTTTTGAAAAGATAAAAGAAATTGTATATGAAACAGGATATCAAAAAATTATTCTGACAGTAAACAAGTACAATACAAATACAATAAAAGCCTATGAAAAATGGGGATTAAAGACAATAGATTCTGTGGTGTCAGATATCGGCAGCGGTTTTGTTATGGATGATTTTATAATGGAATATTCGTGTTAGAATACTTGTATGGAAAAGAGAGTTTTCACGGAAAACGTAAAAGTAAGATATTCCGAAATAGATTTTGATTTAGTGTTGAAGCCGTCTGTTCTTTTGCATTTTTTACAGGATATAGCAAGTGATAATGCTGAAAATCTTGGATTTGGTTATTCATATATAACCAAGAAAAATCTGGCATGGTTTTTATTAAAGTATAGAATGGAGTTTGAGGATTATCCGGAAAAAGTATATGATATGAGGATTACTACAGAGCCGCGCGGGTATAACAAGCTTTTTGCGTTCCGTAATTTTGGAATTTATAACGGAGAAAAACTTCTGGGCAGGGTTTCAAGTACCTGGGCGCTTGTGGATGTTGTTTCTAAAAATCTTATTCCAATAGCAGACGCATTTGATAATAATCCTTATATGCCGCCTTATATAAAACGTGAGGATGATCTTGCGTTTGAAAAAATCAGACCTCTGGAACAGGTCAATATAGAAAAAGTTTTTGAGATAAGATATGACGATATAGATGTTAATAAGCATGCAAACAATGCGAATTATATTGTTTGGGCTTTTGAGCCGCTGGATTTTCAATTCAGAAGCACTAAAAAGCTTAAGTCACTTGATATGATATTCAAAAAAGAAATCAAATACGGTGAAAAAGTCCTGTCGCGGGTTGAGATTCAAAATGATAAGACAAATCATCTGCTGATGAATGCCGGAACGGGTGAAGATTTGTGCCTGGTTACAGCTTTGTGGACAGATAAGTAGCAAAAATTATTTTTTGGAGTTTTGGTAATATTACTTAAAATAAACTTGTAGATGACGCCCCAAAGATTTATAATATTCATGCTCGATAAAACAGAAAGGATTAAGAATAATGGTTTTAGAAATGACATTTCCGCAGTTGGAACGCGCGATTAATCCTACTCATGATATTAAATTGTTTGCAGGGCGTGCCAACTCTAAGCTTGCGCAGGAAATAGCCGATTATCTGGGTACGACAATAGGGCCAATGGTAATAAAGAATTTTGCAGACGGTGAAATATATGTACAGGTTAAAGAAAGTGTGCGCGGGGATGATGTTTTTATTATTCAGCCGTTATGTAATCCTGTAAATGAGAATTTAATGGAATTATTGATTATAATTGATGCATTTAAACGTGCCAGTGCAAAGACAATTACGGCGGTAATTCCTTATTACGGTTATGCAAGACAGGACAGAAAAACCTCAGGCCGTGAAGCCATTACCGCTAAACTTGTTGCCGATTTGTTGACGACGGCCGGTGCAGACAGGGTTCTTGCAATGGATTTGCATACAGGCCAAATTCAGGGTTTCTTTAATATTCTTGTGGATCATATTTTTGCAACGCCGATTCTGGTAAATTATATTAAAAGTTTGAATATAAATCCCGATGATATGGTTGCTGTAAGCCCGGATACAGGCGGTGTTCAAAGAACAAGACATTTTGCAAAACAAATTGGCTGCTCACTGGCAATTATTGATAAGCGCCGGGATAAACATAATGAAGCAATTGCATCACATGTTATAGGCGACGTAAAAGGAAAAGTTTGCGTAATGTTTGATGATATTATTGATACGGCCGGAACAATATGTGAAGCTTCAAAACTTCTTGTAAGAGAGGGTGCAAAAGAGGTTTATGTATGTGCTGCGCATCCGGTATTTTCAGGTCCTGCGATTGAAAGACTTGCGAATGCCCCGATTAAGGAATGTGTTGTTACCAATACAATTCCTCTTGATATGGATAAAATGCCTCCGAATATTAAACAGCTTTCGGTTGCATCCCTTTTGGGGCAGGCTATTTCAAGAATTCATGACGATGAGTCTGTAAGTTCATTATTCGGTTTTGAAAAAGATATTCAGGTTTCATAATTTTCTACATTAAACGTACGAAATTTTTATAAGAGTTAAAAGTTTGTAAAAACGGTTACCGATAAAAGGAATATGATATGAAAAACTTCGGTTTTTCATACCTCCTCCCCAAGTCTGGTAGCCGTTCTTATTAAAGACGGCTTTTTTTTATTAATTTTACAATTATCAAAAATCAAGTTATACCAGCCCAAAAGGAGGTACATATGAAGAAGGTAATATACAACCATGATAGTGTGACTATTTTACTTTCACGTTTTAAATAGATTAAGGATGATTATCCGATCAGTTATTACAATAAATAATCATTAAAGGTTTTGATATTAACTTTATAACCGCAGCCTTCATGGAGTTTGCCGGGATAAAAAATTCTTTTAGCCGGATATTTTCGGCACATACGCGGGCGATGTTTGTAATCGGAACAGAGTCCTTCAGGTGTTACAAGTTTGCAAGCAAATATAAAGTTGCCTTCTTCGTCTTTTCCTTTTATATAAAATCTTTTATATGTCGGGAAAAGAAATTGCATTATCTTGAATTCTTTTTCGGTGTAAGTATCAACGCTATACATATAATTACAACACTTACCGCATTTTTTGCATTCACCTGTTATCTCATAACTTACGCGTTCAGGGACAAAATTTGATAAGAACTCATTTATTATAACTTGTATAAAATCAATTATTTTTTTCATATATTGTCTATACATATTAACATGCTATAATAAAATTGCAAAAGAGGGAAATATGGCAAAAAAAAGCAAAAAACGTGTATCTGATAAAGAAATTGCAAAAAGAAATATTAAAAAGAAAAAAAAGGATAATGAGTTCGTATCCAATTTGAAATTTTTGTGCATAATAGGTGCTGCGTTTATTCTTGCGGGTTTTGCATCGCTGCAGTTATATCTCTCATCTCAGCCTCCGATAAAAAATTTAGAGCAATTTAAGCCGAATATAGTTACAAAATTTTATTCAAGTGACGGGGAAATTATAAAAACCTTTACTGCATATACTTTTTCAAAAGTCGAATTAAAGGATGTTCCTGAGGAGTTAAAAGAAGCCATTATTGCGACAGAAGATAAAAATTTCTATCGTCATGGCGGTTATGATATTCTGGGTCTTGTACGCTCAACCGTTCAAAATGTTTTGGCAAGAAGAGTTGTTCAAGGTGCCAGCACTATTACCCAGCAGCTTGCGAGAATACTTTTTCTCTCAAACGAAAAAACATTCACAAGAAAAATAAAAGAACTTGTAATAGCAGCCCGTATTGAAAAAACAATTTCAAAAGATCAAATTTTGGAAATGTACTTGAATAACGTATATTTAGGGTCGGGTGCATATGGTGTTGAAGGTGCTGCCAAAATATATTTTAATAAGCATATAAAAGATTGTACACTGCCCGAGCTTGCATTAATTGCAGGCCTGCCTCAGGCTCCGTCGGTTTATTCGCCGTATAATAATTTGGATTTGGCCATAAAAAGACGTAATCAGGTTTTAACCCGTATGTATAAAATGCGTTATATTACAAAAGATGAGTATGAAAAAGCAAAAGAGGCAAAAGTTGTTTTAAATGATATGCCTCAATTCTATACAACCAACAAAGCTCCATACTTTTGTGATTACGTAATGAAAGAACTTGAAAAACTCGGCTTTGATGAGACAGAAATCATACATGGAGGCTATAAAGTAATTACAACGCTTGATTCAAAAGCTCAAAATGCAGCAAATGAAGCTGTTATAAGGGATTTGAAAAATTGGGGGTTAAATGGTGATGCCAAACAGGCAGCAGTATTTTCATTTGATCCTACAAGCGGTAAAATATTGGTTTATGTCGGGGGCAAGGATTATACAAAAAGTCAATATGACAGGGTAACGCAGGCAATAAGACCTCCCGGTTCTGCGTTTAAACCTTTTGTATATGCAGCAGCGCTGGAAAAAGGAATAAGCCCGAATGATTTTATTGATGATATGCCTGTTACAATAGGGGGCTGGTCACCAAGAAACTACGGAAATAAATATAGAGGACCAATTCCTGTTTATAGCGCTTTAATGGTTTCATCAAATGTGTGTGCAGCACGAGTTATACAGGCAGTAGGTGTTCGTTCGGTCATTCAAATAGCAAGAGTACTGGGTATAGAAACTCCTTTGGAATATGATTATACTATTGCACTCGGGTCAAATGGGGTTAAATTATTTGAATTTACAAGAGCATACGGCGCATTTGCAAACGGTGGCTATGTTGTTCAACCTTATGCAATTGAAAGGGTTGAAACATCCCGAGGAAAAGTTGTTTACAAGGCTTCTAAAACAAAAATAACTCATCAACTTAGTTTAAAAACAGCAGCTACAATGACAGCAATGCTCAGAACAGTAGTTACAAACGGTACAGGCGCCGCGGCAAATATAGGTAAACCGGCAGCAGGAAAGACAGGAACGACAGATGATAATAAAGATGCTTATTTTGTAGGCTATACTCCGAATATTGTAACCGGAGTCTGGGTTGGGAGTGATGACAACACGGTTATGAGCAGAGGTATCCAAGGCGGTACTGTTCCTGCTATTATTTGGAAAGATGTTATGAAGGTTGCAACTGAGCCTTATGGCAAGCTTGATTTTAATTATCCTGAAGTTGTACTTAAACCGTTTAAGCTTGACCCTGCCAATGTAAAAATTATAATACAGGGTGAAGAAGAAGAAGAAGAAACTGAAGAGGGTGAATCTGAGGAAAACACCACAACCGGAAGCGAGAAGAAATTACTTAATCCAAAAGACGTTATAAATAGTGTGAGATCAAATATTAATCCGCAAGGAGTTACGATTCAGCCTGTGCAGATGCCTAAATTACCCCCACCGACTCCTCAAGTGATAAACACAACACCTGTTCAGCAGCAGCCAGTGCAGACTCCTGCTCCGTCACCGTTACCAATGGCAATCCCGGAGAGCTTACGTTGATGGCAAGACATGTCGGTGTTGATGAATCAGGAAAAGGTGATTTTTTTGGCCCGCTTTGTATAGCAGGTGTACTCGTTGATGAAAAATCAGAAAAACTTTTTTTGGATTTGGGAATAAAAGACAGTAAAAAAATTTCTGATAAAAAAATTCTTGAACTTGAAAAAACAATTCGTACAAATGCTGTTCATTCCGTTGTAGCTATTTCCAACGGCAGGTATAATGAGCTTTATGCCAAAATAAAAAATTTGAACAAGCTTCTTGCATGGGGGCATGCAAGAGTTATTGAAAATATTTGCGAAAATAATAAATGTGACTATGTCCTGTCAGACAAGTTCGGAGATGAAAGTCTTATAAAATCCGCATTAATGAAAAATGGCAGAAATGTTGAACTAAGACAAATGGTAAGAGCAGAAAGCGATATTGCCGTCGCTGCAGCATCAATTTTGGCACGTGCAACTTATGTCCGTAAAATGGCAGAAATGGAACAGAGTTATGGAATAAAATTCCCTAAAGGCTGCGCTCAACAAGTTAAAGATGCAGCAAAGGATTTTATTACCAAATACGGTAGGGATAAGCTCAAAGAAGTCTGTAAAACACATTTTAAGACTTTCAATGAAGTGTAATATCTATCAAAATATTAAAGTGATTTTAGGTATTTCAAGACTTATAAATCCTGTTTAACAAAATGTAAAGATAAATGGTTTTTTACAACTCAGTATTGTCTGGAACTATAGATGGAAGACCGGTCAATCTTATTATGGGTGGCGATAGAAGGTCAACTTTATCAAAATGACAGAGATTTGGTTCTTAAAATAATTTCTAGTTGATAAACAAACTTACCGTGAAGCAAATCATGTGGTCATTGTGTAAGTTTAATTATATGGAGAATTAATTATAGAAAAGTCACTAAGAATTGGTAACAGATATATTTCAATCATCTTTTGTAAATAATTAAATTTTTCTGATACAATACATGTATGTTTACTGGTATTGTAGAAGAAACAGGAGTTTTAAAAAGTA
>CAZXQM010000075.1:3191-9471 GCA_964643455.1 uncultured Vampirovibrio sp. | reverse complement strand
CTTATTTTTCTACCCTGTCGGGTAGTCAAAAATCCCTCTGTTCGGGAATTTTATACCAGCCTGCTTTTCTGTTTAATATAATCATTAAATCTTTTTCATACTTCCAGCTATTCTTAATTCCAAGAGCCGATTAGGCTCTTTTTTTTATTAGCAGCAGGCTAGTAAAATAAACTGTTTAAAAAGCTAAAAGTCCAAATGTTAAATAAGTATTTCCATTAAATTGATATTTTTGTTCAGAATAACACAATCACCGGTAATCTCTCCTCTAAGCCCAATACATTTCCTCCACCCCACACCAGAATGCTGCACACTGGCAGTATTACCTGCCTTTTACATTTTTGCGGCGGCAAATTAAAATTTACCGCATTTTTTAGAATTTGTGTAACACTTACGTTTTGCCCGCCCTGCATTTCATTTCTTTTCAGTATAGTGGGAAGAGTTTATATTTTTATTGTATACTTCACTCATCACGCTTCTCTAATAAAATACATCCCCCATTTGTTTATGATAAAATGAGCATACTAAATAAGGAAATAGTATGATTCAAAATTGGCAAATACCACTTTTAATGACAGTCTTAGCAGGTCTTGCAACTGTTTTGGGAGGGTTTTTCACGTTTTTAGTAAATAAAAATAATATGAAAATTCTCTCTCTTGGTTTAGGGTTTTCTGCCGGTGTAATGATTTTTGTCTCTTTTACAGAAATTTTATCTACTGCAGAAGGACTTCTTAAACAGTATTACCCTGTTAAATATCACTGGATATTGTTTGGCGGATTCATTGCCGGTGTTATTATTTCCAAATTAATTGATACATTTATTCCGGATCACGTTGAAGAAGATTTAATAACCGAAGGATGCGAAAACTGCAGCCATACTCACAAAATTAAACGTGCAGGACTTCTTACGGCAATTGCTATTGCCGTACATAATTTTCCGGAAGGTTTGGGAACTTTTCTCGTATCTTCCCAAGATATTACGATTGGTATTACTGTCGCACTTGCAATTGCTCTGCATAATATTCCGGAAGGCATAGCCGTTGCTCTTCCTATTTACCATGCTACAGGCAAAAAAAGAATGGCTATTTGGTACTCTTTCTGGACCGGTATGACCGAACCTATCGGAGCAATTATAGGTCTAGCTCTCTTGCACTGGTTCTTACCGCAAGTTTTTGTCGGATTCTTCATGGCAGCAGTAGTAGGAATTATGATTTACATATCTTTTGATACTTTACTCCCTTTATCTCATGAGTATGGAGACTGGCATTATGCTATAACCGGAATTATGTCTGGTGTAATTATTATCTGGGCAAGTCTGCTTTTACTTAATGGATACTAATAATTCATCCATTTATCTCTTAATCTTCACTAAAAACCGGATAATTGATAAATTTGGTATATGAATAAAAAAAGTTTTAATGTATAATTTAATCAAAAAGAAAGGGAACTTTTTATGACAAATTTATCACCATTACAAATCGAGAGATTAAAATACCAGCCAAAGTTACCTTCTTCACTGGCTAACGGTATTAATCACCTTGTATCACAAGAAGGTGCTGCAACAGAAGCAGTTGCAAATAAAGAAGAAATTAAAGCATTATTTAAAAACACATACGGGAAACCAACCGTTACGTTTCAGGCTTCAACAGATGTAATTGCCAGCAAGCAGAGAAATGTCGGTGTGATTCTTTCCGGCGGTCAGGCTCCTGGCGGTCATAATGTTATCGCCGGACTTTATGATGCTTTAAAACAAGCTAATCCTAATAACAATTTATACGGATTTTTAGGCGGACCTTCTGGTATTATAGACGGAAAATACGTAGAATTTAATGATGAATTTATTAATGATTACAGAAATACAGGCGGTTTCGATATTATTGGTTCAGGCAGAACCAAGCTTGAAACAGAAGACCAGTTTAAAAACGCTTTGGAAGTTTGCAAAAAACTTAATATTTCAGCTGTTGTAATAATTGGCGGCGATGATTCTAATACAAATGCTGCACTTCTTGCGGAATGGTTTGTTGCTAATAATGCTGATATTCAAGTTATCGGCTGCCCTAAGACTATTGACGGCGATTTGAAGAATGAACAAATTGAAATATCCTTCGGGTTTGACACTGCAACAAAAACTTACGCTGAACTTATTGGAAATATTGAAAGAGATGCAAATTCAGCTAAAAAATACTGGCATTTTGTTAAAATTATGGGAAGAAGCGCTTCTCACGTAGCTCTGGAAGCTGCTCTCCAAACTCAACCAAATATTACAATGATTTCTGAAGAAGTAGAACAAAAGAAAATGTCCCTAGCTTCTATCATTGATTATATGGTTGATATTATTGTTAAACGTGCTGATATGGGGAAAAACTTTGGTATTGCTGTTATTCCGGAAGGATTAATTGAATTTATACCTGAGATGAAATCCATGATAGCAAATCTTAACGATATTATGGCAGATTTGGAAAACGATCCTGCTTTTGTTAATGCTTCTACTATTCGTGAAAAATTTGAAATTGTAGAAAACAGATTATCAGATAGCAATGCAGCCGTTTACAACTCTCTTCCGGCATTAATCAAAAGTCAATTATTAGCAGATAGAGACCCTCATGGTAATGTTCAGGTTTCAAAAATTGAAACAGAAAAACTTTTAATTGAAATGATTGCACAAAAACTTGATGAAATGAAATTGGAAGGTCAGTATATTGGTAAATTTAATGCACAAGCGCACTTCTTCGGTTATGAAGGTCGCTGCGCATTCCCTTCTAACTTCGATGCTGATTACTGCTATTCATTAGGTTTCAATGCATTTGCATTAATTAACTTCGGTTTAACGGGTTACTTATCATCAGTAAGAAATCTCACAGAGCCGGCTAAAGATTGGATTGCAGGCGGTGTTCCTCTTACAATGATGATGAATATGGAAAAAAGACACGGAGAGATGAAGCCTGTTATTAAGAAAGCTCTTGTAGAACTTGACGGTCCTGTATTTAAAAAACTCGAAGCTAACAGAGAAGATTGGGCTTTGAATGACAGATATTTATTCCCTGGAGCTATCCAGTATTTCGGACCATCTTCCGTATGTGATATTACTACAGTTACATTGCAGCTTGAAAGTCAGGAAAAACTTGAACAATCAAGATTAGCAAGAGTATAAAATCAAGTAGAAAAGAATAAAACAACCTGTCATAGACAGGTTGTTTTTGTTATATAATTAAATCTATAAATAAAAAGGAGAAAAAGATGCTTACTGGACCGTTTTTGGATAGAAATTGGATGGGTGAAAATAAAGAATATGCAACCTCTGATATAATAATGCTCGGAATGCCATTTGACGGTACTGTTTCATACAGACCCGGTTCAAGGTTTGCTCCGGAACAAATAAGGCTTGCAAGCTGGGGGTTGGAAGAATATTCTCCTTATTTTGATAAACACCTTGAGGATTGCAATTTTCACGATGCCGGAGATTTGGAATTTCCTCTCGGAAATACCGTTAAGTCTTTAGAAGTTATCAGACAAAATGTCGAAGACATTTATCGTGATGGTAAAAAAGTATTTGGAATTGGCGGTGAACATCTGGTTACACTACCGGAAATTCAGGCTGTATCAAAATTTGTTGACAATCTTGCAATAGTACACTTTGATGCACACACAGATTTGAGAGAAGAGTATATAGGCGAGCCACTTTCACATTCTGCTGTTATAAGACATTCTGCTGATATAATTGGATTCGAGAATTTAAAGCAAATTGGTATAAGATCCGGCATGAAAGAAGAATTCGAATTAATGAAAAAATATAATACACTCTGCCATAAATATGAAGAGCTGGATGTACTGAAGAACAAGAATATTTTTGTAACAGTTGATCTGGATGTATTAGATACTTCCATCATACCGGGAACCGGTACTCCTGAAGCCGGCGGCTTGAATTTCAATGAGCTTGTCGGATGGTTTAAGTATTTGACAAAATTTAACATAATCGGAGCTGATGTAGTTGAACTTGCACCTGACTATGATGCAAGCGGAGCTTCTACAGCTGTTGCTACAAAGGTTATCAGAGAACTTTTAATGGTATTAAGCTCATGATAGATGAAGTCGTACAAATTTTAAAAGATGCAAAACAGCCTAGAAGTGAATTTGTTAATCTGATGGATTCCTTCAATGACCCGTATCTTGTTCTAATCGCATGCATATTGAGTCTCAGGACAAATGACAGAACTACGTATCCTGCAACTCTTAGAATGCTTGAGCTGGCAAGAAATCCACACGATATGAAGAGTATAAGCGTTGAAGAGCTGGCAAGAGCAATTTATCCGGTCGGGTTTTATGAAAACAAAGCAAAGCAAATAATTGAACTTTCCCGACAAATTGATGAAGAACTTAGTGGAGTTGTTCCTGATGAGATAGAAGAATTAATAAAATTTAACGGAGTCGGACGTAAAACAGCAAATCTTGTACTTTCAAGAGGTTTTAATAAACCCGCAATTTGTGTTGATGTACACGTTCACAGAATTTTTAATCGTCTCGGATATATAAATACAAAAAATCCTGAAGAAACAGAATTTGCATTAAGAAAAAAATTACCCCAAAAGTACTGGATTGATATTAATACTCTTATGGTAACTCACGGTCAGAATGTATGTAAACCTATTAATCCTAAGTGTTCTGTATGCCCGATTGAAAAACATTGCAAAAAAAATATCTAATAGAACAAATAAGTGCTCCCTCCGTCTTATAAAAACCTGCATTGATGTTCTAAGTCGTAACCGTAAATTATACCCTTGCGCACATTGTATTCATCATCTTATCTATACAATTTTTCGCTTTAGAAAAGACTACAGGATTTATATTAATTTCATTTGCCTCATTCTCCAAAACATATACTATGTCTTCCAGAGAATTCCACTTCATATTCCGGCATACAACATTTTCTTTAATTAAATAAAACTTTTTCTCCGTAAAATCCCGTTTTAATCTATCGCATACACCTTTTTCCGTTGCAATTACAAACTCAGTATCTAGAGATTTTTTGGCATATTCCATGATTTCCTTGGTTGAACCGACAAAATCCGCAGCTTCGCAAACTGATGTATGACATTCAGGATGTGCCAGAATTTTTGCCTCCGGATATTGTTTACGCATACGCTCTATATCTTCAACCCTAATCTTTAAATGAGTAGGACAAAAACCATTATAAGTAATTATTTTAATATTCCCGAGTTGTTTTTCAATCCATTTCCCAAGATAAGTATCAGGTAAAAATAAAATTTTATTTTTACCTAAACTTTTTACTATTTCAAGGGCATTAGAACTTGTGCAGCAAATATCACATTCCGCCTTCACTTCTGCTGTGGAATTGATATAACACACTGCGGGAAGTTCTGGATATTTTTCTTTAAAATCCCTTAAGAGTTGAACATTTATCATATCTGACATGAAACAACCGGAATTGTTATTAGGCAATAAAACTTTCTTGTCAGGATTCAGAAGTTTGGCAGATTGAGCCATAAAATAAACTCCGGCAAAGACAATAATATCGGCATTTGTTTCACTGGCTTTTTTACTAAGATAAAAAGAATCCCCTACATAATCAGAAATCTCATCCAATTCAATATTTTGGTAACAATGAGTGAGAATTATTGCATTCTTTTCTTTTTTTAATCTTTTAATTTTTTCAATAATTGTTTCCATAAATTAAATAACCTTAATATTATGCCATACCATAACATATTATAAATATTATATTTTTGCAACTTTTAAATATAGGGACTTTATAATATAATATTGATATGAAAAATTTAACTGAAAGTCTAGAAAAATATCTGCTTGCAGTATATGAATTATCTGAGATTCAAAATGAATCGGTTATGGTTAAGGATATCGCAAGGTATTTAAACGTTGGCGGCGCTTCGGCTGCAGAAGCAATAAAAACTCTCTGTAAACGAGAACTTGTTAATTACACGCCCTATAAACCAGTCAAACTAACACAAGAAGGCAGAAATGCAGTTCTCCTGAAAATGTACAGACACAATACAATATCAGAATTTTTACATAAAGTTTTGGATATAAGTAAAGAAGAATCTGATAAAAATGCAAGCGCGATTGAATATTCAATGACAGAGGATGTTCTTATAAAATTTGTTCACTTTATGGATTTTATGAGTCAGTGTACGTGCAAAGAACCTAAATGGATACAGGGATGTAAATATTCCTTAAAAACAGGAAAATGTTCAAAAAATTGTCAAAACTGTATTTCCAATCAAAGTAAAAATTGCTGCCAAAACAAATA
>CAZXQM010000075.1:0-3091 GCA_964643455.1 uncultured Vampirovibrio sp. | reverse complement strand
GAAGAAACTATTCTCATAAATTCCTTTACGGATTTTGAAGGCTTTTTAGGGTAAATAATTCCATATTTAACTTTAAAATCCCAGTCAACAGGGATTGTTACCAAAGACGGGTGAATATCTGCCCACGGTTTCAAAATCTCCATTGCATAACCTTTCTGTTCGCACTCATTGAAAACATCTGCACTGTAGAAAGTATTTGTATCTACAATTTTTATCTGCGGATGATTATTTTCTATCTCATCTCGTATTTTATCCATAATTGGAGCCAGTCCCCTTTTTATGAGCATCATAGATTCGCCGTATAAATCATTCAGAGAAATATTTTTGTTTTTTGCAAGCCTGTGATTTCTTGAAACCGCTACACAGCAGTCATATTCTCCAAGATGAAATATATTGCAGGTTTTCATTAATTGTCTTGATTCGTAAGGTGCTACAAAACAATCAATTTCTTTTCCAAGCAAATTGGTTATTGATAAAAGGTTTGTCTGCCCATCTTCAAGAGGAATTATTTTTATTTTAACAGGAGTATTAGAAACATGAATTTTCGCCCACAAATCAACCAAAGGCTTTGCAGGATAGAGCATAGAAGTTCCTACTCTTATTGTATATTCTCTGGGGCGGACAGATTTTCGTACTTTTTTTATAGTTTCATCAGAAAGCATTACAATTTCTTTTGCAGTTTTATAAACTGCTTCCCCTGCGTCCGTTAATAACACACCCTGATTTGTGCGTTTAAATAACTTAACTCCTATCCTTCCTTCAAGTGCATTAATCTGCTTCATAATAGATACATTAGTAATATATAGCCTTTCTGCTGCCTTAGAAAAACTTCCGGCTTCTGCAACAACTATAAATGTATAAATTTGATGACTGTACATTATACTCCATGTATTAACTTTTAGTTAATACCATTTTAGCTATTTAATATCTTCGTAGTCAAGGGATATACAGTTAAAATGAATAAAAAATAAAGGATTTCCTATTCAAACGAAAAATTTGTTAATTTTGTAAAAGATTTAGCTTCACAAAAAGATTTAACGCCTGCTCAATTATCATTAGCCTGGATTCTAAATCAAAAACAATACAATGTGCCAATTCCAGGAACTACTAAACTTTCAAGACTGGAAGAAAACTTAAAAGCAGCAGAGGTTACTTTATCAAAAGAAGAATTAAATGCCATAAATTCTGAAATATCAAAAATTGAAATTATTGGTGAAAGATATCCTGAAGAATTAAATGTTTTAGTCGGTAAGTAAATAATAAAAGGACGAGATGTAAATATAAAAACTCATCATCAAATCGGACTATAAAATAAACTTGACAAATTATAACAAAAAACAAGGAGATAAATTATGCAAAAAACAATATTTGTAATAGGTGCCGGTAGAGGACTAGGCAACGGTGTTGCCGAAAAATTTGCAGAAAATGATTTTAAAGTAGTTCTTGTTTCAAGAAACGAAAAAAATTTAGAAGAATATTCAAATTATTTTAAAGACAAAGGAATTGATGTTTCTACACAAAAAGCGGATGTTTCCGATTTTGATAATTTTAATAAAACTTTTAATGAGCTTATTCAGAAATATGGAACGCCTGACGTATTATTTTTTAATGTAGGAATAACAACTCCGGATTCTGATACAGACATTAACCCTCAAACCATAATAAACCGATACAAAACAGATGTTGTATCTGCATATAATTGCATACAGCATATAAACACAAAAGAATTTCAAGAAAAAAACGGCTGCATTTTAATAACAGGCGGCGGGCTTTCGATAAATCCATATTATGGATATCTGCCTTTATCTATGGATAAAGCAGCTTTGAGAGCTTTGGTTCGTGCATATTATCCTGTTTTAAAAGAACAAGGTATTCATCTTGCAACAGTTCAAGTAACAGGCTCGATAGGTTCTAATGAACATTTTGCACCAAAAACAATAGCAGAAAAATTCTGGGAACTTTATCTAGATAGAACAAAACATGAAATAGTCTATTAGGAGCAAATAGATAAAATGTCTAATCAAGAAGTGTGGAAACCGAGTATTAACCCTTGGATAATGATTATACCTGTAATACTTGCAGCATTTATCTGCATTCTTGATACAACAATCGGAAATGTTGCCCTGCCTCACATGGCAGGGGCTTTTTCTGCAACCAGAGATGAGAGCATGTGGATTTTGACAAGTTATCTTGTAGCTGCAGGAATTGTAATTCCTGCGGTAGAATGGTTCAGCAAAGTATTCGGCAGGAAAAATTATTTTATAATAAGCATTTTAGTTTTCACTTTTGCCTCAATGCTTTGCGGATTATCTAAAAATCTTGAATTTATGATTTTTGCAAGAATTTTACAAGGACTAGGAGGCGGAGGACTTGTGCCAATTGCAAATGCGATTATATTTGAGGGGTTTTCTGCCGAAGATAGAGGCAAAGCACTATCAATATTTGGAATAGGAGTTGTACTTGCACCTGTTATAGGACCGGTACTGGGCGGCTGGATTACGGATAATTGGAATTGGCCTTGGATATTTTTTATTAATGTTCCATTTGGATGTCTTGCTGCATATCTTTCTTCCCGTTTGATTGAAGATCCTCCGTATGCAAGGAAACAAAGATATTCCAAAATAGACGGAAAAGGATTTTTATTTCTTACAATATGGCTTGCCAGTTTTCAGGTAGTTCTCGATAAAGGAAATAATGCTGATTGGTTCGGTTCTGTCTGGATTTGCTGGACATTTACTATTTCTGTTATTGCCTGTATTTTATTTTTTATATCGCAAAAAACAAATAAGAACTCTTTGCTTGATTTATCTGTATTCAAAGACAGAAATTTTACGGCAGGAGTAATAATACAGGTTGTCGGTCAGGCTGTTTTATATTCTTCACTTGCTATACTGCCGCAATTTTTACAGAATATGCTGGGCTACACTGCTTATTTAAGCGGTGTTGCAATTATGACAAGAGGCTTAGGAAGTATTATAGCTCTTATTATAACGGCTTTGTTTTCAAATAAAGTTGATAACCGAATATTTGTTGCAATAGGGCTTATTATGATTGGAATTTCAGGAATCGGGTTCGGAAATCTTAATTTGCA
>CAZXQM010000074.1:0-9606 GCA_964643455.1 uncultured Vampirovibrio sp. | reverse complement strand
CATTTTCAGAATTTATAACACTTCATGAGCAATATTGTTACAAATATTTACAATTCCCACCCCAAACCCGCATGTTTCGGGGGTTTTATTTTGTGGGGTGGGGGTAAATGTATTTTGGCTGGAAGGTAAAACTACCGGTTGGACGTCAAGCGGAGGGGGGGGGTAAATGTATATTTTGGCTCGAAAGTGAAACTACTAGTTGGATGTGGGGGGGGAATGTATTCCGGAAGGTTTAGTCCAAAAACACATATTTACAATTCCGGTGCCTATAGCTTTTGGATAATTAATGAGCGCAGAAAAGTTTCTGCGCTCCGGATTTATATCTTAATGAGTAAGAACTTGCTGTCTTTTAGTGCCAACACCTTATGCTGCTTGTCTTTTTTAAACATAAGAATTTCGCCTTTATTAACCTTAAATTTTTCAGCATCAAAGTGAATCTCTATTTCACCATCTATAACATATACCGCAGCATCCTCTTCCGAAGTGTGAGTGTCTATTACTTCCTCTTTCTTGAGAGCAATTGCACTAAGGCAGCTCATACCATTCTCAATGAGAACTTCTCTGTCAAATTTTTTGTCGTCAAGATTTACAATATCTTTTGCCTTTAATACATTGTAGAACATATAAATTCTCCTTTCCTCTGCTAATTAATATCCGTTAAAAAATAAAATACATTCCCCTGTATGCGCACCACTTGACTAAGAGCAGGTATCAAGGTTTATTATATAAATAAAGAAAGGAGACAAAATGGAAACAACACTTATGGTTTTGGACAAAGTTAATACTCCTAAAGACTTGAAAAGTTTGAGTATAGAAGAGATGAATATTTTATCAGGCGAGATAAGAGAACTTATAATGAAAAAAGTTAATACTACAGGCGGTCATTTAGGTCCAAATCTCGGTATCGTAGAAGCTACTATTGCTTTACATTATGTATTTAATACTCCGGAAGATAAACTTGTGTTTGACGTTTCGCACCAGTGCTATCCGCACAAAATTTTGACCGGAAGAAAAGAAGGGTTTACTAATCCCGATAAGTATTTGACTTATACAGGATATACCGCTCCGGAAGAAAGCGAATATGACTTATTTAAAATCGGCCACACTTCAACTTCCGTAAGCTTAGCCGTTGGTTTAGCCAAAGCAAGAGACTTGAAAGGCAGCAAAGAAAATGTTATCGCGCTTATAGGAGATGGCTCTTTGAGCGGAGGAGAAGCTTTTGAAGGACTCGATAACGCCGCTGTTCTCGGCAGCAACATAATTGTAATTGTCAATGATAATGACATGTCAATTGCAGAAAATCAGGGAGGTTTATACTCTAATTTGAAACTTCTGAGAGAAACAAACGGCAATGCCGAATGCAACTTCTTCAAGTCACTCGGTTTTGATTACCACTACGTGTCAGAAGGTAATAATATAGAAAGTTTAATCTCAACATTTAAACAGGTAAAAGATGCTAATCATCCTGTTCTTATACATATTCATACATTAAAAGGCAAAGGGCTTGCCGCTGCCGAAAATGACAAAGAACATTATCACTGGATTGTTCCGGGAGAATTGAACAGCGATTTTAAGCCGGCTTGCAGAGGAGAATCTTACGAAAGTATTACAACAGATTATATTCTGGAAAAACACAACCAAGATAATACAGTTATAGCTATTTCTCCTGCAACTCCAGGGGTGTGTGGATTCACAAAAGAATTTCGTCAAAAACTTGGCAAATGCTATACTGATGTCGGTATTGCAGAACAGCACGCTGTTGCTTATGCTTCAGGTCTTGCTAAGGGCGGAGCAAAACCAATTCTGGCAATTATGAGTTCTTTTGTTCAGAGAGCCTATGACCAACTTGCACAGGATTTAGCATTGAATAATAATCCGGCTGTAATATTAATTTTCTGGGGCGGAATCAGCGGTGCTGACGCTACACACCTTACTAAATATGATATTCCTCTTATTGCAAATATTCCTAATATTGTATATCTTGCACCAACTAACAAAGAAGAGTATTTAGCAATGTTGGATTGGGCTGTTGAACAGAAAAAACATTCTGTCGTGATTCGAGTACCGATGAGTTCAGTAATTAACACAGGCTTTAAAGATGATACGGATTATTCAATATTGAACAAATATAAAGTTGTTGACAACGGCTCTGATGTTGCGATTTTAGGTCTTGGTAATTTCTATTCTCTCGGTGAACAGGTAAAAACTCTGCTAAAAACAAATTTAGGTATTTCCGCAACTCTTATTAACCCTCGTTACATAACCGGAATTGATACAGAACTTATGGAATCATTAAAGAACAACCACAAACTTGTCGTTACTCTGGAAGATGGTGTTCTTGAAGGCGGGTTTGGTGAAAAAATCGCATCATACTACGGCGGTTCTGATATGAAAGTTCTGAATTTCGGCGCAAGAAAAGAATTTACGGATCGTACTCCGCTTAAGGAACTCTATCAGCGCTACCACCTTACACCGGAGCTGATTCTGGAAGATATAAAAAAATGCCTGTAAATATATTTATATAAAATACGTAAGAGCGAAGCCCCAGGGCTTCGCTCTTTTATTTTGTAAAATTTTGTATATATTTCATTCCGGCTTGTAATTACATGGCAAATTTTGATAAGAAATATACTTTATATTAGTATAGGGGATATTTTTATGAAATTAGCGCAACTAACTTCAACCATTGGTAAAAGATTGCACGCAACAAAGCCAATAAGAAACAATACTTCTAACCAAATAAATATTTTCTTTTCCGAAAATATGACTATGCCAGTTAAAAGCAATAAATTAGCTTCTCCAACAGCATGGCTTAAGTCAATTCTGGGAGAGCTGAAATATAAAATTTCCCGCCCAATTGTAAAAATAGCATATCTGGGTTCATTGGAAAATAATAGAAAACTTTTCACAGGATATCTTTCTAAAAACTTTTTATCAATTAAGCACAATATTGCTAATTCAAAATTAGAAAAATATTTCTTAGATGAAGTAAATTTGGCTGAATCTCCGGATAAATTATGCAGTATTATTTATAAATATAAATATAACAGTACAATGTCATACACGGATAAAATAAATTTAGTGCTTTGCAATCAAAAGCTGACAAGAGCCGAAAAAGATTTAATTATAAATTCCGAAAAAAAACCATTTATGGCAAAAATGTTCGAACTTGAAAAAGCATTAATTGCGAAATCAACCGATCCTAAGTGTATAGAATTAGAACAACTTTTAAAAGACCGATTCGGGTTAAATATTGTTTCTTTACAGGACGATTATGAACAGGGCAAAAAGATTTTAAAAGTTTGTGAACTTCTACAATCTAACGGGCTAAAGCTTCCTAAAAATTTCATTATTTCGAACTCGATTCCCGGAAGCGGTCAAGCCTTAACAACCGAATCTTGCGTTCTTTTAAACTCTTCATGCTCTATAAATCTGACTCATACAAAGGGTAAAGGCAGATGGTCATCAACTGATAATAATTTACACGAATTAGTTCATGAATGCGGACATATCATTCAACCAGCAAATATTTATACTGCAATAATTCCAAAAGAATTTAAAAATACAATAAAATCACTTTCCGGATATGCAAAGACGAGTAAAAGCAATGCCGAGATTTGGGCTGAATTATTTGCGAAAAAATATCTGTCACCACAGGCATTTACTCCGGAAGAAGAGCATTTGTTTACATTTCTTAGCAATTGTTAAATCTAATTAAGCAATTCATTACCCGATTTAGTACAAACCGGACAAATATTAACGGCTTTTTGTAAATTTTTGTAACAAACATCAAATTTTTGCTAAAGTTTTTAGTCAAATTAGCCGTAATAATTCATATAACATTTTGTATAAGATGGTGCTACGCATGTAGACTTTTGGACGGCTCATTGGTGAAATCTCCTGATACCACTTTAGATTCCACATCCGCCTTTTTAGTCTATCGCATAACAATTTGTATAAAATGTTGTTTCAACTCTCCAGGAGCTGAAAAGACGTAAGATTTTATAACAATATAAGAGCAATAAAAGTGGCTAAAAGCCACACGAATAAAGAATATACAACATTTTATACAAATTGTTGTATTCCGGCTCATAGCTTAGAAAGGTCGTAAGATGACAGAAAATTTATCGTTAGGGAAAAAAGGGAAATCCGGAGAAATTGATTTTAGTAAGATAAAAAGCGGGATTAAGAAAAAAGAGCTTCTGGAAGGAGTCGACCCGAAACTAAAATCCGTCTTTGAACAAATTATCAATAAAATAGATAAAAACCCTGATGATAATATGCTCAGCCGTGAGGAGCTGCAAGCTTTTTATAAAGAGCTGGAAGATCTGTCAAAAGGTGATGGTAATTTGTCGTCTAAAGAAGCACGCAAATATCAACTAAGCGGTGAAAATATTGGTAAAAAGGGTAAAGATGCGCTTTTTGCAGTAATTAACAAACTTAGTGAACTGTCAAAAGACGTAGAAGAAATTACTCATGAAACGATTAACGGACAAGAAGTTGAAGTTATCAAATACAAGGATAAAAAAACAATAGAAAGAGTTTTTCCGGACGGTTCAAGAATTATTACCGTAACTAACGGAAATAAAACGATTTCAACTACAAAAGATAAAAATGACAAAAGGATAAAAGAAAGTGTAACTACTGGTACAGAAACTGTTACAACTTCGTATGACGAAGATGGAGAAACAAAAACAAAAGAAGTTTATACAAACAGTCAGAATAATGATAGAACAACAATCCTTTATGAAAACAATGAGCCTGTAAAACGTACGGTTGAAAAAAAAGGAAATGTTGAAAACTATTCCATAACAAAAATTAACGGAAAGGATGCATGGCAGCTTAATGACAAAACTGAAACAGTAGACGGAGTCCAGCAAAAGACTGTTTATGAGTATGACGAAAACGGAAACAAAATTTCTGAGACAATTATAACTTCCGGTAAAACAATAAAAAGGTCGTTCAGCGGCGATAATATTGTTGAACATATAAAAGAGGATGGTCAGGCTGAACATACACGTAAATACGATTCAGAAGGTAATTATACTGATGTTTATATGGATGAAAATGCCGAAGTAACGGATTCTTATGATTCAGAGAATACTCATCTTGGTCAAACAAAGGTTATTGACGGGCAAACATACAATGTCAAGTATGATAAAGACGGAAATACTGTAGGTATAATCGTTCAAAACGGAGAGTCCATTCAAGCAATTGCAGATAAATTTGGTGTTTCAGTACAAGATTTAATCAAAGTAAACGCTTCAAAAGTTCACGGGAAATATCCAAATGCATATTTTAATGTTGGCGAGGAAATCAAAATCCCTAGAAAAATGAAAGCCGATGAAACTGTATTGCAAGGCAGAAAAGATCGTGATGCTGCAATTTCTGATTATACGACAGCTATGGAAAGACGTGCTGAAGAAGCACGAAAAAAAGAACACGAAGCAAAATTGAATGAAAGAACCGTAATAGTCAAGGGCGGCAATGGGTATTACGCGGCAAAAGACGGTTATGGAAACATTCATTTTCATGACCCTAAAGGCAACGAAATTTCAGAAGAAGAGTTCAAAAAAAGGTGTCCTAATATTCATGCAAATTTAGTAAAAGAGCAAAACAAGCAGAATCAACAGGTTATAACTCGCAGTGAAGATGGATATTATATTACGGTAGATGGTAACGGCGATTTACACTATTTCAATCCTAATAATGATGAGATTTCAGGCGTTCAGTTTAAAGAAAAATGTCCGACTCTTTATAAAGATATTAATACACAATACGGCAAAGAAATTGAGCTTACCGAATCAGAAAAACAAGTTCAAAAGAATTCCGCAAAACAAATTGTTGATGAATTAATAGATGCTGCTTCAGGCTGGAATGATGTTGATAAAATTAAACGTGCAATTGCAAAGATTGATACTCCGGAAGAACTTGCAGAAGTTAACAGATTTTTGGAAGAAAAAGGATACAAAGCTACAGACTTGCATTCTCCTATTGAAGTATTTATCCGCAAAGAAGAAAATCACGGCATTATACGTACAAATCACTCTTCCGACTACCTTGAACAAACAGTCCAAAAATGGATTGATAATGGAACTTTAAAAGGACAGGCAGCAATTGATGCACAAGCAAGAATGGCTGCGAGAGTAATCTTTGATGGCGGCGATGGTTTCGGAACAGACTGTGAAAAGATTAAAAAGGGTGTAAGATATATTAAATGTCCTAAACCTACAGGTGACACTGCAAGGGACAATGCTCAGGCAAAAGCTGTCTATGAAAAAGTTAACGAAATTCTTGTAAAACATAGAACTTTCTATGGTCTCGGTTCTCCATGCAAAAATCTTCGTGATTACTGTGAAGGTGAAATGTGGGAATCAGAGTGTAGATATCTTGACGGGATTCTTGCTGAGAATAACGCTATTCAGGGAGAGCAAAAGGCTCAAGCTATCCATGACCTTACAGAAGAGGCAGTTGCAGGAGCCGGAACAGATATTGAATACCTGACTCAGGCTATTAAAGCTATTAATTCACGTGAAGACAGAATTGCAGTAGAAGCAAAATTGAAAGAATATTGCGAAAAACATAATGTCAAACCAAAATATGAAGGTCAGTCATATTTACAGGCAATATTATATGACGAGTGCGATACATTTATGGGAATCTCACGCGACCACAAAGAAATTCGCAAGTTCAATGAAATGCTTATAGCTCAAGGAGCATATAAAGAACAGGAAATTATAAATCTTCGTGCGGAACAGGCTGCTTTACAAATCTTGGAGGGTGATTTTGCCAATATAAAAGATGCAGTGCAGCAGATAAAAGATCCGAAAGTTTATGAAAGAATGCTCCAGATTTTTGAGAAAATTTCCGGAAAATCTCTTGCGGATTTCTTTGTACAAAAATTAGGTCAGGAAAAAGCCGACTTTGTTAATGCCGAGCTTGCTGCTAATAATATTATTGACGGAGAAGATGCTGCAAAAATTGCATACAACTTAATTTTGAATTCTGATTTTGACAAACAGGCAATGGGCTTTAAAGCAATCAGAAATGAAGAAGTTGCAACAATGGTTGATAATATGCTTAAACAAAAAGGTTCATCTCTTGCTGAAACATTAGAAAAATTTAATAAAGCAAAAGCCGAATATAAAGAAAAAGCAAAATTCTGGGACGGCTTGGGTAAATTTATCCTTTCTCCGGTTGTTGCTGAAGTTATTTCTGACAATTACAAAGAAAATACTGATATTTCAGACAATATGTATGTAGAAGCGAAAAATGCGCAGCAGCTGACTGATGCACAGAAAAAAGCTTATGAAATGACCATTCGTATTTTTGAAGAAAAACTTGAAAAGATGAAAGAAGATTACCAGAAGGCTCTTGATAGTCAGGGTGTTGTATCCGGCGCTATTAATTCTTTCTGCGAAGCATACGGACTTGGTACTACAAGAGAAGAAATTGAAGCAAGAATTGAACACGATACAGAGACTTTGCGTTTATTGAAATTGGCTGCAGAAGGTAAGCTTGCAAAAGTTGAGAACGGTAAAACCGTTGCCGTAAGTTTTGAAACAGTATTTAAAGAACGCAATATCGATACCGATTTTGATGCTGCTAAAGTTGAAAAGGTTGCAAAACAAGCTGAAACAATGGTTGCAATGGGATATGCAAAAGAGAATATTGCAATATGCTGGGATGAGCTGAGCAACGCTAAAACCGCACAGGAATTAACAACTGCAATCTATGACACTCTGGAAAAAATATCTTCCCTTACAGGTCAAACCCTTACTCTTGATGCTTACAACTACACCCTAAAAGACGGAGTCATAGTTGATGCTTCCGGCAAACCTGTTCCGGCAGCAGAATTACAAAAAATTGCAAATCAATTAAAACAAGGTCTTGCTGATATTGCAAAAGATTTACTAGGGGTTGATGTTCCTCTAAATACATCTTCCTCTAAGATTTCAGATATTTTATCAGACGGATACAACAGTAAACTGGAAAACTTTAAGCAGGAATTTAAAGATGCATTCGGCCAAGATGTTCCGGATGAAATGCTTGAAGATTATATGAGCACTATAAGTACCGGTATGACTGTATTAAATCTTGGTGTTATGCTTGGTGCAATCGTTGCAGCACCGTTTACCGGCGGTGGTTCTCTTGCCGTATTTACCATTGCCGCTACAGCTTCATTCGGATTAAACGCATTAGAAAATTCAACCGATGCCGATGGTTATACAAACTCCGAATGGACTTCAGATGCCGCACAGGCTCTGTGGGATGGCGCATTAGCTGCAATCGGTTTTAAAGTAGGACAATTTGCAGAATCCTTTGCCAGAGGCAGTCAGATTGTATCAAACCAGAACAAATGGATTAGCTGGCTTGCTAAGCAGCCAAAGGGCAGTATGACAAGTAAACTTGCGAGTATTCCGCGCAATCAACTGGGTAAAGTTGCAAGTAAAGCAAAAGAAATTTCCAACAAAATACAGGCATATTCAGGAAAAATCGGTAAAAATGTTTTGGAAGCAAAAAAAGCTTCAATTCTTGCAAAAAATCCTGGTGTAAACCTCAACAGCGTAGAAAGAGCAAGTGTATTGTTTGCAAGAGCAGAAGCATGCGGACTTGAAATTACAAGTGATACGATACAATCTCTTGTGCAGACTTATTGCATGGCAGGAGAGTTTGATGAAGAATCCTTCTTAACAGCTTTAATTATGTCGCTTGCTGCAAACGCAGTGGGTCACGGTGTTGCGGCAAAACAAATGGATTCAACTCCGCCTTCTGCACCAAGAGATAAAAGTACAGGAACAGAAACTCTTGACGTTGCCTCTTCCCGCGGTGCGGCACATCCTGCTGATGTTCAGGTCGGTGCAAAGAAAGCCGAAGCAATAAAGTCAGAAGTAGAAAATGCTTTACAAAACCCTAATATTACAGGCGAAGAGCTTGCCAGAATCCGCAAAGAAGTTGAAGCTCTGTCTGACAGAAATTTAAGACGTGAGCTGCTTGAAAAAATCGATGCTAAGGCAAAATCTCTTGAAGCTCCTAAACAGGAGGCCTTTAATAATGCACGTACTAAAGATTTGGAATACAACGTTAACCACATCTTTGAAAAACACAGCGAATTGAATGCTACGGATGTCAGAGTTTTGAATGAATATATCAATAGTACTGACGATATTAATGTATTGAATGAACTCAAGGATAAATTGAAACAAAAAGAATTGACCTACGGAGGAGTTACAGACAATTATCGTACTTTATACAAATCAATTGATGACAGAATTAAAGTTTTGACTCCAAAACCACAAATGTCTAATAAAGAAATCAGAAGCTACATTTATTCAATGTTAAATTCTGACAAAGGTATGGTAAAAGAAGAAGTGGAACAACTTTTAGACTACATAAAAGGCGTTCAGTCAGCAGACGAGTTGAAAGAACTCTCTGCACTTGTCAGCAAAAAGAAAATGATAGGTACATATAAAAATCAGCTTAGAGCTGCAATTGAAGAACGTTCAAACGCATTAAGAACAGCTGATAGCGCACCAAAAACAGATGAGACTCCGAAAAAAGAGGAGCCTTCCGGTACACGCGAAACCGAAGAAGCAAAAGCAGAGA
>CAZXQM010000073.1:4178-9653 GCA_964643455.1 uncultured Vampirovibrio sp. | reverse complement strand
AGCTTTTTCTAAATTTGATTGAACTATTAGGGATGAAATGCTCGTGTTTATCGTAATTGCCATTTTTTACTCCTTTCAGGCGTTACATCTTATAAGTGCGTCCCTGCATTGACTTTATATATGTTAAATTCCACACTTTCAGAATTTATAACAACTTTCAAGGAAAAATTTACAATTTGTTACATTAAGAGACTAAAATACTTGTTAATACTATAATTGTAAAAGAAAGAGTCGAGACACAATGGGAATAATAAAAATAGATAATAGTCGCTGCAAATCATGTTATATTTGCACAGTAACCTGTCCAAAAGGGCTTATAAAAAAAAGCAATAAAACAAATCGCCTTGGAGATTATATGGTAGAATTTGATGATCCTAAAGGCGAGTGTGTGGGTTGTGCCATGTGTGCAAGAAGGTGCCCGGATATGGCAATAACAGAAGTCTGGAGATAGAGTGCTGCGAAGCGGGGGAAATAAGGGAAAAAGAACTCATCAGAAAAGATTTAAATCTCTTTCTTCTCTTTATTTTTACGTTTCACTCGGTCAAATCAATCTTTGAGGTATTTAATGACAGATAAAAATGAAAAAGTTTTAATAAAAGGAAATTATGCAATTGCTCAGGCAGCTATTAATGCCGGATGTGAGTGTTATTTCGGATATCCGATAACACCACAGACAGAAATTGGAGAATATTTAAGCGGTAAAATGCAAGAGCTGGGGAGAGCTTATGTTTGTGCAGAGAGTGAACTCGGCGCAATAAATATGGTTATGGGGGCTGTATCTACAGGAGTTAAGGCAATGACGTCTTCATCGTCCTGTGCGGTAGCTCTAATGCAAGAAGCTCTCTCATACGCTGCAGCGGATGAATTACCTGTAGTTCTTGTAAATGTTATGAGAGCAGGACCCGGATTAGGATATATTTACCCTGCTCAAGGAGACTACAATCAAGCAGTATATGGCGGCGGAAATGGAGATTATAAACTAATTGTTCTTGCACCATCTACAGTTCAAGAATGTATTGATTTAACTTATAGAGCGTTTTATCTGGCGCAAAAATACAGAAATCCAACCATAATTCTGGCAGACGGACTACTCGGTCAGATGATGGAACCGGCAAGTTTCGGAGAATACCCTTATCCGGAAGTGGATACTTCTTCCTGGGCATTAACGGGAGCAAAAGACCGACCAGCAAGAAGAATCTATTCTCTCGTAACTGATGAGAAAGAACAAATTCAACATATTTATAATTTATTTAAAAAATTTGAAGTTATTACACGTAATGAAACTTCTTATGAAAAAATTAATGTAGAGGATGCAGACGTTGTACTTGTTGCTTTCGGTTCTATGACCAGAAATATAAAAGCAGCAATGAATGTATTAAGAGCTAAAGGAAAGAAAGTTGGATGCTTTAGACCAATTACACTCTCTCCATTCCCTTATGATGCAATAAAAGCTATTGCAGATAGAGGCATAGATATTGTTGTAGTTGAAATGAATATGGGACAAATGCTCAAGGATGTTAAGTTCGCAGCTGAAGGTAAAGTTAATGTAAGCTTTGTAAGCAGACCATGCGGCGAATGGTTAAGTATAGAAGAAATTGTTGAAGCGGTTGAAGATATTATGACCTCACACACCTCTAAATCAATTCACCCGGGAAAAATTAAGGAGGTTAGCTATGCAGCAAGTATTTAGTATTCCAAAAACAATGAAAGAAAATTTTAAATATACTTTTTGTCCTGGCTGCGATCATGGTATTGCAATAAGGCTTGTTGCAGAAGTGATTGATGAACTCGGACTCAGAGAAAATATTATCTCTTCAACTTCTGTTGGCTGCGCAGTATTCTTGCATGAATTTATAGAAGTAGACTGCATAGAAGCACCACATGGAAGAGCTTTAGCTTCTGCTACCGGTGTAAAACGTGCAAGACCTGACAAAATTGTATTTACCTACTCAGGAGACGGCGATTTTGCTTCAATAGGACTTGCAGAATCCATGCATGCAGCTTTAAGAGGAGAAAAAATAACAAGTTTTTGTATAAATAACACAACTTACGGTATGACAGGCGGTCAGCTTGGTCCGACAACGATGATGGGACAGGTTACAACAACATCTCCAACGGGAAGAAATAAGGAATATTTCGGATATCCGATTAAAGTTGCCGAACACATAGCTTTATGCGATGGAACGGTTTATTCGGCAAGAGTTGCAGTGGATTCTATGCCGCATATTAATGAAGCGAAAAAAGCTATAAAAAAAGCTTTTCAAATGCAGTTGGATGGACTTGGATTTAGTTTTGTAGAAATACTTTCTTCCTGTCCTACAAATTGGCATCTTTCGCCAGAAGATGCTCACAAAAGGGTAAGAGAAGAAATGATTCCCGCATTTCCTTTAGGTGTATTTAAAGATGTAAGCGCCTAATCCCATCTCCGAGCAGCGTGAGCGGAATGTGTAAAAGGCAGAATTTCTTAATGAACTGTACGGATTTAGAAATCCGGATGAGAATATTATAAATATTAGTAAAGATAGGTGTGCAATGGAAACAAATTTTATATTAGCAGGTTTTGGCGGTCAGGGCATTTTGCTTGCAGGAACTGTTCTTGCAAATGCTTTTATGCTTGAGGGTAAGAATGTAACCTGGTATCCGTGTTATGGCGCTGAGATGAGAGGCGGAACGGTTAACTGTGAAATTGTTGTGTCCGATACAGAAGTAAGTTCCGTACACAAACAGGACACTGATTATGCTTTAGTTTTGAATCAGCAGTCTTTTGATAGGTTTGTTCAGCGTGTTAAAAAAGGCGGCACGATCATTGCCAATTCAACACTCGTAGCTCAGTCAAAACCCAGAAATGATATAAATTACGTTTTTGCACCTATGGGCGATATTGCAAACTCTTTAGGAACAAGCAAAGTAACAAATGTTGTTTCATTAGGCGTTCTTGCATCTGTTTGCAAAATTATTTCAAAAGACTTTTTAGCTAAAGGTGTGGAAAAAGTTCTCGGTGAAAAGAAAAAAGATTTACTTCCGCTCAATGAAAAAGCTCTTACTTCAGGCTCAGAAGCTTTGCTTACTAAAGTTTAATTTATTTGGCAGAGAGTCTGTTTAATAACATTTTAACCGCTTATTCTTTCGGTTCGTTGGTCTTATAATATTTGTATACTTGACTTCATACATTTATCTAATTTGGTTTACCCCCATGTTTGTAATAAAATATTCATATATATTAAAGGGGAATTATGAAAAAAGTTTATATAGAAATAATGGGCTGCCAGATGAATAAATCTGACGCAGAGCGGATGTACGGAATGCTTGAACATTTGGGCTATTCTGAAACAGAAAATCCTAAAGAAGCTGATTTACTTATTATTAACACCTGTTCCATAAGACAGTTGTCTGAGGATAAGGCTTACAGTGCAATAGGTGTTTGGGGTAAATGGAAAAAGAATAAGCCGGATTTGAAGATTGTATTTGCAGGATGTGTTGCTCAGCAGGCAGGTGAAAATATTTTAAAACGGGCTCCTTATGTAGATTTAGTTATCGGAACTCAAAGAGTTTATGAGCTTCCGGAGCTTATAAAAAGAATTGAAGCCGGAGAAAGGATTGTTTCTGTAGATGAGACTCCTTATTCAGAAAATGAAATTAATATCAAACGGGTTAAGAGTGTAAACGCTTGGATTCCAATTATGGAAGGGTGTAATAACTTCTGTACATACTGTATTGTACCTTATACACGAGGTCGTGAACGTTCAAGAAAAGCTGAACTTATTATCAATGAAGTAAAAAAAGCTCTTGCGGAAGGGTTTAAGGAAATTACACTTCTGGGACAAAATGTAGATAGTTATAAAGGTGAAAACGAGGGAGAAAATTTATCTTGGCTCTTGAGACAAATTAATGCTCTTGAAGGTAAATTTAGAATCCGTTTTGTAACTTCATATCCTACTGATATAACGGAAGAACTTATTGATACAGTAATTGAGCTTGACAAAGTTTGCGAATATTTCCATATTCCAATGCAATCAGGAGATGATTATATTTTAAAGAAAATGAACCGCAGGTATGATTACGCAACTTATAAAAAAATTTGCGATAATATAAGAAGCCGTATTCCAGATGTGACAATAACAAGTGATTTTATTGCAGGTTTTCCGGGTGAGACGGAAGAACAGTTTGAAAATACTCTAAAATCGATGACAGAACTTGAGTTAGATTATTCAAATACTGCGGCATATTCACCTAGAGAAAGAACGGTTGCTGCAAAGTGGGTGGAGTTGTATGTTCCGGAGGATGCTAAGACAGAGCGTCTTGCAAGACTCAATGAGCATAACAGAGAATGCTGTCTTAAATCTAATCAAAAGTATGTGGGACGCCAGATGGAAGTCCTTGTCGAAAAATTCGAGGAGGTAAATGATAAGGAGGGAAATGACAGAGAGGTAAATATCATTACCGGCAGAACAAGAAACAATAAAATCGTTCATATCCCTTATGACAAAGATATCACCGGTGAGTTTGTAAATGTAAAAATAACTTCAGCCCGCACTTGGTACCTGAGAGGGGAGATGATAAAGTGAGTCTAAAAAACAAACTTTTGATACTCATTTGTGGGATTTTTGCAATTTTAGTCGTCTCAAGCAGAGAACATCCTCGTTGACGGGGCTGATTACCAATCAAGAAATTTTTTCATTTATAGTTTTGTGCAGCATAATGCTATATCTTGTATGGGTAATAAGGAAATTTTTAGTAAAATAATTTAATATTCCCCTCTCCCTCTGGGAGAGGACGCAGATGTAGGAGCGTAAGCAACGTACAGATGCGGGTGAGGGTACATGAATTACAAAACAAATATAGCAAGAAATTTAAGAAAAAATTCAACAATACAAGAAAGAAGGTTATGGAACTTGTTGAAAAATCGACAATTTCATAATTTGAAGTTCAAAAGGCAATATCCGATAGGAAATTATATAGTTGATTTTGTATGTGTACAGGCTATGATTGTAATTGAAATTGATGGCGGGCAGCACAATACTTCAATAGGTCTTGAAGATGATAAAAAGAGAACAGAGTATTTGGAAAGTTGTGGTTATAATGTTATAAGATTTTGGAATAGTGAGATATATGAAAATATAGAAGGGGTGTTGAAAACAATAGAAGCTCATATCCCTCACCAAGAACACTAAAGCTCGCTAAGTGTTCTATCCTCTCCCAAGGGGAGAGGGAAACGTTAAAATTATAGAAGGATTTCTTATGAAAAATGTCAGACAGTCTAATGTAAATATACATAAAGATGCATGGGTAGAGATTAATCTTGAATCTCTCGCACAAAATATTCTGGAAATTAAAAAAGGAATTCCTGATGACAAAAAATTTATGGCTATTGTAAAAGCTGACGCTTACGGGCACGGCGCGGCAATGCTTGCACAAACTATGCTTGCATCTGGCGTTGATGCATTTGGAGTATCGTCAGTTGATGAAGGTTTAGAT
>CAZXQM010000073.1:0-4078 GCA_964643455.1 uncultured Vampirovibrio sp. | reverse complement strand
GCTTGCATCTGGCGTTGATGCATTTGGAGTATCGTCAGTTGATGAAGGTTTAGATCTAAGAAAAGTAAAAATCAAAGCTCCGATTCTGGTTGTTGGCGCAATTCCCCTCTGGGCAATTGAATCTGCAACGCAAAATGATATTGCTTTTTCAGTATTTAATGATGAACATCTCGCAGCTTGTAAGGATGTTTATGAAAGAACCGGAATTAAACCTAAAGTACACGTAAAATTAGATACCGGCATGAATAGAATCGGCGTACGCTCGGAAGATGGGGTAAAATATATCGAAGAAGTGCGTAAATCTGACTTTGTAAAATTTGAAGGTGTATTTACCCATCTTGCATCTGCAGAAGAGCCGGAAGAAACTCAAAAACAGATAGATAGATGGCACTATGTCATTGATAATATTGATAAACAAGGGCTTACTCTTCATATACAAAATACTGCAGCAACTTTTGCTTATGATATAAAATCAAATATGGTAAGAGTCGGAATCTCTCTTTACGGACTTTATCCTGACTTGCCGGAAAAAGTAAATTATAAACCGAAATTAAAACAAATTATGGGGCTGAAAGGCAGAATAACTAATATTCATGAAGTTAAAGCCGGAGAAGGAGTGAGTTATTCTCACAAATTTATAGCTTATGAACCGACAAGAGTCGCAACAATACCTATCGGTTACGCAGACGGAATTTCTAGAAATCTTTCAAATAAGATTTACGGACTTATTAACGGTCAAAAAGTCAGACAAGTCGGCAATATAACTATGGATCAAATGATGTTTGACCTTGGAGAAGTTAATGCTCAGGTTGGTGATGTTATAACTCTTTTAGATGACTCTCATTTATCCCTTGATAGTTGGGCGGAAATATTGCATACTATTAATTATGAACTGACTTGCAGACTCAAAGTCAGATTACCGAGAATTTATGTACGATGAGTGCAAAACTGAAGGAGGATAAAATGTTAAAACTAAAAACTTTCTTATTAGCAATAAGTTTAATCATGCCTTTATCTTGTATAGCAGAAGAAATTATTATCCCTCCCAAAACAGAAATTGTTAAAAGTAAAGCACAAAAAACAGAAGATGCTGAAATTCAAAATCTTAGCCAGTATTTTGAGTACCTTCCAAATGCTGTTCACAAAAACTGGACTCCTTATAAAGCTAATACCGATTACGAAATTACTGTACAGTTCAGCGTAAAGAAAAATGGTGAAATTACAGAGCCCGAAATTGTAAAATCAACTAATGAAAAAGCGAATTCATCTGTTATTAACGCAGTGAAGTCCGGTTCACCATACAAACCACTGCCCGCAAAATACCCTTCTGACAGTGTTAGAGCTCAAGTTGAACTAAAATATTTGAAAAATTAATATTTTTTGTTTATAAGTGACTCGTGAGTTAGATTTTCTATCTTATCATTAAGAGGTTCCGGCTTAAAACCAAGTGCAAGCTCAAGAAGATAATCTGCAAAATGAGGATTTTTAGGTAAAAATGACCCGTGCATATATGTACCGAATACATTTTTGTATCTTGCCCCCTCTGTTTTGTCACGACCGTTATTGCCATTACCTGTTAACATTTTTCCTACAGGTTCCGTTTTACCCTCTAAATAAGTAAGCCCGCTATGGTTTTCAAAACCGACAAGCGTATCAGGTTCAACAAACTCTGTTTTTACCGTAACATTTCCTATAAAACGTTTATTACCTGCAACAGTATATGCATCAAGAAGGCTTATACCTAAAAGTTTTTCACCATTATGCGGCTGATAATAATGCCCCATTAACTGATATCCGCCACAAATTCCAAGGAATACAGCCATCCTGTCACGCTCGAATTGTAAAAACTCTTTGTGTTTTTGCAACTCTTTAGAAACTTCTATTTGCTCCTTATCTTGTCCTCCTCCGATAAAATAAATATCATGCTCACCAATTTTGTCACCTATATTTATTTCTTCAATTTCAAATTCAATTCCACGCCACTCACAGCGCCTTTTCAGAGTAATAACATTACCAATATCCCCATAGATGTTTAAATGCTTTGGATATAAATGTGCAAGCTTGAGTTTTTTCATACTAACCTGCCATTTCATGCACAAGTTTTACAGATTTTTGGCGCTTATTCGTATGAATTTTTATATAATCATCCAAAAGATCAAAACAAACCTGACAAACTTTTTCAGTTGCTTTTCTGTCATAATCACTCTCGTAATTAAAATCAAATTGGAGCATTGCCTGCAAAAAATCCCTGATTTTATTGTGCATCTTCAGCCGAATACCAAGTTCCTCATTACATTCTTTACAAATAATTCCGCCCATTGACAATGAAAAATACATTTCCTCATCCAAAACCTGTTCCCGACAACAAAGACACATATCAAGCTCAACACAAAACCCCATAATAAGCAACATTTTCAGTTGAAATTTAATCACAGCAATCAGCATATCCTTTTTCTCTTTGGAATCAGATATTCTTGCCAGAGCTTTGTATAAAAGCTCATAAATTTCCTTAGAAGCGGACTCAGATCCTTCCCCGAAATTCATAACAACCTCAGAGATATATGATGACAAAATTAATTTGTCCATATCCTCTCTTGTTTTTTTGAAATGGTTTAAAGTTTGCGCCTGAACAATCGTATCCATAGATTTGCCTTTTATTAGTTGCAATGAGTTTGCCACAAGCAAATCCATACGCGCACCAAGCTTACTCTTTGGCTTTTTTATACCTTTCGCAACACCTTTGATAAGTCCATTTTCCTTGGAGTACATTACTATTATTTTATCAGCATCATTTAAATTATATGACCTTAAATTAATCGCTTCTGTAACATAATTATTCATAATAAGCTTTTGTACCTGAATACGCGCCTCTGAATATTTTTTCTAGTTCTTGTTCATCATTAGAAGCAGCAAGAGCCTCCTCCTGTGATACAAATTCACTACTTACCAAGTTTGCTAGTGAATCATTCATTGAAAGCATACCGTCAATGTTATTTTCCTTAAGAATATTATATATTTCATCAAGATTATCTTTTAACAAATAATCTTTAACTGTAGAAGTTACGACCATTATTTCGCAAGCAGGAAATCTCTTCTGAAGATGGTTAGAATACACTAGTTTCTGCGCAACTGTTGCTCTGAGCACTTCAGAAAGTTGTCTTCTTACAAGATTTCTATTAGCCTCCTCAAACATATTTATGATTCTGTTAATAGTCTGAACCGCATCATTTGTATGAAGCGTAGAAAATACAAGGTGACCGGTCTCCGCGGCTTTTAGTGCAGCAGCCATTGTTTCCTGATCACGAATTTCACCTATAAATATTATATCCGGATCTTGCCTCAATGCGTACTTAATACCATCTGCATAAGAATTTGTATCAATACTTAACTGACGTTGAGATATAATACTATTTGAACCTTCAAATACATATTCAACGGGGTCTTCAAGAGTTATAACATGCTTTGCCTTAGACTCATTTATATGATTAATCAAAGATGCAATAGTTGTAGACTTACCACTTCCAGTAGGACCAGTAACAAGAACTATTCCGTTAGAATGTTCGATTATTGGATATATATTCTCGGGCAAATGCAATTCTCTAGGTGTTAGAATTTTGTATGGAATGTTTCTTATAACAAGTGCAGGCATACCAAGCTGGCGATTATAGTTGATTCTGAACCTTGAATACCCTTTTATTTCATACATAAAATCTACATCACAAAGAGTCAAGATTTTATCTCTGATAGTTGCAGGTGCAATATCTAATATCGCATTATCAATATCTTCTTTGGTTAATGCCATTGTATTTGCCTTCTTAATAAAACCATTAATCCTCAAATAAGGCGAATGACCAACCATCAAATGTTCATCCGAAGCACCAGTTTTAACAGCTTGCTTTAAAAACTGCACTATACTAAAAATTTCTTCCATCTCTCCTCCATACTCTTTCCCTAAATTATAACATTGCGAATTAAATTTGACAACATAACCTGCCCCAAAAAGAAACCGACTTTTAAAAGCCGGTTTTATAATAAATTAAGTTGATTAGAAGTCTATTTATTAGCAGGAATAACTGCA
>CAZXQM010000072.1:0-9736 GCA_964643455.1 uncultured Vampirovibrio sp. | reverse complement strand
CAACTGCATAGGCGCAAAGTTTGAAAATTGTGAATACGGGTGCGTGGCGCAGTTGGTAGCGCAGTTGACTCTTAATCAATTGGTCGTGGGTTCGAGTCCCACCACACCCACCATTAAAAAAAGACCACTTTTGTGGTCTTTTTTATTATTGTTGCATTTAAGCGTTTTACATAATACAAGAGTCTAGTATTGTCTGTAATTATCCAAGAAAATATAGCAGTCTTCGTATGTACCGCTTGTACAGCTATAAGGTGATTCAGAAGCAACCGTAACCGGTTCCAGTTCAGTCTTAATATCCGGAAAGTCTTCCACAATTTTGCTATTACTGTTAATCGCATCACGAATAACATCATTTAGCGAGAAAGGCTCATCAAGATTATAATCGGTAAGCCCATCCGGTCCATCGGTGTTATAGAATCCCCAGGCTGCGCCTTTAGCCTGATAATAAGACATTGAATCGAGTGAATAGTAAGTATCGCCGCTGGTATCGAAATAAGCGAATCTGGCGGTAAGAATATTGTTATCATACTCCGGAATACCTATCGGGCATACACGTCCCGTATCGATTAAAGCAAAGGCAAAGATATCAGGCAAAATTTTGTTTTTTTCATTTTGTGTTTTTCCCGCATAAGTATACTCTACGGCGTTAGGACCTTTATTGTAACCATTTGTATCAACAAATACCAGATAAAACTCAAAGGTATCGTCGACAGATAATTTTTTAGAGATATAAAAATCCATCCCGTTAGTCGCGGTAAACTGGATATTATCTTCGTCGAACGTGTCAGCCAGTTCGCTTGTCAATTTTGTATCGGAGCAAGAGGTGCTGTAATCCTTGTCACTTTTTTTCTCATTTGTAGTTGTATTAATATATGTTGTCAACCCCTTGCACAAAGTTTCTGCACCGGTATCCTTCGAATTAGTGAACACGGGCACATTCCCTTCATCGTCAGACACGGTAGAAAAAGGGTCATACCCGCTCATAACAGCATTATAGTAAGCTTTGGTTAAAGCTTGATAAGCATTCATATACAAATATTTTGCGGCGGATTTATTAGCGGGGGTTGTCGTTTGGAGAGCAAGCATAGTCAGTATACCGATAATAGCTAAAGCTACCAGTATTTCCGCAATAGTAAAGCCGTTTTTTTTATTTTTTTTCATATTTTTCATCATTTTTATATCCTCAAATATCATCAGAACATTCGGTATCTTTTGTTAGTTTACAGACGTGTCAGAGAGGTATTCCTGTGCCTTAGTATCATCATATACGGCAACCTTACCATCTGTATATACTTTTATTACAAATCTGTCATAAGTCGCATTCTCTCCACAGATAAGCTCTTCACCGTCTAAACTATAGCCAATGTACGCGTACGTATCAATAAATTGGGCTGTACTAAAATCCGTACAATTTGGTCCATTCTCCAGACCGTTGACATCCACAAATATAGTGTAGGAGTACAGCGTATCACCAGAACCCTTCATAGCGTATGGAGGTACACTCCATACCATACCATCAGTAGTTGTAAAGTATGGTCCACTAATCGTGGACTGTTTATCTGTCCATACGCGATCATCATTAGTTGATTCGTCACAGCTAGTCACCACCTCTGACACATTAGCCATAGCTTCAAAGAGTTTACAGAATTTTGTGAGTCCGGAATACGTTTTACCTCTATATGTTACTTCGCTGGTATCAGTTAAAACTTCTGAATCAGAAAAGAGCTCTTCATCATTTATCATCTCCGAAACAATTCTCACAGTAGTATTATATGCCTTACGGAACAACACTTTTTCTTTATTTGGCTTTATTTTGCCCAATGCGCCTATCAATACTACTGCCACAACACCGACAACAGTGAGCGCGATAAGCACTTCTGCCAATGTGAATCCGTTTTTTTTATTTTTTTTCATATTTATAATATCCTCAATATCATCAGAACATTTTTCCGGTATCTTTTGTTAGTTTACAGATGTGTCAGAGAGGTATTCTTGTGCCTTAGTATCATCCAGTACAAAAACCTTGCCATGTGGATCTACAATAATTAGAAATCTATCATACGTTGAACCATCATCACATTCCAAGCCCAAACCCACATTAATAGATTCTTGAATACCTGTTGTATCATCATCTATCGTTTCAGGCCAATCCGCACAATTTGGTCCATTCTCCAGACCGTTGACATCCACCAATATTGTCATGTAGTCCATTTTGCCACCAAAAGAAGTAAACATAGGTACGCTCCAGGCTATACCATCATTAGTTGTAAAGTATCCTCCAATAACCATGGATAATTTATCGATCCAAGCGCGTACGCTCAGCGTATTTGCACTATAACAAGCAAAATCATCATCATAACCATCAGCCGCACTATCACCAAGCGCAACCTCAGCTATATTATCAGTAGTTCCAGTTACACCGCCAACCTTAGCTTTAAAGAGTCCACAGAATTTTCCATCACCGGAATACGTTTTACCTCTATATGTTACCTCACTGGTATCCGTTAAATCAGTTGAATCAGGATAGAGTTCTTCATCATTTATCATCTCCGAAACAATTCTCACAGTAGTATTATATGCCTTACGGAACAACACTTTTTCTTTATTTGGCTTTATTTTGCCCAATGCGCCTATCAATACTACTGACACAACACCTACAACAGTGAGCGCAATAAGCACTTCTGCCAATGTGAATCCGTTTTTTTTATTTTTTTTCATATTTTTAATATCATTAAATATCATCAGAAAACATTCCTCTGGTATCTTTAGTTAGTTTACAGACGTGTCAGAGAGGTATTCTTGTGCCTTAGTACCATCCAGTACAGAAACCCTGCCATCCGTAAATACTTGTATAACAAATCTGTCATACGTTGAACCTTCATCACAACTAACAACCAAGGTGCCGGGCATAGTAGCCGTTGTATGAACATCCGCACAATTTGGTCCATTCTCCAGACCGTTGATATCCACCCATATATCGTAGTACTTATCCTCCCCTGGGGGATCATAAGCGATTTTAGGGACACTCCAAGCCATACCATCAGTAGTTATAAAGTATGATCCACCACCATGAAAGGATTGTTTATCATACCATGAGCGTTCAGAAGCATCAGCAGAACAATCAGCCACCACCTCTGCCACTTTAAGCTTAGCTAGAAAGAGCTTACAGAATTTTCCAGTACCGGAATACGTTACACCATTATATGTTACCTCGCTGGTATCCGTTAAATCAGTTGAATCAGGATAAATCTCTTCATCATACATCAGCTCCGAAACAATTTTATCAACAGTATAAAAAGCCTTACGGAACATCATCTTTTCTTCATCCGGCTTTACTCTGCCCAAAACGCCTATCATTACTATTGCAACAACACCAACAACAGAGAGGGTAATAATCACCTCTGCCAATGTGAATCCGTTTTTTACATTTTTTTTCATATTTTAATATCCTCAAATATCCACAGAACATTTCTCTGAAATCATTAGTTAGTTTGCAGACACATCAGAGAGGTATTCCTGTGCCTTGGAACCATCAAATACAGTAACCCTGCCATTCGGATATACTTGTATAACAAATCTGTCTTTCCTTTTACTGTCACAACTAGCTTGTGTGCTGTATATCATCAAACTTGACCCGCTAACATCGTCAGGAAGATCCAGACAATTTGGTTCGTTCTCACCGTTGACATCCACAATTATAGCGTAGTACCCATTTCCATTACTATCCGCGGAAAGCAGACTCGCCCCAGGTATAGAAAAGAGTACACCATCAGTAGTTGTAAAGTTTGGTCCCCACACTTTGGCACTGGTATCTGCTATTATGCGGGTTATTCCGTTCATATAAGAACATTCTTCCCCCACCTCTGCCACATTAACCTTAGCTTGAAAGAGTTCACAGAACTTAAGTTTACCGGAATACGTTTCCTCTCTATATGTTACCTCGCTCGTATCCGTTAAATCAGTAGAATCAGGATAAAGCTCTTCATCATTTAGCAGCTCAGAAACAACTCTTTCAACAGTATAATATGCCTTACGGAACATCGCCTTTTCTTGATTTGGCTTTATTTTTCCCAAAGAGCCTATCATTATTATTGCCACAACACCTACAATAGAGAGCGCAATAAGCACCTCTGCCAATGTGAACCCGTCTTTTTTATTTTTTTTCATATTATTAACCCTTATTTACGTGTTTTTTACCATGATATAATGACAGCACCCGCACCGCCACTGGCAGCATCCTCTCTTTTTATATTTCCTTTTTGTTCATCCAGAGGATCGCAATTATCATACGGTATATCATAAGTTTCTGTTCTGTATAACGAAGTCGTGGTCGTAGAAGTGTAGTAGTAAGAGGAAAGAGTATTTTCTCCATACGGCGTTGTACAATAATCCGTAATAGAGTTACCGTTACCACCGGCACCCCAAGAACTTGGAGATAAACCTGACAAATTAGCACGTGTATAGACATCAGAAGCGTACGGTCCATCATCACCCGTTACCACTGTATAATAAAACTCAGGCAAATTATTAAATTCACCGTTGCTGCCGAAATAGTCTGTTCCCGGATAACTTTGAGTATAAACCTCCCTGCTATACGTACCGCCGCTTGCGGATAAAGACAGCGTACCGCCGTTACAAGAGAGCGATGTACCAAGAGTTTCTTCCAGTGTCGCTATATCAGTCTCAGTAAGAGAATCATCAACGGCACTGCCGCCGCCGGAAATAGAGAATGTACAATCATTCTGAAGGAACGGCACGTAAGCAATTGTATAATCGCCTGCACCACCGCTTGTTCCTACTGAATGGTATCTTGTACTTATAGTCGTATCAACATACACATAAGGTTTACCTAACGGACGGGATGTATCTGACATTTCTACTGAAGTTATACCTAAATAAGAAGAATAGCTGCCTGTCACACCTTCAGGAGAAGTCCCCTTTCTGATACTTGCACCAGCCTGCACACCTAGTACCTTTGAGGCTCCGGTGAAAGTAAGGCTTCCGCCCATACCTCCGGTAGGTACTGAATCAGCTGTTATACAAGTAAGAATACCACCGCCTGTTGTCATCATAGCAGCGTATCTTGTTTGATCTTCACCATCTTCCGCTGACGTAATAGAGGGATAGTTGCTATTGTAGGTTACATCAGCACCATCAGCAGCCGTATATGACACCGGGCCAGAGTCAGACCAGCTGGCGCAAGATCCGGCAGTTGATGTTGAACCAGTCGTTATATAAGAACTGCCGCCAAGCAAATTTATCAAATATGATTTGGTGTCGTCAGCGCTAACGCGTGATTTAGTATACGGATCTATAAAATTTATGTTACCGTCTAGAACTAAGTAGTTGCCACCACCACCGCTTCCACCATAAGATACTTTAGAAGTTTCTGTCGAAAAAGAACTAATTGTATAGTCTTCTTGAGGCGAAGGCAAATATGTTTTTAACTTGGTAACCATGGCTTCATCAGCAATATTGTAACACCATAAATATGAATTAGAGGTAACACCTGCCGTAATATGTTGATTAGACAACCAACCTGAACAACTACCAAGTAAATAATCATCTTTCATTTTCTGCTTAGCCTCAGCTATCAACTGGTTTACCTCTGAGCAAGAAAGCATACCATCTACCGCCATTTGCCCATCCTCATAGCAAGTACCGTTATACGTTATACGCGGAGACGATGTGCCTGTAAAGCTAATGCTTATATCACCACCGTCACCAGCATAGCCAGTACTAACAGAAAAGTGATATGGTATGCCCTCTAACATATACTGAAGCTGTGCGCCATCAGGTTCATCATACATCGACCTCGAGCTGTTACTCCAAGTTCCTGTTGCTGTATTGAAAGTATTAGTGCGTGATGAAGAATCCGTCCACGGATTTTCTATATAATTATATCCGCCGGCACCCGCGCCTATCAATTCTACTTTATATACAACGGCAGTTTTTGGCGGTGTAAATGAACACCCCTCACCGGAAGATACCATTTTGTTAGAATTATAATAATAATGCTTATACCCGTTATCGTATGTACAAACAAATTTGCCATGAAAAACTCTTTCCGGAGCATTTTTTACACGCTTTGTTATTATAGGAGTCGATGCTGCAAGCACTAATGATAAAAACATAAAAAGTACCATTAATTCAACTAAAGTAAAACCTTTTTTCATATTCTTATTTATCATTTTTATTCCTCATATTACCAGCTTATCAATATACCTTTTTGCAGACTCCCATTATTATAAATTATGGAATCAGGATACATTGCACGTAAGAAATAGCGTACCTCATTATAAGAACTATTAGCAGTCAGACTGGCAGTACCGGTAGAAGATTTAAAATTAACAACATTTTTCGTGGTGCAGACCGTATCAGAGTAACATGTTTCTTCTGCAAGTGTTATTGTCAAGTCCTGATTAATAACCGGCTGCATGTATGAGTAATAACCGTTTACATAGCCGGTTATATTAAATACAGTGGCTGCAGCAGGCGGTTCAAATACGCAGCTGCCTGACTGCACACCGGATTCAACACCGTCTTTTACATAGTGCTGCCTATGAGTAGATCCGTCAAGATAACATTCATAATAGCCATGAGATGTTGTACTAATCTGTTGTTTAGGTTTCGTTGATATAACCTTTGTAGCACATGCAAACAAAATCGCAACAACAGCCATTACGACAAGTGCTTCAGCTAAAGAAAAACCTTTTTTTATAATATTATTTTTTACCATGTTACTATTATCGCTCCTGCATGTGCTGTCGGATCACCTACATAAGAATCCGGATAATCATTATAGTCTGAAGGAAGAGAGATTAGATAATCCGCAGCAGTACTACCCGGATCAACCATGACGCCATTAATATACTTACTAACACCCCAAGTCGATGCACTGCTAAACCCCTTTACATAAGGGTAATAACCTTCACCGCCCCAGCCAGCTTTGAAAAGTGCACTATTTCTATACATAAAACTGGTAAAACCGTTTTCTGAAATTATGATGCTCGGAGAAGGTGCTTTACTCTGTGTCTGGTCATAATACGGAGAAGGGAACGGCCAAATACTCTCACGATCTTCTAACGATATTAACATCTCATCATAACTAGTGCCATCCTCACCGGAAGCTCCGGTTAAAAAAGTCGCCCAATAATTACTGTTATCACTGGACTGTACTTGAACCACACTATCCGATGAATTGTTTAGCGCCGGTTTCAGACGAAAAGTTGTACCGTAAGGTATATTTTCAAATACCTTCACTGTATTAGTTCCGGATTCGCCGGCTGTTCCAAAACTAGCCCTGATAGATGGCGAATACTGGTAATATTCTATATAACCTGGCGCCACAACTGAAATTTCACCGGGTGCCGCTGCCCGACCTGTAGGAGAAGAACATCCCGTTCCGGCAGACCCTGAAGGTGTAACTGCTTCTCGTGAGCCTGTAAACATTATATAACCATTTGTATTTCTGTTATAAGAGTAAGCGTCCTGAACCATCGAACCAGGACCCGCCATGAAAGAAGCACCATTTGCACCATCACAAGCGTCATCGCCACAAGCATAAGCATCGCCGCCGTTGTATTGACTAGCATCATCAAGCACCATAGAGACAGACGTATAGCCGTTACTCAATGTGGTCTCAGTGGTAGTGGTTGTATAACTTATATCGTTGTTGGCATGAAGCTGGGCGTATGCTAAGGCTTTGACACCTTGACCACCTTCTCCGCCTTTAGCTTCTACATAAAACAAGCACGATGCCGGACAACTGTCCAATCCGAGTGAACAATATGCAATACACTGCTCACCTGCTTCATCATTGCGTCTCTTCTCACAATACGCGTCTCCCGAGCCGGATAGCGGAGAAGTAAGATAGTACTGAGGCGTATATGTTACATTTCCGTCCCACTGATCATCCCAATATTCTCGGACCCATTCAGGAGCACTCGCTAAATCCGAAGCGAAATTTGTATCCGTTCTCACATAACCGTCACTAAATTCTCCCTCAAATATGTATGAAGGAGTCCCGCTGGCTCCGGCACCGCCGGCACCTACAACTTGAAAAACAAAACCGTTCGCTTTGGGCGCTGTAAAAGTACAATAATCAGAACCAGTAAGAATTGTTATCGAACCATCCGGATTATCAATGTTGTCAGATGTAAATTGCCACACCTGATTCATAAAATAAAAACACTCCATGGTACCGTGTCTCGACAATACCTCTAAAGGCTTTTTCATCTTTTTCTGCCCAATCATAGGAACGCCTAATGCAGCGACAAAGCCAATAATAACCAGAGTTATAAGTATTTCTGCCACAGTAAAACCACGTATATGCAATCTTTTTTTCATTCTTAAAGCCTATCTCTTGCTCATTCACGTACGTCTATCCATAGGGTAAAAAGCACCCTATTATATAATAACATATATACTTTTCCTTGTAAAGTCATGAGAAAATTTTAAATGCTTGAAGCTAAATGCCCTTAAACAAAGGAATACGCTGCTTTATAAGCTTTAGAAAAACTCCCGCGGCTGTTGTTGTTAACATCGTTAAAACAAAATATAAATATGTATTCTGAACCGGATTGTAAATCCAATATATGTCATGATTCGCCCGCTCACTTATCGGAATGCCGTTTATCCTGAAAATTATTGCCGTGATTATATACATTACAAAAAGATGATTCGCCATTATGTGATAAGTGTTCTCTCCTATAAGCTTTATGAACCTGATGTCCTTTATATAATTGTAGGTTATATGCACAAACAATAGAGAAAACCAGATTCCCGTAATACTCGTAAGCACAGGAACTACTATCTGGCTGTCAAAACGTGCCCAAACAAGAACATAACTTAAACCAATACCATGCTCGGGATTAAAATCCCGGTTGAAATGCCATAAAATCGCCTGCAAACATATAACAGCACCAAGAATTTTCGGAGTGAATATGTCATATCTTCCATGAATTTTTCTTATATAAAAATGACCGAGAAAAACAAAAAATAAAGAAAACATCGTTCGTATTACGACCAAATACGCCGGAGTCATAGGAAAAAGCTTAGACAAAGGTATTGCCGCAAAACCCATTATCGTATATATCACAGACTTAACCCTGATGTCCATGTTCCTGAACATTCGCTCCAAAAATAAAAATGTTATCATCGTCATGAATAACTGGGTCACAAACCACATAGGACAAGATAAATCTAATTGGTGACCGTTCAAAAACGGTGTGATGAAAAAATTCCGCCAACTTAACTCCATGCCCCAAAATTTGCCCGTTAACCGTGCAATAATAATGGTTACAACCGTGTAAAAAGCAGAATATATGAAATATAATAAAAGCAAACTCCTTACCCTGCGCCTTATAAACTCCGATACATTGTCCAAATACTTATCCTTGAATAACATGCCGGATATGAAAAAAAATAACGCAAGCTGAAATGAATACGGCGGAAACATATCAAATATCCTAAACTCCAAATGCCCAGATACTACAAGGGCTATCGCCAACGCTTTTAATATATTTATTTTGTCCGATAAAACTTTGTCCACTTGATTTATTATATAGTAAAAATATATGCCTTGAAAATTTGTTAAAATAAAGTTATAATTATCATATAAGGGAAAGCCGTTAAGCATGGCAGTACTTAACAGCTTTATCACATCCCCTATAAGAATATCGAAATAATTTGTAAAATATGCCCTAGGATTGATAGGGCATATTTTATTATTTGC
>CAZXQM010000071.1:0-9794 GCA_964643455.1 uncultured Vampirovibrio sp. | reverse complement strand
AAAATTAAGCGTGGAGATAATATAATTATTCCGGGTGATATAGAAGACGATTATGTTGATATAGTAGAAGAAAGTGTTTCTCAAAATTCGGATGCAAATTTCTTTTCTGTAATGGAGTTAGCGCAGCCTGCAATAAAACGGAAAATCAAATACTTAAAAAATTGTTATATCATAGATTATATTCAATCGCCAAAACCTCGGTGCGGGCTTGGTACGGAGGCAATTAAAAATCTTGCGGAAAAAGCAATGTTTGATGATAAGGCTGAAGGGAGGATTGTGACTTTCTCGGCACCTATTGTTAAAGAAGCATCGCCAGCATTATTTTTCTATAAGCTGGGATTCAGGTTCACTAGTCCTGAGGCAAATCAATATATGGAAGAATGTATAATTAACAAGATTCCTGATATTCCGGCTCAGGTGGGTATGATGTATCTTCCGAAAAACAGGCTCCACAAACTTTTAAGGTATGGAGAATTGTTCTAAATGAGTGAAATTCAAAATAACAATCTTCTTGAAGGACATTATTCAACACAAACAAAAGTTAAGCGCACAAAATTAACAGCAGCGGAGGCGCCAATTGTACTGCCAAAACATAATCTTTTTTCAGAGAAAGAAGCTAATCAAAAAATTAACTCTATAAATAACGATATCTATATTGGAGCGAAAAACGAAAAAGAAAAACATGAGTTTAAGCGTTCTTTGTATTTTAAAATCTTTGGCGGAGTTACGCTTGCAGCCGCCGGAATTGCAGGTATAAGTAAGATTAAAGGTTTCTTTAGAAAATCTTAATTAGGAAATCTTATATTTTATGCTAAAATTAAATGGCAAGGGTAGATATTTTCAACTCTTCAACCGTTCAACAGCAAAAAGAGAGGTATTTATGTGCGGAATTGTAGGATATGTCGGAAGTAAGAAAGCTATGGATATATTGATAGACGGGCTTACAAATCTGGAATACAGAGGTTATGATTCAGCAGGGATTGCTGTTAATGTTAACGGAAAAGTTCAACTTTATAAGGCAGAAGGAAAGCTGCAAAACTTGAAGGATATTGTTGAAAAAAATTACTCTGAAATATCAGGAGCAACAATTGGAATAGGACATATCCGCTGGGCAACGCATGGTGTTCCTTCTATTGTTAATGCTCACCCGCATACCTGCAATTGCGGTAAAGTTGCTGTAGTACATAACGGAATTATTGAAAACTTTAAAGATTTAAAAGAAAAATTGGAGAAGAAAGGGTGTACTTTCCGTTCTCAGACGGATACTGAAACGATTGCCCATCTTGTTGCGACAAAATTTGCTGAGACTAATGATTTAACAGAAGCAGTAAGACTCGCTACAAAAGAAATTGAAGGTGCTTATGCACTGTGTGTTATTCATCAGGATGTAAAGGATACAATTGTTGCGACAAGAAGAAATGCTCCGCTTTTAGTTGGTATCGGTGAAGATGAATATTATATTGCATCAGATGTTCCCGCGATTATTCAATATACAAAAAAAGCAATGTATATTGAAGATAACCAGATTGTGACGGTTACACCTGATTCAATGAAATTGATAGATATTGATAATAATCCTGTAAACGGCAAAATTGAGATGCTTCCTTGGGAACCTGTTGCTTTGAGTAAAATGGGATACAAGCATTTTATGCTCAAAGAAATTCACGAACAGCCGGACGTTGTGAGGAATGTTTTATCCGGCAAATTAAGAGCAATGGATGAGCCGATAGTTCTAAAAGAAGTAACTTTAGATAGAGAAAAACTTAAGAATTTAAGCAGAATACAAATTGTTGCATGCGGAACATCGCTTCACGCAGCAATGGTCGGAAAATATATCATAGAAGGTTTTTGCGGGATATCGGTAGATGTAGAGCCGTCAAGTGAGTATATTTACAGAAAAACAATTACTGATAAAAATACTCTTGTAGTAGGAGTTTCTCAGTCCGGTGAAACTGCTGACACAATTACTGCTGTAAGGCAGGCGAAAGCTAAGGGTTCTCATATTCTTATTGTTACAAATCGTCCTGATTCAACAATGGCGCGTGAGGCTGATAGTCTGGTTCCTGTTTATGCCGGAATTGAGGTTTCTGTTGCTGCGACCAAATCTTATATGGCTCAACTAATTTCTTTCTACCTGCTTGCTATTTATATGGCAGAAATTAAGGGGGTAAATGAGGAAGAAATTATTGATTTGAAACATGAACTTATTATTTTGCCGCAAAAAATAGAGAAGGTACTTGCTCATAAAGAAGAGATTCAAAGATGTGCCAGAGCTTTTTCAGGTTCAAAAGATTTTATCTTTATTGCAAGAGGAATCAACTACCCGACTGCGCTTGAAGGTGCTTTGAAATTAAAGGAAATCAGCTATATTAATGCAACCGGCTATACTGCAGGCGAATTAAAACACGGACCTATTGCGATGCTTGATGAGACAATGCCTGTTCTTTCAATTTTGATGAAGGGCAAAGTTTACGACAAGATTCTTTCAAATTCTGAAGAAGCAAAGGCCAGAAATGCGAGAATGATTGCTCTTACAGATTCTGATGATACAAAATTGAATGAATTATTTGATTACATAATTCATATACCTGAGATTTCTGAGATTTTGTCTCCGGCACTTGCGGTTGTGCCGCTGCAGCTGCTTGCTTATTATATTGCTGAATTTTTAGGTAAAGACGTTGATCAGCCGAGAAACCTTGCTAAATCTGTTACTGTTGAATAGTGCGACCGATAAATTATAAATTTATCTGAAATTGTTGCAAATCAGTTTAGAAATGAGTATGGACAAGAGTATGGAGAATAAAAACCCTTTTAATCCGAAAGGCAAAATTTGCAGGAAAACTTTTATAATTTATAGTATTGTATATATAATACTTAACAGTATTTGTTTCTTTTTTGCCTGTCCTGCAACAGTAAGGGTGCTTGCAGTACCGCATTTAGTTCAGAATAAATCTGTTATTGAAGTTTTAACAATATATGCGCCGGGGTTGGAAATGCATAAGGGAATTGCTATTTTTGTTATATTTGCTTATCTCTTTTTTGTAATTTATAAAAAAAGAGCAAGTGATATGAATTATCCTCTCGGGGTAGCTATTTGCTTAGGATTGTTGGGAGGTATTTATTTTATCAAATACAATTTACTGTCTAACAATATCATGGATTTAATTGTTTGTTTAGTGCTGTTTATTTATCTTGCGGTATGTAAAGTATGGAAGAAGGGTACGCCAGATAATTCAAAGGAAAATATATGCAAGTAATATCGGAACTGATAGAAATACCAAATAATGGTAATCCTACTACAGAATATATAGAAAGTGAGTTAACAAAACGCAACATTAAACCTTTAAGATGGGCAGTTGTGCATGTTGATGATAAAATATATACAGTCAGTGTTGCCAATTTAAAGGAATAGGAAGGATTTTATGAACTCTATCCAGTTAAAATATGATATTAAAGATATTAACCTTGCAGAGCAGGGTAAAAATAATATTGAATGGGCGATGAAAGATATGCCTGTTTTGAGAAAAATCAGAGAAAGATTCTTGAGAGAAAAACCATTTTCCGGTTTGAAACTTTCTGCCTGTGTTCATGTTACCAAAGAAACCGCCGCGCTATGTACGGTTATGAAAGACGGAGGTGCCGATGCAGTACTAATCGCTTCAAACCCGCTTTCAACTCAGGATGATGTTGCGGCAGCATTAGTAAAATACTGGGATATTCCGGTTTTGGGTTATGCAGGTGAATCTGTTGAAGTGTACAGAAACCATGTCCGTCAGGCACTTGATTATAATCCTGATATTATTATTGATGACGGATGTGATCTTGTTGCTACACTTCATGCCGAAAAACCTGAATTGGCAAGCCATATTATAGGCTCAACAGAAGAAACTACTACCGGTATCATAAGGCTTCAGGCACTGGAAAAACGCGGTGAATTAAGATTCCCGGCTTTAGGTGTTAATACAAGTTTGACAAAACATCTTTATGACAACCGTTATGGTACAGGTCAAAGTGCAATGGACGGAATCATGAGGGCTGCAAATATTCTCATCGCTGGCAAAACGGTCGTAATATCCGGTTACGGGTGGTGCGGTAAAGGTTGTGCTTTGAGAGCAAAAGCTCTAGGGGCAAATGTTATTGTGTGCGAAGTTGATCCGCTAAAAGCTCTCGAAGCTGCTATGGAAGGTTATAGAGTTATGCCGATTGCAGAAGCTGCTAAAGAAGGTGATATTTTCTTAACTGTAACCGGTGATAAGCACGTTGTGGATATTCCGCATATTATGACAATGAAAGACGGCGCTTTCTTATGTAATGCAGGTCATTTTGACCACGAAGTTAATGTGCCGGATCTAAAAGAACATACTACGGAAATTAAACGTATCAGACCATTTTTGGATGAATATAAACTAACTAACGGTAAATCTGTCTATGTACTTGCAGAAGGCAGATTGGTTAACCTTGTAGCTGCAGAAGGTCATCCGGCATCAGTTATGGATATGAGTTTTGCTAATCAAGCTCTCGGTATTGAATTTTTAGTTAAAAATAAGGGTAAGTTAGAAAATAAACTCTATACCCTTCCAGAGTCAGTTGATATAGATATTGCAAAATTAAAACTGGAATCAATGGGAATTGAAATTGATACATTGACTCCGGAACAGGAAGAGTATTTAAATAGTTGGAAATTATAATTTGTGAGTTAAGTAAAAGGGGTGGATTTTATTTATAAAATCCACCCCTTTTATGTATAAAAGTAATGGCGGGAAAATCTTTAGATTTTCCCGCCATTACTAAATACTAAATAATTTATTTCCTCTTAGCAGCCACAATTATTATTTGCCTAAAGCAGAGTGGAATGTTCTTGAAATAACATCGTCTTGTTGTTCTTTAGTTAATTTAATAAAGTTTACTGCGTATCCTGAAACTCTAACTGTAAGTTGAGGATATTTTTCAGGATGTTTTTGTGCATCGATTAAAGTATCTCTATTAAATACATTTACGTTAAGGTGGTGTCCGCCTTTTTCAACATAGCCATCTAAAAGATTTATTAAATTTTCTTCTTGTTGAGTAGTCATATTAATTACCTCTTTTTATTAACTTTACTAACTTTCTTGTAGTTTAGGAGTTGATAAGTTTAGAAGTAGAGGAGAGGCATAAGTGTCTTTTAAACTCCTCGCCTTCTAAACTCCTAAACCCTTTTATTGGCAAGTGCCTTCGCAGCATCCGCAATCAAGCTGAATGTCCAAGTCGCCCATAAATACATCATCTTTACCTAATGCGTTAGGGATGATAGAGAATGTATTAGAAATACCGTCTTGAGCATCGTTGAACGGAAGCTTTGCAACTGAAGCTAATGAAGCAACTGCACCGTGAGAATCACGACCGTGCATTGGGTTAGCACCAGGAGCTAAAGGAATACCAGCTTTACGTCCGTCAGGAGTGTTGCCGGTTTTCTTACCGTAAACAACGTTTGAAGTGATTGTTAAGATAGACATTGTAGGAACAGAATTTCTGTAAGTATAATGCTTTCTAATCATATTCATGAATTTCTTAACAATATTTACTGCAAATTGGTCAACTCTGTCATCGTTGTTGCCATATTTAGGGTAATCACCTTCAACTTCGTAGTCAACTACGATACCATTTTCATCTCTGATTGTTTTAACTTTTGCATATTTAATTGCAGAAAGTGAGTCAGCAACAACAGAAAGACCTGCAATACCGGTTGCAAAATATCTCTTAACGTCTCTGTCGTGAAGAGCCATTTGAGATCTTTCATAGCAATATTTATCATGCATATAGTGGATACAATTCAATGTGTTAACATAAAGACCTGCTAACCATTCCATCATATCTTCATATCTTTCCATAACTTCATCAATGTCAAGATATTCGGAAGTGATTGGTCTGAATTTAGGACCGACCTGAGTTTTTAATCTTTCGTCAACACCGCCGTTAATTGCATATAACAAGCATTTTGCAAGGTTTGCACGTGCGCCGAAGAACTGCATTTCTTTTCCGACAACCATTGAAGATACGCAGCAAGCAATTGCATAATCATCACCGTGAGTTACTCTCATCAAATCATCGTTTTCGTATTGAATAGATGAAGTTTTGATAGAAATATGAGCTGCATATTGTTTGAAGTTGTGCGGTAATCTCTTAGACCAGAGAACTGTCATATTTGGTTCTGGAGCTGTACCTAAATTTTCAAGAGTGTGGAGGTATCTGAAAGAGTTTTTAGTAACCATGTGACGTCCATCGATACCAACACCGCCGATTGATTCAGTTACCCATGTAGGGTCGCCTGAGAACAATGAATTGTATTCAGGTGTTCTTGCAAATTTAACTAATCTTAACTTCATGATAAAGTGGTCGATTAATTCTTGAGCTTCTGATTCTGTGATTACACCATTTCTTAAATCTCTTTCAATAAAGATATCTAAGAAAGTAGAAGTTCTGCCAAGACTCATAGCTGCACCGTTTTGTTCTTTTACTGCTGATAAGTAACCAAAGTACAGCCATTGAACAGCTTCTTTAGCATTTTTAGCAGGTTGAGAAATATCATAACCATAAGTTTGACCGAGAACTTTCATTTCTTCTAAAGCTCTGATTTGTTCAGCTAATTCTTCCTTCAACTGGATTTTATCCGGAGTCATATCGCCGTCAACAGATGCGTGTTGTTCTTTTTTGTCTTCTATTAATCTGTCAATACCGTAAAGCGCAATTCTTCTGTAGTCACCGATAATACGACCTCTGCCGTATGCATCAGGAAGTCCTGTAAGAATAGCAGCGTGTCTTGCAGCTCTCATTTCAGGAGTGTAAACATCAAATACACCTTGGTTATGAGTTTTTCTGTATTTTGTAAAAATTTCACTAATTTCAGAATCTACTTCATAGCCGTATGATTTGCAGGAAGTCTCAGCCATTCTGATACCGCCGAACGGTTGAAGAGATCTTTTTAAAGGCTTATCTGTTTGTAAACCTACAATTTGTTCCAAACTTTTATCAATATAACCTGCATCGTGAGAAGTTATTGTAGAAACAATTTTGGTGTCCATATCCAAAACACCGCCGTTTTCACGTTCTTTTTTGAACAAATCGCAGCATTCCTGCCATAATTTTGTTGTAGCTTCTGTAGGACCGGCTAAGAAACTAGAATCACCATCGTATGGTGTATAATTTTTTTGGATAAAATCTCTTACATTGATTTCTGTTTGCCATTTGCCGCCAACGAAATCAGTTGTAGAAGATTGTTTTTCTAATGTTAGTTCTGACATTTTAATCTCCTTATCTTTGCCATTTTTGCGTAATGACATATTCTACTATCATTTAACTATATTATACTCCGTAAATAAAATATGGTATAGTTGTTTTTACAACATATATTAAGATTTTATTAAATTTTTAATAATAACTGATTAGTGAAGTGTAATGAATATATCAAAACTTGCAAAAACTCTTTATTTTAAATTTTTAACTTTTCACACGATATAAAAAATACCTCATGTTTCGTGCTTGAAAATGTTTTTATAAGGTGTATAATATACACTGTGTAGTAAGGAGATAAATTTATGAATCTCATGAGTATTCCGGCTATAAAAAACCAACAACAGGCGTTAATTAAGGGGAATTATCAGAAAATTTTAACCCATGAACAGGCTCACAAACGTGCCGGCGGAGCTTTGGCGGGAGCTATAGTTATTGAAAAAAATGCACAGGGTATTCCGGTGGGCGGTCATGTTTCAATCAAGATGCCTACATTAAATCCGAAAAATCCGCAGCATACTATTGATAATGCAAATACCGTTATCAATTCTGCGATGGCGCCAAGTGACCCTTCAAAACAGGATTACAAGGTTGCTGCTCAGGCTAAGTCAGTGAAAAATCAAGCTGTAAATTTACAAAACAAACAAAAAAGGATTGATTATTATGCTTAAAAACTTTTTTATTTTAATTTATAACTTGTTAAATCCTAAATATTGTTATGCTCCGGTAAGGAAAGATTACGATATCTAGCCTTTTTTAAAGTATTTTCAAATTATAGGTTACAGGTGGAAACGCTGACGCTTTTCCTGTCCTAAAAACCGTCAAAAAATATTTTTGCGAGCGGATAAGCAAATAAACACGCAAAACCGGCTGCCCATAAGGCATTTATTCTGGCTTGTTTTCCAAGAGTTTTTGCAGTAGGTTTTGTTTTTAATTTAGAATTATAAAAAGCATCTGCTGCAGTACCGACAGCCATATCAACCGCAAACCAACTTAATCCTGCATTAAGTACGGATTTATATTTTTGGCGTTTATTATCTGATAAATAATTATCCTGTTTATTGTTTGCTAATTTTATATTGTTTGCGTATGTCGTATAAATTTCAACAGGTCTTTTCAGAAGTTATTTTTTTGCAGCTCCTTTTGCAGCTCCTTCTGCAGCCCTTTTTGCCTTTAATTCTTTTTGAACCAATTTATCAAAATCGGGCGAAGCAACATATTTTCTGGTGTCATTAAAGAAATTACCTTTTACATAAGAACCATCAATTTTTAGTCCGGTAGATTTTCCATTAATTAATAGATAATCTTTATATCTCGAGCTGTGATAACAGGCATCACCTTTATAAAAATAACCCTCAATTTCTTTTCCTAAAGCTGTATGATAAAGTTTTTCTGTCATAACGCCGTCAACAAATTCCACCGTTTCTTTTCGATTTCTTTTTTCAAAATGCTGTATCTTGCCGGAGAACTTTTCGCCTGACTCAATAAGAGTTGCAATACCGTCTTTAATTTGAACACCTGATTTTTTTAGAGCTTCTTCATAACTCATTGTAGCCGTTTTTTTCAGTCCGATTGCCGCAAGTCCGAGTACTGCCAAGCCCGACAAGGTGCCAATTATTGCTTTTTTCTTGTCATTATTTTGAGCAGAAGTCGTTGTCTCCTGCTTTTTGTTAGCTTTCGTACTGATAAAATTCTTTTGTTCTGTTGGTTCTATGCGTAACATTATCTAATCTCTTTTGATATTATGTATATCAGTTTTATTCAGAAGTTATTTTTTTGCAGCCCCTTTTGCAGCCCTTTTTGCCTTTGCTTCCTTTATTTTTTGAACCAATTTATCAAAATAAGGTGAAGCCACATGTTTTCTGGCATTATTAAAGAAATGAGCTTTTTTAGGAGTACCATCAATCATTATCCCAGAATCTTTACCGCCAATGAATAGAGAATCTTGATATCTCGAGCTGTGATAACAGGCATCACCTTTGTAAAAATAACCCTCAGTTTCTTTCCCTAAAGCTGTGTAATACAGCCTTTCGGTCATAACACCGTCAACAAATTTCACCGTTTCTTTTCGATTTCTTTTTTCAAAACGCTGTACCTTGCCGGAGAACTTTTCGCCTGACTCAATAAGAGTTGCAATACCGTCTTTAATTTGAACACCTGATTTTTTTAAAGCTTCTTCATAACTCATTGTAGCCGTTTTTTTCAGCCCGATTGCCGCAAGTCCGAGTACTGCTAAGCCCGACAAGGTGCCAATTATTGCTTTTTTTTCGCCATTATTTTGAGCAGAAGTCGTTATCTCCTGCTTTTTGTTAGCTTTCGTATTGATAAAATTCTTTTGTTCTGTTGGTTCTATGCGTAACATTACCTAATCTCTTTTATATTTTTATTAAGTTTTATTTTATTTTGAGCATCTAATTTGTCTGTTAGGACTCTGCTGGCTGTTCTTAAAAAAACTGATATTAAAGAACCTGCCGAACCGGTAGTTTCTATTATGTCAGATGCAGTTTCTACCAGTGGTGCGACTCTTT
>CAZXQM010000070.1:2579-9827 GCA_964643455.1 uncultured Vampirovibrio sp. | reverse complement strand
TAAAACTACCGGCTGGGCGACAGGGGCGGAGTAAATGTATTTTTGGGGGTAAATGTATTCCGGTTGGGAGGTAAAATTACCAGTTGGTTGCTACAGTTTTTGTCAGGCAATGCCTGACCTACTATTTCTGTCATAACAGAGGGGGTGAGGGGGTAAATACATATTTACCCCCTCACCCCGTGACAACTAACTAGTAATCCCAACCCCCAGCCAGAATACATTTACCCCCATCTGTGACAACCAGCTAGTAATCCCAACCCCCGCTAAAATACATTTACCCCCCCCCGTGCCGGCTAATATATTTATTTTTTAGAAAAAAATATAATTCTCTTTGAAAAGGGGTTTTTATGTCGTTTCGGAAAAAAATTTTATCATTAGCATTTTTATTTCTTCTGACTATTACAAATCTGCAAGTATTATCAGAAGAACAAACCACTCCGCAAGCAGTTCAGACAGAAGCAAACAGATATCCGGATTATGCTGGAATGTACGTTGGAGAGGATAAATATGAAAAATTTAACCGCAAAATGTTTAATTTAAACCGAAATTTAAATAAATACATTGCACGCCCCGTACATATTCTATGGTCATCAATTATACCAGAATACGGAATTGACCGGATTAGAGACGCATATAACAATATTGAATACCCCAAACGGCTTGCAAGCTGTCTTTTACAAAGAGACGGCGAGGGGGTAAAAAGAGAAACCGTAAGATTTCTTACAAACACAACTCTCGGGCTTGGAGGTTTATTTGATCCGGCAGATAAAATCTTCAAACTTAAACCTACCAACGAGAACATGGAGCAGGCGCTTTGCAAGTGTAAAATGTGCTCGGGACATTATATGGTCATTCCGGTGATAAATGCCTGCACTCCCAGATCTTTGTGCGGCAGGGTTCTGGAAGCCGCACTTGACCCTTCGGCCTATCTGGCTACACCGGTTATTTCTTTAGTGAAATTCGGGTTGATGGTGAACAGAACCTCTTATATGCAGCCACTTGCTAAAATGATTGAATCTAATTATGCGGATCCTTATGATATACAAAAGAAACTCTACGGGATAGAAAATTATATTAAAAACTCCAATCTTGACAGAACGGATTTGCTTGCAGAAAAAAAGGTCGAATTGCCTGAGTTTCCTAATGCAATAGAAGAAGAAATTATGGTTCAGGTGGAATTGCTTTCAAAAGAAGATCTTGAAAAATTGGCTATGGAAGAAGATATCGTAACAGGAGGAGCTGCCAATATTGAAAATATAGACATTATTAAAAAACAACCGGCTGAAGCAGATATTCTGCTTGAAGATTATAACCCCCAATGTCCGGTAGTGGATTCTATGAGGACAGCTCTGTTTGATAATCCGGAAATTTATAAATCAATCTGGAATGAACTTTCAATCTGGAACAGAAGTTTTGCCAAAAGAATAAAAACCGGATCCATAAGTATTGCGCCCGATAGAGCTGATTACAAGTTTAAATATATTTTGCAGAAAAACAAAAATTCTCCGGTTGTTATTTTATACCCGTCAATCGGTGAGGGTGTAAATAACCATCATTCAGTGATTTTTGCCAAACTGTTTTATGATGAAGGATACTCTGTTGTTATTCAGGGAAGCCATTTCCATTGGGAATTTGTAAAAAGTATGCCGGAAGGATATTGTCCCGGTTTCCCCAATACTGACATTGTTTATATAAAACTTGTAACTTCCAAAATTCTTGAAAATTTAAGAAAAGAACACGGGTGTGAATTCAGCAGCAAAATTGTTGTCGGAACATCTTTTGGAGCAATGGCTTCACTGTTTCTTGCAGAAAATGAGAGCAAAGAAAATACTCTGGGTATTAATAAATTTATAGCAATTTCTCCGCCGGTTGAACTTCTTTATGCTTTAGAACAACTGGATAAAAATAGTGAAGAATTTGACAGAAATTCTCCGGATGTTAAACATAAAACCGCTGTTACAGCTGCAAAAATTCTACAACTGTATCAACAAAAAGATGCTCCAGATTTCAAAATCGACTCTCTGCCTTTTTCAGAAGAAGAAGGAAAGCTTATTACAACGTTTATTCTGAGACAAAAATTATCAGATTTAATTTTTGCGATAGAAAATATTGCAACCGGAAAGAAAACAGATTTTTACGACAAATTTAATAATATGAATTACAAAGATTATGCGGAAAAATACCTCCTGAAAGGCAGTCTGTTAAGTTTAGAAGACTTCCGCCAAGAAACAAGTTTGTATTATCTTGCAGATTATCTTTCCAAAAATAATAATTACAGCATTTATCATTCAATGGATGATTACTTGATTAACAATGACCAACTTTCAAGACTTAAAATTTTTGCGGGAAAACATCTTGTCTGCTTAAGTAACGGTGCACATTTGGGCTTTTTGTACAGACCAGAATTTTTAGATATGCTTAAAAGAGAAGTTGAGGAAGAAAAAGTCCGGTAGTATAATTCAAATATGAATAATGATGTTTTTGATAAATTGGCTAAATCAAGCTTTAGAAACCGTTTTAAGCTCAAAGATAAACAATATTTTTAGTGCTTGAAAATCAAATATCGGTAAAATTAAGCCTGAAAGATTTAAGCACAAATTAAGTCTGATTTTGGTGAGATTTCTTACCAAGCTTAATTACATTATTTTTTATTTTCATATATCTTTCACACTGCTTTACCCTGTCATACCCGAGCATTATTCCAAGCATAAAATCCTGTTCCGGAGAAAGTTCATTCAAACGGGAACTAAAAGTTTTCACGACATCAACACATTCCTTTGTGCCAAAATAAACATTTATCTTGTTTGAGTCAACATCGTGAATCAAATAGTCTATGTTTTCTTTTTTTAGTTTGTTGGAAATAGTTTCCTTATACTTAGATTTTTCCGTAGTCAATATAAGATTCCGAATCCCTTTTTTAAACTCATAAATATGATGGTGAAAAACTCTTAAATCCGAAATTTCTGCCATAGAAGCCGTATTCTTTCCACGGTAAGACGGGTTCGTGCTGCTCTGGTACATAATAACTTTTGGAACAAACATAATACTCCTCCTGAAAATGTTAGAACATCCTAACTTTAATATCATATTAAACTATGTTGACAATTCTGTCAAAGAGGAAAATATATTTTAGCAAATATTAAAGATAAAAAGCTTCTCGCTTTTAGTCCGCAGAGTTGTCAACATCGGGCATTTCCCGTTTGAAAGAGCAGGTTTTATTGGAACAAACTTCATAAACTCCGTTTTTGGTATTCTTTTTAACAAGAAGTTCTCCACAATCAGGACATTTACTGCCTGTAGGTTCATCCCACAATGCAAATGAACAGTCCGGATATTTGTTGCATCCGAAAAAGATTTTTCCGTATTTGGATTTTTTCTCAATAATCATGCCTTCGCCGCACTTAGGACACTGTACACCGGTTGAGCGAACATATTTTTTGCGGTTTTTACATTCTTTGCATTCAAGGTACTTGCCATAAGGACCTATTTTCATAACCATTTCGCCGCTGCATTTTTCACATTTTTCATCAACTACAGCTTCTTTATTTTCACCCTCAACATTATCCAGTTCCACGCTGTTATTAAGAGAAATTATGGTTTTACATTCAGGATAACCGGAACAACCTAAAAACTGAGTCCCGAAACGACTTGTCTTCACAAGCATTACCTTTCCACAATTCGGGCATTTCTTGTCACTTTCTATCACAACCTTCTGTCCTGTTTTCATTACAGAATTTACAACTTCCATAAACGGTGTATAAAATTCTTTCAATACAACATTCCAAACAGCTTTCTTTTCTGCAATCAAATCGAGCTTTTCTTCCATGCCTGCTGTAAATTTGTAATCCATAATATCCGAAAACTGGCTTACCAGTTGTTTACATACAGTACGGCCAAGAAGCGTCGGGACAAGAGCTTTGTCTTTTTTCTCAACATACTTTCTTGTCTGAATAACCGTAATAATTGTTGCATAAGTTGACGGGCGTCCGATTCCGTGTTCTTCAAGAGCTTTAACAAGCGATGCTTCATTATACCTCGGAGGCGGCTGGGTAAAATGCTGCTTCGGCTTAATCTCCCGACACTTAACCTTATCCCCTTGCTCTAGATCAGGAATCTTTGCATCATTTTCTTTTTCATCTTCTTCGGCATCATTATAGAGTTTCAAGAAACCATCAAAAAGAATTTTGCTTGTGCCGGCTTTCAAATTGTAATCTCCAGCCTTAATATCTATTGTTTTATTCGCAATCTCCGCCGGAGCCATCTGGGAGGACATAAACTTATCCCATATTAATTTATAAAGTTTGTATTGATCTGATGAAAGGTACTGCTTTATGCTTTCAGGAGTCCTGTCCGGATAAGAAGGTCTGATTGCTTCGTGTGCATCCTGAACATTTTGTTTCCCTTTTACATAAACATTCGTTGACGGCGGATAATATTTTTCACCATAATTATTAATGATAAAATCTTTTGCCATCTGATGAGCATCGTCTGAAATTCTTACGCTATCAGTTCTCATATAAGTAATCAAACCAACCGGAGTTCCTTCGATTTCTATACCTTCATACAATTTTTGCGCAACCTGCATTGTCTTAGAAACACCAAAGCCCAGCTTTGAACTGGCAGCTCTCTGCAGGGTCGAAGTTATAAAAGGTGCAGTCGGTTTTCTTTTCGTTTCTTTTTTAGTAACTTTTTCTACTACAAATTCAGTTTCAGGATTCAGCAAACATTCTTTAATTTTATTCGCTTCTTCCTCATTATTAACCTCAAGTTTTTTATTTTTATATTTATTAACTTCTGCCTCAAAAAGTTTACCATCTTTATCAAGAATTGCATGAATTGACCAATACTCTTTCGGGACAAAAGCTTCAATCTCTTCTTCTCTTTCGCAAATCATTCTGAGAGCAACCGATTGAACCCTTCCGGCTGACAGTCGGTAATTTCCTAATTGTTTCCACAAAACGGGAGAAAGTTTATAGCCTACCAATTTATCCAGAATCTGTCTTGTCTGCTGGGCTTTAACTTTATCCATATCAATCTGTCTCGAGTGCTCTACAGCATACTTAACAGCCTTTGGAGTAATTTCATTAAATTCAATTCTGTAAACTTTATTATCAGGCACCTCCAGAAGCTCCCTAACGTGCCACGCAATAGCTTCACCCTCCCTATCAGGGTCTGAGGCAAGATAAATTTTATCCGAGTGCTTTGCTAGATCATTTAATTTTGTTACAACTTTTTTCTTCTCCGGAATAACTACATAGGTTGGTTTAAAGTCATTATTAACATCAAAACCGAGAACATTTTCAGGCAGGTTTCTAACATGTCCGAAACTTGCTTCTATTTGATATTCGTCGCCTAAAATCTTTTTAATTGTTTTAGATTTTGCAGGAGACTCAACTATTACAAGAGCTTTTTCTTTTTTTGATTTAGTTGTTTTTTTCTCAGCCGCTGCCGTTGTCATACCCGTTTATACCTGTCACCTTCCGTTTTTTCCGCCAAACCCTCAAGCTCCATTATCGTAAGAGCGGTTAAAAGACTCTCCGTATCTAAATTTGTTAAACCCTGAATTTCATCAAAACTTTTAGGTTCAACTCCTATTATATCAAAAATTAATTTTTGTACAGGGGACAGAGTTAAGTTTTCTTGAGGAGAATTTTTAAATTTATTATCTGCCTCCGGATTGACAACAGTTTTTTCCCAATTAAGACAGCTCAAAATATCATCTCCGGACGTAACTATACTTGCACCGTCTTTAATTAATTTATATACACCTTCCGTATTTGTATTATTAATTGCTCCGGGGATACACATCAACTCTCTTCCCTGCTCCAGAGTTAAGTTAGCAGAAATAAGCGCTCCGCTTTTTAAAGCAGCTTCTCCTACAACTGTACCATAAGAAAGTCCCGTCACAATTCTGTTTCTTTGAGGAAACCGGAATTTTATAGGTTCAAAGGTCGGATAATATTCCGTAACCACTGCCCCGCACCCATTTTCAATCTGTTCATATAAATGTCTGTTTGCCGCCGGATAAGTATAATCAAAACCGCTTGCAATGACACCTATTGTTTTGAGGTTGTTTGCAATAGCACTCTCATGAGATATAGAATCAATACCGGCTGCAAGACCTGATACTATACAAATATCTGTTCCGGATAAATCATTTATAATTTTTTTTATGCCTTCCCTGCCATTAAAACTTGCTCTTCTTGATCCTACAAAAGCAACCGTTTTTTCAAGATTACAGCTTGACAAATCACCTTTGTAATACAAAACCATCGGCGGATTATAAATCTGTGATAACATATAAGGATAATTTACATCATCAAATGTAAGAAAATTAATACCACGCTTTTCAACTTCTTCTAATGCTTTATCAGGATTTATACTTTTTCGCTTTTCTATAAAATTTTCCGCTTTTTTTACACTAAGTCCCTCTATTTGTTTCAAATCATTCAGTGCTGCACCAAAAGCAGTCTCTATATCCCCAAAGTAATTATAAAGCCGTTGTATAAACGTTGAATCCAATTGTTCTATTGCAGAAAATGCTATCCAGAATTTTTTATTCATAGATTAATTTTATCATAAACTACCGGCTCCTTAAAAATTCTATCAGAATTTTGCATAAGATCCAATAATTCTGATATTTTGCACCTGCGGCTCTAAATCTCTGATTAAATCTCTTATTATTTCATCATCCTTATGCCCGTCAAAATCTATAAATACAGCTTGTTCTTCTGCATGATTGTTCATCATTTTTGAATTAATCTGTGTAATATTTATATGATATTTTACAAATACTTGAACAATATCCAGTAAAGCTCCTTGTCTATCATTGAGGAAAAGTACAATACTTGTTTTATCATGACCGCTAGGCACTGTTGAAGCATCTCCAATAACTATAAATCTGCGCTTATTATTCTTATCATCCTCAATATGTTCTCTTAAAACATTCAGATTATAAATTTCTGCGGTTTTATGAGTACCAATAATTGAATAGGTCAAATTGTATCCATTCAAAAGCCTTGCGGCTTCGTCCATACTGTTTGCAACAACAATACTAAGCTGCCTTGGCATTTCATCCCTTACAAAAATTTTACTTTTTGCAAGAGCATTAGGATTAGCAATAAGCCCCGTTAAACTGTAAAACTCCGTTGTCTTAGACAAAATACAGTCATTTACCGGAACAATTGTTTCTGCAAGAATCTGTATATTTTGATTCTTTGTTAAAATAAGATTATCAATAGTTTCTCT
>CAZXQM010000070.1:0-2479 GCA_964643455.1 uncultured Vampirovibrio sp. | reverse complement strand
CCAATTTCTGCAGCCTTTGAAGCCATTGAACGGGAAATATTAATAAGAGCAAGGTTAGCCTCATAGGCTCTCTGTGCCATTATAGCATCAGCCATATCAACCATAACATTAACATTTGATGCTCTTATATATCCATTTGCGTCCGCATCCGGATGTCCTGGAGAATAAATCCTTTCTCCTACCGTCGGATCTTCAACACACCCGTTAAAAACAACTCCACCCTGCAGGTATGGAAGAGTGCCTACTCCAAAAACATCGTTTTTCATCGAATTCATCAGACCGTGGAAAGAAATATCCTCAGAAGCATTAAGTACCGGAATACGTCTTACATAATTAGGTGTATCAATGTTAGCAATATTTTTTGCATGAATATCTAACCTCATGCCATGTGCCTGAAGTGCATTTGCACCAATATTTATTGATTCCATTATACTCATATTGCGACCTCACTTTCCTGACTAATTAAATCTTAACTGCCGACATTAATTACTGTTTTCATTTCTGTAATTATCTTTGTCATTCTTGTTGTTGCCATTGTGTACAAAATAGAATTTTTTTGTATTTCTGATAATTCCTGTGCCATATCAATTTCCTGCTTCTGCCTGTCCTCAAGAACTCCTGACGGTCCAAGCTCCGTAGAAAGTTTAGTTTCAAGAGGACTGTTCATTGAACCAAGATACATAGAAAAATTTATGTCTTTTCTAACATAACCCGGAGTATCAACATTTGCGACATTTGAACTCAGAGCACGATGCCTTTGTGCTATCAAATCCAGCATTAACCCTGTTTTACCCATTGAATCTAAACTTGTGTATGTCATCTTATCCTATCCTATTCTCTAATATTTATAGCTTTGTTATACATATCATCAGCAACCTTCATAAGATTCAAACTGGCAATCATTGAAGTATTAAGTCTCATCATAGTATTAACTTCGTCATAAATATTTATATTAGAAGCCTCTGTTGCATATTGTCTTATATTATTTGTATCCTTAAGAAGTTTCGGTGCTCCGGATTCTTCATTATAAACCATCTTATTATTATGTCCCTGCTCCAGCGCTTCCGGACATTCGAACTGAACAATAGGTATAGTTCCGATTTTTTCCGGTAAAGAACCTGCTTTATCATAATTCATTACATCACCGTTCGGTCTGATTTCAAATTTATACGAATTAGCAGGGATCTTGATACCATCACCGACCAGCCAATCATCCACTGTCATCAAATACCCGCCTTCACCTCTTTTAAAAGCCCCGTCACGAGTATATTGAACCTCTCCTTCTGCAGAAACAACAGGAATATAGCCTTCGCCATTTATTGCTATATCATAAGGATTTTTACTGATACGAATAGATCCCTGCATAGCATTTGTCCTTATTGCTCCGTCAACGTAACCATCCTCTCTGAGAATTTGCTCAAAACGGGTTGATTTATAAGCTGCAGTATTATAGTTAGCAAGGTTATTTGCCACATAGCCAAGCTTCTCAAACTGCATTGTAGTATTATTGATACTTTTTCTTACAACAGCCTGCATATTATACATAGTTCAAACCTCCTAACTTGTACTACCTAACTGAGTTATAACTTTCTCTAAATTACTGCTTTCCAGCAGAAAAATCTGTCTGTTTGCTTCAAAGTTTCTAACAACAGGTTTAACAGCCAGAAATTCATTCTGTATTGAAACATTTGAATATTCATTATATCCTTGCTTCACATCAGGATTTATTACAGCCATACCATTAGAATCAACTATACCCAGATAACCAGCTTCCAAAAGTTGATTTGAATCTTTTGCATATACGCTTATCTTTCCTTTGGTATTAACCACTACCTGTGCCGGATTATCAGGTACAACAGGGAGTTTTATAGGCATACCCGCATCAGATAAAACAGGATTATCTTCAAGATTCAAGAGATTTCCTTCTCTATCAAGTTTAAATCTTCCATCACGTGTAAGCTGGACTCCTTCAGGTGTTTGAATTTGAAAATACCCTTTATTTGCCATTGTAATGTCAAGCGGATTCTTTGATACCATTATACGCCCGACCTGATCATCTATAGTTGCTGAAAGCCCGTGCACACCTATAAATTCCGTAAACGATGAAACAATAGGTTCACGTCTCTGATATCCTACTTTATCAAATCCTGCAACATTTTCATTTATCATACCGAGCAATTCACTCTGAACGTGCATTGCACGGATTGAAGATTTCATACCTTGTTCACAGAATCTTACGCCGCCATTGATTTGCATAGTTGTACCTCTTTTTTTTATTTAAACGGATAATTAATACATACGCTTTAACAAATTTCTGAAAAATCACCCGTTTAGAGTAGTCTGATAATGTTTATAATGTTAAAAACTAAAAAGTCAAAATTGATGTTGACATTAAAACTTGTTTCTAATATCATAGGACTTGACGCCGGTATAGCTCAACGGTAGAGCAACGGTTTTGTAAACCGTAGGTTGTAGGTTC
>CAZXQM010000069.1:0-9974 GCA_964643455.1 uncultured Vampirovibrio sp. | reverse complement strand
ATTGTCAGCTTCTTCAATGGTTTCTGCAAGATAGGGATAACAAAATGGTACAGCATCAGCAGGTACATCAATTTTTAATAAATTAGTTTTTCCAAACCGACTTGCGTATTGGTTAAATAGTTTTCTTCTGCCGGTATCCGGATAAAGTGTTCTTGTCTCACCCTTAAACCAGAGATATGCTCCATCCTTTACCGGAAGAAACTTTCTTGCAGAATTGAAACAAGCGAAACCGGAAGGAGAATCATAAAAGGCATGTGCATTGTCCACAATTAATTTTGAGTAAAGCAATGCCAATTTTTCCACATTTTTGCCACAAATACCAAAGTAGTTTGGATAAAGAATATATTCTTCCGGAGAAAAACTTTCTTCCGGCATAAAATTGTCATCTATATGATAAAACCGTGGAGTACAATTCTCTGCATATACAGTATGTCTAATTACATCACACAAATAATACGGAATGTGAATTTTCTTTATATGATATTCTCTGATTAAATATCTCAGGGCATTTCTGGCTAAGTCAAATTTCAGCATACTATCATCATACAATGAAACTGTTTTTTGTTTGTATAAAAATATGAGTTAAGTATATTTGGTTTTGGCTATTATTCTCAAAACTATCAGCACTACACTTTAACGGTTATAAACAGAGTTGGGTAAAGATTGATTAAAAAAACAACTTATTGTTCTTTCTCTTTATCAAAAGTAGTTATGACATTTTTAATTTTTTCTATAGTAATTTCAAGATAATTGCTTACATCGGTTGGTTCTATTTCATCGCATTCATTTTCGATAGCCTTTTGTAAAATTATCATACAACTTTTAATTTCCTCTAATTCTAAACGCAATTCTGTTGATTTATTTTCCATATATACCTCAAATTTGTGCAATGAAAGTTTATAAAAAAGAAATATAGTTCTTATTTGTTATACTATCATGGATATATTTTATTTTGCAATTAAATTATTATCTATTTATGAATGAAAAAGAGATTATTCGTAGAGTTTCCGAAAAAATAAGACTGGAACGACATCGAAAAAAGTTAAGCCAACAAGAGTTGGCAGATTTGAGCGGATTTTCTACTAAATACATAAATCTGATAGAAAATCAGAGGGCTAATCCCAGTATAGTTGTTGTAGTTAAACTTTGCGAAGTACTGGAGATATGCCTGAATGAATTGTTGGAAGAATAAAAATATTTATAAAGGCGGGATTTTCTTTTGAGAAAATCTCGCCTTTTCATTTATATCATTTTTATTTATAAGTCAAATTACTTATTAAGCTGACTCATAACTTCATCTGCAAAGTTATCAGCTCTTTTTTCAAGTCCTTCACCTAAAACATATCTGTCAAATTTAACAATATTAAATTTGCCTGTAATCAGCTGTTCAATTGTCTGGTCAGGGTTTTTTACAAATGGCTGTTCTACTAAACATTTTTGAGCCATTAATTTATTAACTCTGCCTTCAACAATCTTAGCTCTGATTTGTTCAGGTTTATTAGCCAAATCTTCTTTGCCCATTTCGATTCTGGTTTCTTCCTCAATTACTGAAGAAGGAATGTCTTTGCGTGATACAAATTCAGGAGCAGAAGAAGCTATATGTAAGCAGATATCTTTTGAAAGAAGTTCATCTTTTGCATCTGTAGAAAGCAATACACCAATTTTACCATTATGAATATATGTTGCAACATTGCCTTCATATCTTACAAATCTTCTTACAGTGATTTTTTCACCAATAGAAGCAATTTTTTCTTTGATGATATCTGAAACTATCTTGCCGCATTTAGGACAAGTTGTTGCAAGAAGTGCATCAACATCCGCAGGATTAGATTCAGCAACTAATTGAGCTAAGCCGTTTGTTAATTCAATAAACTCAGCATTTTTTGCAACAAAGTCTGTTTCGCAGTTAACTTCAATCATAGCTCCGACTGAATCAGAAACATAAGAGCCGATTCTGCCTTCTGCAGCAATTCTGCCCATTTTTTTATCAGCAGAAGCAATACCTTTTTGGCGTAAAACTTCCATTGCTTTTTCCATATCACCATCGACTTCAACAAGAGCCTTTTTAGCATCCATCATGCCGGCGCCTGTTTTATCACGTAGTTCCTTTACCATTGTAGCTGTAATATTCATTTTAAATTCTCCTTCTTTTTTTTTGAAAAAGTGAGGAGTGAATAGTGAATAGTGAATAGATTCTATCCACTATTCCTATAACACAACTCAAATTGTCAAACATTGTGATTGGAGTATTTGTACCAACCACTATTCACTAATCATTATACAGTTGCAGGCTCTTCAACGCCGGCATCTGCAGCAGTAATAGCTTCAATTTTACCTTTAGAACTTGCGTTGTTTTCCTTTAACTGTTTACCTTCAATAACTGCATCTGCCAATTTTGAAGTAATCAATTTTATAGAACGAATAGCATCATCATTACCCGGAATGATGTAATTAATTCCATCCGGATCAGCATTTGTATCAGCCAAGCAGATTACAGGAATGTTTAACTTGTTAGCTTCTTTAATAGCAATATCTTCTTTAGCCTGGTCGATAACAAAGATAATATCAGGAAGTCCTCTCATTTCTTTGATACCGCCTAAAGTTTTGCTCAATTTTGCAAGCTGCCTGTTTAATTGAGCCTGTTCTTTTTTAGGTAATTTTTCTGCGTGACCGGAAGAAATGAAGTCTTCCAATTCTCTCAGTTTGTTAACTCTTCCTCTGATTGTTTCAAAGTTAGTTAACATACCGCCAAGCCATCTTCTGTTGATATAATAAGCACCTGAACGTGCTGCTTCTTCTACAACAACTTCTGCTGCTTGTTTTTTAGTACCTACAAAAAGTACGTTTCTGCCTTTTGCAGCGTATTCTCTAACTACGTCATAAGCTGCGTCAAGAAGCTCGGTAGTTTTTCTTAAATCAAGAATATAAATACCATTTCTTGCACCATAAATGTATGGTTTCATTTTAGGATTCCAGTGCTGTGTCTGGTGTCCGAAGTGAACGCCTGCTTCTAAAAGTTCAATAAGTGATGCTGTTGACATCTTTTTGTCTCCTTTGTTTTTCTAACTTGTTTTACTACGGGCTATACTGCTCCATCGGGGAAGAAAGTACTGTTATATACAGGTATTTCAAAACAATCTGCTTTGACTTTCCTTCCGCCGACTAGGGTTATACCTATCGACCAGTGTAACCAATAAAATCGTATTATAAACATGCTTTTCAGACAAGTACTGTCTTTACAACTGTTACAAATAAAATAGATCAACAAAAACAATGTTCATTTTCCAAAATATTACACTCTAAAAATTATTAATGATATAATTCTGGTATGAGTGATAAAATCGTTGTAAAAGGAGCGAGGGAACATAACCTCAAGAATATTTCGCTGGAAATCCCCAAAAATGAACTTGTAGTTTTTACAGGTGTTTCAGGTTCCGGCAAAAGTTCGCTTGCATTTGATACTATTTTTGCAGAAGGTCAAAGGAGGTACATAGAAAGCCTCTCGACTTATGCCCGGCAGTTTTTAGGTCAGATGGATAAACCTGATGTAGATTACATTGACGGGCTTACGCCGGCGATTTCTATCGACCAAAAATCTACCAGCAACAACCCGCGTTCAACTGTTGGAACGGTTACAGAAATTTATGACTACTTGAGGCTTCTTTACGCCAGAATCGGCACTCCGTATTGCCCTAAATGCGGAAAACCGATTAAGCCGCAAACAATTGATGAAATTGTATCAAGTATTCTAAAGCTGGAAACCGGTACAAAAATCCAAATTCTCGCGCCGATTGCCAAAGGTAAGAAAGGAGAATTCCAATCACTTTTTGAGGAATTAAGACAGGAAGGTTTTGTCCGTGTAAAAATTGACGGAGAAATTTACAACCTTGATGAAGATGAAATTAAACTTGCAAAAACAAAAGCACATACAATATCCGTTGTAATAGACCGTGTTGTAGTAAAACCGGAAGCCCGTTCCAGAATTGCGGATAGTGTCCAAATTGCACTAAAAAAAGCTGACGGCATAACTACTATTGATGTAATAGGCGGCGAAGAAATCATTTACAGTGAAAAACTTGCCTGCCCTGAGTGTAATTTAAGTTTTGAAGAACTAACCCCAAGAATATTCTCTTTCAATGCACCTTACGGAGCTTGCGATAAATGCGGCGGTATCGGTGTCGATTTTAAAATCGATCCTGATTTGGTAATTCCTGACAGAACTAAAAGCATTAAAGAAGGTGCAATTTATCCGTGGAGCAAATCTTCGACCTCTTATTACGAAGATGTTTTGAGTGCCGTTAAGGCAGCCTACAATATAGATTTTGATATCCCGTTCAAGGACTTGCCGCAGGAACATCAAGATATTATTCTCTACGGCTCCGACGAGCGGATTCCGATGAGAATTAAGGAATTTGGAAGCCACAGATACAAAACTACTCTTCAGCGCTTTATCGGTGTAATCCCGTTTTTAATGAAACATTACAGCATTGACAGTGAATACTGGAAAGCCGAAATTGAAAAATACATGGTAACAACACCCTGCGAAAAATGCGGCGGTGCAAGACTTAAACCTTTTCCGCTTGCAGTGCGCATAAACGGTAAAAATATCTATGAATTTTGTCTTATGCCAGTTGATAAAGCTCACGAATTTGTAAGCGAACTCTACCTTACACTTTCTGATTTTCAAATGAAAATCGGTAAGCAGATTTTAGATGAGGTGCGTGCAAGACTGAAATTTTTGTGCGATGTCGGTTTAAATTATCTGAATCTTGCACGCACCTCAGGAACACTCTCAGGCGGAGAAGCCCAGAGAATCAGACTTGCAACCCAAATCGGAAGCGGACTTTCCGGAGTATTATATGTGCTTGATGAACCTTCAATCGGTTTACATCAGAGAGACAACGACAGACTTATTAAAACTCTTCTTAAACTAAGAAATATGGGTAATTCGCTCATTGTAGTCGAGCATGATGAAGAAACCATAAGAAATGCCGATTATATTGTTGACATTGGACCAAAAGCCGGAGTTAACGGCGGTGAAATCATTGCTCAGGGTGATGTCGCGGATATTATGACTGCAAAAGCATCTATCACAGGCAAGTACCTGAGCGGAGAATACAATATTCCCGTTCCGAAAAAAATTCGTGAAGGCAACGGAAATTATTTGCAGATAAGAAATGCTTTTAAAAACAATTTAAAAAATATTGATTTAGATATTCCACTTGGAAAAATTGTTGTCCTTACAGGCGTTTCAGGTTCCGGAAAATCTACGTTAATGCAAGAATTGATTTATGAGTATGCTGTTCATAAACTAAGAAAAAACCGACCAAAACCGCAGGGTGTGGATGAAATTCTGGGATTCGAATATCTGGACAAAATTATTGATATTGACCAATCACCGATTGGCAGAACCCCCCGTTCTAATCCCGCCACTTATACCGATGTGTTTACACCGATTAGAGAGCTTTACGCCAAAACTAATGAAGCAAAAATGAGAGGATATAAACCCGGCAGATTCAGTTTTAACGTAAAAGGCGGAAGATGCGAAGCCTGCGCCGGCGACGGTGTTCTAAAAATCGAAATGAATTTTCTTTCTGATGTTTATGTCAAATGTGATGTCTGCAAAGGCAAGCGTTATAACAATGAAACACTTGAAGTTAAATACAAAGGGAAAACAATTTCCGATGTTTTGGAGATGAGCGTTAAAGAAGCTTATGATTTTTTTGAAAATATCCCGCAAATAGCAAATAAACTTAAAACCTTAAACGATGTGGGCTTGGACTACATAAAACTGGGACAGAGCGCAACAACGCTTTCCGGCGGGGAAGCGCAAAGAATTAAATTAGCTTCCGAATTAAACAAGCGTGCAACAGGTAAAACTCTTTACCTTCTTGATGAACCGTCAGTCGGGCTGCACTGGCACGATTTGGACAAGTTGATTAAAATTATCCAGCAGCTTGCAGATAACGGAAATACAATTTTGATAATTGAGCACAATCTTGATTTGATAAAAATTGCGGATTATATAATTGATTTAGGACCGGAAGGCGGCGATGCCGGCGGAGAAATTGTAGCTTGCGGAACACCGCAGGAAGTTGCTAATAATCCAAATTCTTATACAGGTCAGTATTTGAAGCCGTTTTTTGTGTAACCCTGAATAATGTACAATCCTTCAGACACGTTCCTTCCCTGTAGCAGGAAGGACTGTATGGGTGCAAGTCAGCGTCAGACAGTGCCTGACCTGCATTCTTCATTCTTATTGACATGTTAAAAGTTAATTTATAGAATTTTACCTCTTCCTCAATCCCGGCTGAAGAGAATATACGCTACACTTGCAGACTTACTTACCAATCTGATTATATAGTAGGTCAGGCATTGCCTGACAAAAATAATAAAATAAGCTGGTTTGAATTGATATTATGTGTTAAAATAGAGGAAAATATATAGGTATTTTATGGAATTTAACACAGAATATTTAGCAAGATGTATCGAAACTCTGGAAAAGGCTTATACTCTTATTAATCAAACAAAAGAAGGTACAATCGATTATGAAATGTATAGAAACTCTTTAGTTAAAGGTTTTGAGATGACTCTTGAACAGAGCGGAAAGCTCTTGAGAAAGAAACTTATTCCTTATCTTCCAAGTAAAAAAGCCGCAGACACACTAACATTTAAAGATTTGTTCCGTCATGCATTTAAATACTCACTTATTACGAATGAAGAAGCGGACCGCTGGATGAAATACAGAGATAACAGAAATAATACTGCGCATGATTATGGAAGAGCATTTGCTGAAGAAACGCTCCTTTTAATTGATGATTTTTTGAAAGATGTTAAAAAATTAAAAACGGTAATTGAAAATGAACAAGCTGTTTCTTAAACCTCAATATTTACAAATGCTTCAGGAAATATTTAAAGCTTACTGCCCAAATGCAGAAATCTGGGCATATGGAAGCCGCATAAACGGAACGGCACATAACGGCAGCGATCTTGATCTTGTTGTTAAAAATTTTAATGATTCCTCTAAAGATATTTTTGTATTGAAAGAACTTATCAATGACAGTAATATTCCGATACTTGTTGATATTCTGGATTTTAATCATATACCGGCATCTTTTCAGAAGGAAATAGAAAAAAATTATGTGGTAATTTTTGCGTGATAATCTGCGCTTGTATCTTTTTAATTCTCCTCACGCTTTACGCCATACAAAGCAAATTTATTTCTCACCGGTGTATAATATAAATATGAATGAGAGTTTAAAAGAAATAATCAAGCTCGTGCCGGAGCAGCCGGGGTGTTATATATATTATGACAAAGAAGGCGAGATTATTTATGTCGGTAAGGCTAAAAATCTTAAACGCCGTGTATACAGCTATTTTCACAAACAGCACGACAGTGTTAAAACAAACGTTCTTGTATCCCAAATTGAAAAGCTTGAATACATAATAACGGATTCAGAAGTCGAAGCTCTTATTCTTGAATCGCATTTAATCAAAAAACACAAGCCTAGATACAATATTCTTTTAAAAGATGATAAAAAATACCCGTATTTTTTGATAACTGATGAGGATTTTCCCCGCATTCAAGTTGTCAGAAAGAAAAATCTTAATCCTGATAAAGGCAGATTTTACGGACCATATACAGATGTGGGCGCAATGTATGCAACTTTGGAATTTTTAAAAAAATTATTCCCTTTGAAACAGTGCAAGACTCCAAAATTTTCTAACCGGCCATGTCTTTACTATCATATAGGGAAATGCCTTGCGCCGTGTCAGGGAAAAGTCACTCCCGAAGAGTATCAAAAACTCATTCATCAAGTAGAGTTATTCCTGAGCGGCAAGCAGACAGAACTGTTGAAACAAATCCAAATACAAATGCAAAAATACGCTGAAACGGAGCAGTTTGAAAAAGCCGCAAAAATGCGTGACAGTTATCTGGATTTGCAAAAGACTCTGGAAAGACAAAAAGTTGTTTACGAAAATACCAAGCTCAATGAAGACATTATTGCCGCAATTTATGAGGACGGAATCTTTGCGGTTGTAATTCTTATGATTAGGGAAGGACGCTTGATTGATAAAAAAGATTTCACTTATTTTGTTGATAATATTGATAAGACTGAATACTTTGAAACCTTTTTCAGAGAATATTATACCGGTTTGAAACTTGAATTTCCGGACAAAATTATTTCCCAAGACCTTGAAGAAGTCGGAGATAAGGAACTATACGAAGATTGGCTGAAAGTTATCTCCGGAAAGAAAATTACAATAAATTACGCACGCGGCGGGGGCAGAAGTAAATATAAAGAGTTATATGAGCTTGCTGTAAAAAATGTGACAAACGTTCTAGAAAATGCCCGAATTAAAAAAATGGCACAAATCAGGGATGACTTTAACGAAGTCGGCTCTTACCTCGCAGAAAAACTCCACCTTACAAATTTCCCGAACAGGATTGAATGCTACGATATTTCTCATATTCAGGGAACAAATACAGTTGCTTCAATGGTTGTTTTCCAAAACGGGCTTCCTAAAAAAAGTGCGTACAGAAAATTCAAAGTCCGCTCAACAGAAGGCAAGCCGGATGATTTTTTGTCTATGAAAGAAGTTTTATCCCGGAGACTCTCGCGTCTTGGTGAACCAAAATGGGAAAAGCCCGATTTGATAATCATTGACGGCGGCAAAGGGCAGTTATCAAGTGTAATGCAAATTGTTGAAGGTATGGGAATTAAGGTTGGCGAAGGCGGAATTGATTTTGTTTCGCTTGCAAAGCGGGAAGAAGAGATATTTCTTCCGCACCAATCCGAATCCATTTTGCTTCCGAGAGATTCAAATGCTTTGTACCTTATACAAAGAATAAGGGATGAGGCTCACAGGTTTGCAATAACATACCACAGGGACTTGCGCTCTAAGGGAATTAAAAATAAAGCATAAGAATTATTTTTGAGTTTCATTATGTTTTGAGATGAAATTGTTAATATAACTTTACATGTTATTGTATTAGCACGATTAATTATATATAATTCTCAAAAAGGGTGTGTATGTATGAAAATTTTACCAATTCAGACCAACGGTGATAATGTTATACAATCAACAAAAACCAAGAAGCAAAGTACGGCGCAAACGAGTACAGATTCAGTGTCTTTTAAAAGAATAGATTACAGTGCTGCAAGAGTTATAGAAAATCGTTTTGCCGCAAAAGGGATAACGATGGATGTGCATGGCAATGTATTTGTTGCTGAGTGTTATGAAAAAACCATTAATATTTTCAAAAAACTCTTTAAAAAATCGTATTTACCCGCTTATGTAGGAACAGAAAGATTTAACGATAATCGTTGTTTAGGACAGTATGTGCATGAAGACAACTCAGTTAATGTAAATAGAGATTTGGATAACAGTGTTTTTTATGATATGACAACGCTGAAAAAAAGTGCAAAAGAAGATCATAACAATCTGGTTCTGCCAAATTGGGCATCAACAAGCCATCCTGCACACCCCTTTGTTCATGAGTTCTCGCACGCTGCACATTGGAATCATGTGAAAGAATTGCACGGGTATAGTAATGCAGACGATTTATGGGATGGCTTAAGAGATTCTTGCATTCCGTCATCAATCGGGAGGTTAATTACAAAATTCAAGATTAGCGAGTACGCTGCAGGTACAAAAAAAGCATGTAACATGTGTGAATTTCTTGCTGAAAGAATGGCTCAGGATATTTGTGAAGGTCTGACAAACAATACGTGGGAGAAATACAAAAATATTGATGTTGAATACGGAAATATATTCAGCAGAAAGTGGAATTATAGATACTCTTCTCCTCAATCATATATAGATTATTTTACCCAACAGGTATGGAACGGAGATATTGATGGGGCTAATGAAGTAGGTGAAGATGCCGCACGATATTTGGCTGAACTGGAGGGTCAAAGAGTCGCACCACTGGTAGAAACTGCATCTGACATAATAGAAACTACCGGTTC
>CAZXQM010000068.1:0-9980 GCA_964643455.1 uncultured Vampirovibrio sp. | reverse complement strand
AAAAATCTTTTTATATGATTACATCTCATCATTTTTACCTCCGAATTTTTTGTTTAAATTTGAAACGTCATTATAATTTATAGACCCTTCTGTCAGAATTTCACCTATACCAGCTTTATAAGTGTTTTGACCAAGCATTACCGTTACACTATCCTGCATAATATTAAGAATCTTATAATTATTTATTACATCGCCTTTCTTAACCAGATAATCATTTCCTTCGATATTTAAAATCGCAGAAGGACTGTATTTGTCGTAAAGTATACCAGAAACAACTGTATCCATGACACGTGCAGCTTCTGAACCCTCGCTTATTATTTCCGGAGGTTCTACCAAATCATATTTTGGAACATCCTTTACTACATTAGCCCCATCATCAATATCTCTATAAGGCAAAAACGGATTTGCCTTAACAGTTCCTGTCGGAATTGATATTAAATCTTTCTTAGCTGTCGTCGCAGCTACAGGAGCAGCCGCAAGTGATAGCATATTAGTACTATCATCTTCAATGATGTTAATGCCATGCAGCGATAACATTACCGACACTGACGGTACTGCAATGCCTAATATTAACAATGGCACAAGAATTGCTCCTACTTTTTTCTTTTTGCGACATTCAATTTTTGCAATAAGTTCCTCTGTCGTAAGACATTGAACATCTATTAATTTCTCTTTTCTTCTCATATAATTGCGCATTTTCATATATACTTCTAACTACTAAATTGCATCTCTCGTCTTAAACTATACACCAGTACTTAATATTTTAAATCCTATATTTATACTATTCTGTTCCAGTTTGTATACAAATTTTATCACAAACCTACATAACCTATATTAATCATATCATACTTTTTTAAGATTACAACTATCAATTATTTATTACAAATTGTTAAAATCTTTTAACGTAAAAATTGGATATAAGCATAAGCATTAAAATCTAAAGAACCATATATTATCTTTACAAAATTATCACTGTAAGGCAACAGCTTAACAAAATCTATATATTCCTCATCATAATCATCCTCGGTTGTGTAGGCTTTAACCTTACCCATTAAGAATTGGGATTGATAAAAAGACAGGTAAACTTCGTTGTTTTTATCCTTTTCCACAACTACCTTGTAGAACCCTTTATCCATAGCATTGCCGTCAATAACAAGATTAACCGGAATATTTAAAAGCATTCCTTCTTCATTTCTTGAAACCGGAATTATATCATTGATATTACTATTAGGATTTAAGTCCGAATGGAGACTTTCACCTCCGCCGCTGATTTTTTTAATCAATTTTTGCCTTTGTTTTTCCTCTTGCTGCTTTTGATTGCCTTCTATAGTTTCTACAGCTTCTTCAAACTCTTTATTTGTTATAGATTTTTGACCATCCCAGACTCTGTCCATATCACTAAAATTATCCCAACTATCTGCAAAAGACATTTGAGAGGAAAAAAATAATAAAAATATAAGAAAAAATGAATACTTTTTCATACTTATATTAATTTAACAAAAAATCTATAAAAGTAAACTGTTTAAACCATTATTGCTATAATAACTACGCAGATGTAACAGGTCTCAGCAATTGTTCCGTAAAAAAAGATTCTAAAACTGTAAATAAACTTATCCTGACCATAATAGAACACCAAAATCTTTCTTTACCCGTCTTCCGGGATATATACAACTGTATCGCTCAGATAATCTCTGGCTTCCCTCACATTTGAAAATCTCGGAACAATTCTCTGATAATCTTGCACTACCGATAAAATATCATCAACCGACATTTTAATAATTCGTCTGCCACCATCATGTGATTCAATAATTCTTGCCATTTTTTTACCTTCTCTAATTACAATAATATTAACGGCAAAAAATTTCTAAACTTTAACAAAATCAAACATTTGTGTTAGGAAACACTTCTCCGTTTTGAACAAAAATTTCAAATTTTTCTTCAATATTAACACTGGCAGCTGTTATAATATATCCGTCAAAATTCAACTTCTTAAACTTTCTGGCTGGTTTTCCAAGTTTATATTCGGCCTCATACTTTGTCCATTCGTTATAAAACTCCTCCAGCGTGTTACACATAAATCCCATGCGCTTTGAAATCTCTCCGAATTCACGAAGCTTAATCTTTTCTATATCAATTCCGCAATCATAATCGGAAAATGCAAGCGCAACATAATCATTACTGTGACTTATGCTAAAAAATTTTTGTCTGTTTTTCAAAAAAGGTTTTTTACCATTAAATACAACTTCTCTATCTTCAACCTGATAAAAATCCCTCAAAATCCTGTCTACCATCAGATAAGAAAAACAATGCTCATTCCACTTTTTGGGATTAGAAATTTCTTTCTTTTGAAATTCTTTTAAAAGTTCCATGTGCACATTATCAGCATCTACTACTTCTATAATAAAAATATCCATACCAAAACTATTATAATACTAAAACACAATGTTATAAAGAAATAAGCAGAACAATTATCTGCTTATTTTCTATAACAAATTCAAAACTACAAGTCTACATCAGATTCTTTTATCGGAGCACCTATTACACGTTCAAGCTCAGCTGCATTGATATTATAATTCAACAGAGTATTATAATAATCTAACTGTGCGGTCAAATAGGTGTTTTCAGAATCTTTAAGTTCAATTGCATCTCCCAAACCAACCTGATATCTTCTAAAAGCCAGATACTGCCGTTCTTTTGCCTGTTGCAAAGCAAGTTTTGCAACATCCAAACTGTCATGCGAATTAAGAAGATTAATATATGCACTCTTAACTTCCAGATAAACATTTTGTTTTTGCTGCTCATAATCTGCTACTGCTTTGTTATAAGACGCTTTTGCTTCGTCAACTTGTTTCTTTAAAAGCATTAAATTTAAAGCAGAATAATTCAGTTGAACTCCGAATTGGTAACCGTAATCACTGTCAATCTGCCGTCCGCCATAATCATACCCGGCAAACCCGCTTATATCAGGTGTAAACGCACGTTTCGCACTCCTTACATTCATCTCTGCCGCATCCATTGCTTTCTTTGCAGCAAGAAGTGCCGGTCGGGATTCCTCTGCTGTTTTAAGTAAATCCGGGAAATTTACTTCATATTTCTTACTGTTTAATTTGTCCTTCAAAACAACTTCTTCAAGTTCCGGAATACCTACCGCATTTGCAAGTTCAACAGCAGCTACTTCCTGCGTATTTTTTGCCTTAATTAAATTAACTCTTGCATTACCAAGATTGTATTCTGCAGTTGTTACATCAATTTTAGCCTTTTTACCGATTTCATAATGAGCTTTTGCCTGTTTCCATTGAAGTTCAAAATCTTTAACTGTTTCTTCATAAACTTCACGCTGAATTTTGGCAAAAACCATATTGTAATATGCAACTTTTACATTATAAATAACTGTTTCAATACTGGACTCCGCATCATATCTTGAAGCTTCCCAATTTCGTTTTGCCATATCAGCACTTGCCTTTGTTTTACCAAAATCGAACAAAAGCAAGTTTGCGGATAATGTCGGAACATAAAACATATTATATTTTTGCTGCATCATACTCGCATAACTACCGGACATTGTCATAAGCATATCATTTCGGGAATAATTCACACCGGCACTTACTGTCGGAAAATAATTAGACCAGGCTTGACCGATTTTTGTCTTATATATTTCCGCATTACTAATCGCCGACATAATTGCAGGATGATGAACAATAGCAAGTTTAATACAATCGCTTAAACTGACTTCACCCTGCATATCAGTGTATTCAATCTGGCTGGTTATAGCCGGAAACTTGGTTTCATACATACCTTCTGCTTCTTTTGAAGAATTTGCTCTTGCCCGTTCGTTACTTTTAACTTTTTTTCTTTCCTGACGTTTATTAACTTTTTGTTTCTCAGGTTTAACTATCTCAATCTTCTTTGGTTCGGCTTCTTTTTTAACTCTTTTAGATTTTGCAATAACCGGAGTGGAAGTTAGTGCAACCAGAGAACATATTAATAATATATTTAAAACCTTTTTCATCCTACATCTCCAAATCTTTTTCGGTAATTTCTTTTTTCGGGAATTTATCAACAAATTCCTGAACAATTACATAGAATGCCGGAGTAAGCACAGCACCCAGTGTTGCAGCTGCTATCATACCGCCAAATACCGTTGAACCTACAGAAATTCTGGAATTAGCACCGGCACCGTGAGCAAACAGCATCGGAAGCACCCCGATAATAAATGCTAATTCTGTCATCATGATAGCTCTAAACCTCAATTTCGCAGCTTTTATTGCAGCATCCTTAACAGAAAGTCCATTCTTTTCATGCTCTTCTTTAGCAAACTCTACAATCAAAATAGATTGCTTAGCCGCAAGACCGACAAGAGTTATCATACCAACCTGCGAATAAATATCAAATGATTGATTTAACATAAGCTGGAATATCAGAGCTCCAAGAGCTGCAATAGGAGATATCAAAAGTACTGCAATCGGAATAGTATAGCTTTCATATAGTGCAACAAGGAATAGATATACAAATACCAGTGCCATACCAACAATCAATGCAGTTTGACCTGATGCTTCTCTTTCTTGAGCGGAAGTACCTGACCAGTCAAAAGAAATGTCTGACGGCAGAACCTCGCGTGCCACATCTTCCATAGCATTCATAGCATCGCCGGAACTCTTTCCGGAAGCTTGCTGACCCTGAATTTGAACTGACTTATACTGGTTGTATCTGGTAATTGATGCTGTACCGATTGTTTGCTTCAATTTTACTATTGATAAAACAGGAACCATAACACCATTATTATTTTTTACATAAATTCCTGACAAATCCGTTGCTTTATCTCTAAATTTGCTTTCTGCTTGAAGCTGTACTTTAAAGACCCTATCGTATTTATTGAAGTCATTAACATAATATGTACCAAGCATTGAAGAAAACGTTGAATAAAGTTCCTGCAAATCAACATTTTGTGCCAGAGCTTTTTCATAATCAATTTCTACAATATACTGAGGAACGTTTGCCTGAAAAGAAGTATAAACACTTGAAAGCGAAGGATTTTGATTAGCAGCGGCAATTAATTTATTAGCCCAAACTTCAAGATCCTGAGGAGTGTAATCGCCCTTTGAAAGCATCTGGAATTCAAAACCACCCATCATACTCATACCGTTGATTGCCGGAGGAGAAAATATTACGATTGAAGCTTCTTTAAAGCCGGAAGCAACTGCTCTTGTCTGATTCAAAATTGCAACATGAGATAAATCCGTCGCCTGTCCTTTAATCTTTCTTTTTATCCATTCTAAAACACCGACATTTCTCTCCGCATAGTCATCAAGCTGAATAATTACGTTTGCCTGATTGGCAGAACCATTGCCGCCAAATACAGTAAGTTTTTCTTCATCAACACCATCAATTGTTTTAACCTGTTCAGTAAATCTTCTTGCCACTTCTTCAGTTCTTGATAATGAAGCTCCATCCGGAAGAGTAATTTGCGCTATAAGCACACCCTGATCTTCATCAGGAATAAAGCCCGTTGATATAGTTTTAAAACATAGAAGCGTGAGTGCTACTATAGCCACATAAAATACTGCAACAAGTTTTTTACTATGAACAAACTTGATAACATATTCCATATAAAAATCTTCAAGTTTTGCAAATAAATCATTAAATTTGACAACAAGGATATTTCCTTTTTCTTCAATTTTTCTAAGAATCGGGAATCTTTGTTTAAACTTGCTATCCCCCTGATGCCCGAGAAAATGCGAACACATTGCAGGAGAAAGAGTCAAAGCACAAACTGCGGAAAGTGCAATAGAAACCGCAATACAAACCGCAAATTGTTTGTACATTATTCCGGTCATGCCGCCCATAAATACAATCGGAACGAATACCGCCATCAATACAAGTGCCATTGCAACAAGAGCAAAACCAACTTCTTGCATTGTCATCTGGGTTGCTATAATTGCCGATTTGCCCTCTTCAATATGCCTCTTTACGTTTTCTATAACAACAATGGCATCGTCTACTACAACTGCAACCGCAAGAACCATTGCAAACAACGTTAAAAGATTAATAGACATGTCCAGAGCTTTCAGAAGTGCAAATGTACCTATCAATGAAACAGGTATTGTAACGCACGGTACAAGAGTTGCCATCCCGTCTCCAAGGAAAAGGAATATAATTATTACAACAATAAGCCCTGTAAGAAGAATTGTAAACTCAACCTCATTCATTGATTCATGAATAAAATCCGCGTCATCTTTAACATAGAGAATTTTAATACCATTAGACATTCGCGAATTTAACTCTTCTACCTTAGCTTTAACAGCTTTAGAAAGGTTAATAACATTGGCATCCGGAAGCTGTGAAATTACAACAACCGCAGATGGCTTTCCATTTACAAGACCCAAATTAGAATATGATTCAGCACCTAATTCTACTCTTGCAATATCTTTAATTTTTACATTTGAACCGTCCATATTGGAACGTATTATAATATTTTCAAACTCTTCAACATCATCCAAACGTCCCTGAGTTTTGAGTGTTAATTGAAGAGCGTTCTCTCTATCCGTAGGAGGCTGCCCCAAAGCACCGGCTGTAACCTGAGTATTCTGATTGGTAATGGCTGTTATAACTTCGCTTGTAGAAACACTCAACCCTGCCATTTTTTGAGGATCAAGCCATATTCTCATAGAATAATCACCGCCGCCGAATACTTCGACATCAGCAACACCATCTATACGTTTTATTTCATCTTTAATATATATAGAACCGTAATTTGTTAAATCTAATTGAGTCCAATCACCATATTCCGGATAGAGTGTTAAAATAATTGCACCGGAACCTGACGTACGGCTAATTGCGGTAACACCTGTCCTTTGAACATCTTCCGGTAATTGAGACTGAACCTGCTGGATTCTGTTTTGAACGTTCATCAGGTTGATATCTTTATTAGAACCGACCTTGAAATAAATCGTAAGTGAATAACTACCGTCATAAGAAGTTGAAGTCATATAAGTCATATCTTCAACACCGTTAAGTTTGTTTTCCAAAACGGTTGCAACTGATGACTCTATAACTTCGGCACTCGCACCTTGATAATCTGCTGATACTCTGACCTGAGGAGGTGTTACATCAGGATAACTTTCCTGCTTCAAGCTTATCATAGAGATAAAACCTACGATAACTATACATACAGAGATTACAAGTGCAAATCTTGGTTTTCTTATGAAGAAAAACAGTTTATCTTTATCAAAAATCTTTTTCATTATTTTTCACTCTAATTATCACTTTGATTAGTAGTTGTCTTTAACTTTTGTCCTTCTTGAGAAACATTCTGAATACCGGATACAACTATTACATCTGACATTTCCAGTCCGCTTTCAACTACCCAGTTGTTGTTTATATCATCGGAAACTTTAATGTTTTTTCTCACAGCTTTGTTGTTTTCATCAACTGCCCAGACATAATAACCGCTCATAGCATCACCTTTTGTACAGGCTTGAGGCACTGTCATATATTCAACAAGCTCAGGAGCTATAAGTTTAACTTTCATATAAGCACCCGGAACAAGCCACCCTTTTGAATTATTAAAGGTTGCACGCATACTTATAGACCCCGAATCCTGATCAATTTTATTGTCTATAAAATTGATTTTTCCTGTTTCTTCATACCATCCGCCGTCACTAAATTGAACTTTAACCTGTACATCTTCAAATTTATTACTTGCTTTTAACAATTTTACAAAATCATCGCTTTTTAAACTGAAGGATACATAAACAGGTGATACACTCGCTACATTTACAAGAGACCCTGAAGATGCCGTTACATAATTTCCTTCCGTTATATTAACTTTACCGATTCTGCCGTCTATCGGCGATTTTATAGTTGTATAACTCAGATTTACTTTGGAAAGTTCAAGCTGCTGTTTTGCAGCATCCAGCAGCGCTCTGTTCTGATTTCTTGTAGCAAGACTTTGGTCAGCATCAGAACGGCTTATCAAATCTTCTTTTACTAACGCATCAGCTCTCTCCAGTTCCTTTTGAGCATTAGTATACAGAGCCTGATACTGGTTAACGGTTGCAACTGCATTGTTGACAGTAAGCTGATACTCTTTAGGATCAATCTGGAAAATGACCTGACCTTTTTTGACAAAGTCACCTTCATTAAAATATTTTTTAAGTAAAAATCCGGATACCCTTGCTATTACATCAATAGAGTACTGAGCTTCAACCCTGCCTGTAGATTCTGCTGATACATGAGCTTTTTCCAAGTGAGGATTATCAACTATAACTTCCTTCGGCATACTAAGAGCCCGTCGCTGAATAATACCTGTAATTATGCCGGTCGATTTATTATATACAATAGGAATTACTATTATCAGCAACACAATACTTACAAATTGCTTACGTGTAAATCTTATACCCATGCTTCTCTCCAATTCCAGTTAAATAGAATAATTTACCTTAAGATTAATTGATAATGTAAAAAATGTCAATTTGCAGTATTAAATTTTCAACTAAATGTAGTATTTTTCTTATAAAGGTTATTATACAGCGCATTCCGTCCGCTCAGACTGATTCATCGGATTCCAATTGTCATTTAAATTATTTTCTATAAGATTTTTATAGTATTCTTCCTTATAATTAAGCATATTAAGCTGTTTTTTCAACTCATCCATCTGCCTGAGAGCTTTATTTTTAGTTGCTTTTATAATCTCGTATCTTTCAGATATAGTAGAATCTCCTATTATACATAAATCTATATATCTTTTTATAAGCTTATTTTCTGTTCCTACAGAGCGAAGACATTTAACAATCTTTACCCAGTTCAAATCGCCTTCCGAAAACATTCTTATATTATTCTGATTACGTGTCACAAAAGGAAAAAATCCGCTTTTCGCCCAAAACCTCAAAGTATGCTCGGAAATACCCATTTTAGCCGCAACTTCTTTTATTGTATACATACCATTTCTCCTTTTAAGCTATAGTATAAGTTTAGCATAAAATTTTGGAGACAAATAAAACCGGAAAAGTTCTTCTAACTTCTGCGGTTTTATAAAGTATATTTTTTATTAGTTCAAACCTAATTGATTTCTATAAAATCCGTTATTTGCAATCTTTTGTTCCACAAGATTATTATTAGAAGAAGAGGCTAAATATAAACCGCTTAATTTATCTAATCTTTGAGTCAACTTTGTATCAGGATAAACCTTGGATGCAACTTTTAATCTTGTCCAGCAGGAAGCTTCTTTTTGAGTAGCTAGTGTTTCTTCTTCTAAATTTGCACTGTAACCGGTATGAAAACTTTCGTGTGCAATAAGGCAGGCTATCTGTTCGGCAGGTGCATTTTTATATGCGGAATTAATCAATATAACTCTTGTTCCAAAACTATTGTACGTACTAACTGCAAATGCGTTTTTACCGTTTGTAACCGTCGACAGGTTATCAAACGAGATTCTCATACCGTACTTTTGCAGATTTCTGAATACGTCCTGTTCGCCTGCCTGTTCAAGAATTTTCATTGCTGCAATGATTTTTGCATCAGATGAAAATGTCGTAATTCTGTACGCGAATGCTTGTTGGTTAATACTTAACAATAATGATGCAAATAGCACCAATACTACTTTTTTCACAATTAAAGCTCCTAATCAACTTCTTATATGTGTGTTTACGGCTCGCTTTTGTGAAATCTTTAGTGCGTACAGTGATGTTGTTACATAACTTTACAAAACTCGGTAAATCTCTGTACAAAACAGGCTAAAACCCTGAATTTATCTGGGTTGTTATAAAATGCAACAGTTTTTAAGATATGATAAGAACATAAATAAAATTTTGGGCTAATTTTACATTTCTTAACAAATGTGATTTTTTATCCAGCCAGAAGCCTGATATATTAATGATTACAGCGATTGTATTAATTTATCCTGCGTTTTTATCTTTGCCGATGATATTAAATCCGATAATCGAAAGGTATTTACCTCAAATTAAACAACAGCAGCAGGATGG
>CAZXQM010000067.1:0-10311 GCA_964643455.1 uncultured Vampirovibrio sp. | reverse complement strand
ACCACGGCGCATAAAATTCTACAAATTTAAGACCATTTTCAGTTTCTTTGTCAAAGTTTTCTTTTGTAAGTTGTTTTAGCATAATAAAAGTTCCTCCTTTTTTAATTTAGAAGGAACTTTTCAAAAATAATATTGCCTAACTAGATACCATGACGTATTAAAGTTTCAACATAACGTATAATTTTGTTGTAATTACAATAGAAGCACCTGATTTAACATGCTATAATTAATTCGTAAAGAGAAGCGGGACAGATATAATACAAGCATTCCCGTAAAAAGAAAGGAAGTAATTATGGCAAAATATGTATGCACAATATGCGGTTATACATCAGAAGGCGAAGCTCCGGAAAAATGTCCGGTTTGCGGAGCCGGTAAAGAAGCCTTCTCCTTGATGGCTGATGGTAAAAAAAATTATGCAGATGAACACAGAATTGGTATTGCAAAAGATGTTGATTCTGAGATTCTTGAAGGTTTAAGAGCAAACTTTATAGGTGAATGTACAGAAGTCGGTATGTACATTGCGATGGCAAGACAGGCTGATAGAGAAGGTTATCCTGAAATTGCCGAAGCTTTCAAAAGATACGCTTATGAAGAAGCTGATCACGCTTCAAGATTTGCAGAACTTCTTGGTGAGGTTGTTACAAATTCTACAAAGAAAAATCTTGAATTGCGTGCAGAAGCCGAATTTGGGGCTTGCGACGGTAAAATAAAAATTGCAAAACGCGCAAAAGAACTGGGGCTTGATGCTATTCACGATACAGTTCATGAAATGGCAAAAGATGAAGCACGCCATGGACGCGGTTTTGACGGGTTGCTTGCAAGATATTTCAGTAAATAACACATCTAAATCAAGAGGAGCTATCTCCTCTTGATTTTTATTTATTCAAAGTTCAAGAGCGGAAACATAAATGTTTCCGCTCTTGTTAATTTTTATTTGCAGTTATTACAATCGACTACATCATTCCCATGCCGCCGCCCATACCTGCCATTGCTGACATATCCGGTTTATTTTCTTCCGGAATTTCAACTACAGCAGCTTGAGTTGTTAATAACATTGAACCTACAGATGCTGCATTTTCAAGAGCACTTCTTGTAACTTTTGCAGGGTCTACAATACCTGCAGCAAACATATCTGTATATCTGTCGAGAAGTGCGTCATAACCGTAAGCACCTTTTTCAGCCCTTACATTTTCTACAACAACATCAGATTTTGCACCTGAATTGAAAGCTATAGCTCTCAAAGGTACATCAAGTGCTGCTGTTAAAATCTTAAATCCGCTCTTTTCATCATCAGATTCAAAAGTCATAGTGTTAAGTTTTGATTCAAGCTCCTGCTGTACTCTTATTAATGCAACACCACCGCCAGGAACGATACCTTCTTCATTAGCAGCTCTTGTTGCATTAAGAGCATCTTCAATTCTTAATTTTCTTTCTTTTAATTCGATTTCTGTAGCTGCACCAACTTCAATTACAGCAACACCACCAGAAAGTTTTGCCATACGTTCTTGAAGTTTTTCCTTATCGTATTCGCTGTCTGATGCTTCAATCTGTTTCTTTATTAATCTTACACGTTCAGCCACTGCAGCTTTAGTTTCGTTTCCTACAACAATTGTAGTCTCGTCTTTTGTAACAGTAACACGTTTTGCAAGCCCCATCATATCAGTTGTAATGTTTTCCAGCTTAATACCAAGTTCTTCAGTGAACATTTGACCGCCTGTTAAGATAGCTATATCTTCCAACATAGCTTTTCTTCTGTCACCAAATCCAGGAGCCTTAACAGCAACAGCTCTCAGAACTTTTCTCATTGTATTAACAACTAATGTTGCAAGAGCTTCACCTTCAACATCTTCTGCAATTAACAATAATGAACGACCATCACGTGCAACCTGCTCAAGAACTGGTACCAAATCAGCAATCAGGTTAATTTTTTTGTTTACACAAAGTACATAAGCATCATCCAAAACAGCTTCCATTCTTTCCGGATCTGTTACAAAATATGGTGAAATATAACCTTTGTCAAACTGCATACCTTCAACAACTTTTAAGTTTGTTCCGAAAGATTTGCTTTCTTCAACAGTAATAACACCGTCATGACCTACTTTTTCCATTGCTTCAGCAATCAATTCACCGATTTCTGAATTGTTACCAGCAGAAATTCCTGCAACCTGAGCAATTTCTTCTTTTGTGCTAACTGATTTTGATAAATCTCTGATTTTATTAATAGCAATATCAACAGCTTTATCAATACCACGTTTCATTGACATCGGATTAGCACCTGCAGTAAGGTTCTTTAAACCTTCTCTTACGATAGCCTGAGCCAATACAGAAGCGGTTGTTGTACCATCACCTGCTACATCATTTGTCTTTGATGAAACTTCTTTAAGAAGTTGAGCTCCGGCGTTTTCCAAACCGTCCTGCAATTCGATTTCTTTTGCAATAGTTACACCATCGTTAACGATTTGCGGTGCGCCAAATTTCTTTTGTAAAATAACATTTCTGCCTTTAGGTCCTAACGTAACCTTTACAGCATCTGCAACGGCATCAATACCTTTTAGTAATGACTTCCTTGCTTCTTCTTCAAAAACTATTTTTTTTGCCATTTTTATTTTCTCCTTCTATATTTTTAGATAAATTTTTGTAGAGTGAATCGTGATTTATAATTTATTTTTTAATGCCTCTTGAGACCTGAAAGCATTTTACCTATATTATCAATTTTTGTGATTAAATTTTCAGATATTAATATTTGTGTTTCCAATTCTGCCTGCGAACCGCAAACCATATCCAAAAACCTGAGATTTTCTTTATCAGAACTTCTAGCACTTCCTTACACTATATTTGAAGGAACTGAAACTACTGCCCGCCTGATTTGATTTACAATCCCAAATTTTCTTCTACAGGAAATTTATTCTCTATTCACTAGCCACCAATCACTATTCACTAATTTTCTATTCAACAATAGCTAAAGCATCCTTAATAGAAAGAATTTTATATTCAACTCCATCTATTTTAATGTCTGTACCTGCATATTTAGCATAAAGAATAATATCGCCAATTTTAACATCCATTGGCTCTCTTTCACCGTTATCATTTACTTTTCCTTCGCCTACAGCAACAACTTCGCCTTTTTGTGGTTTTTCTTTTGCACTGTCAGGTATAAAAATACCTCCGGAAGTTTGTTCTGTATCTTCAATAATTTTGATAACTATTCTGTCTTGTAATGGTTTTAGTGCCATAATTTAACCCTCCTATTTACTAACAATTATATTTATATAATAGATTTTAATTTTTTCAGAAAAAATTAAGGAAAATTTAATATTTTAAAAAAGTTTATATTGATAACGTTTATTATTTCCTGTATACTCAAGTTGTATGAATAAGCAGAAACTTTCGCTTGCTATATACTGGCATATGCATCAACCGGTCTATGAACTTGAAGGGACATATCTTATGCCCTGGGTTAGGCTACATGCCGTTAAAGACTACCTTGATATGGTCTTGATTCTGGAAAAATTCCCCAAATTAAAACTCAATTTCAACATTGTTCCGGCTCTTCTGGATGCGATTATTGATTATTCTGAAACAGGATATCACGATATTCATTCCGAAATCACCGTTTCTGATACGGAAAAACTTACTGACGAAGAAAAAGCTTTTATTATAAATAATTTTTTCAACTCACAGTACGAAACAATGATTTACAGGAGCGAAACATATAAAAAACTGTTTCAAAAAAGGTTTGCAAAAGACTCTGTAAATATAAACGACTATTCACTTCAAGAACTATCTGATTTAATGGCTCTTTTTAATCTTGTCTGGATTGATCCGATTCATTTTGAAAGATATCCAGAATTAAAAACTCTATGGGAAAAACAATCAGGATATACTACAGAAGATAGAAAAAAAATTATTGATATACAAAAACAAATAATAAGAGAAATTATTCCAACATACAAAAAATACATTCAAACAAAAAGAATCGAACTTACAACAAGTCCTTATTATCATGCAATATTACCAATTTTGTTAGATTTAAAAACTTCAGTAAAATCCGTAATAACAACGGAAGGGCTTCCGCAATCTCTGGGAATGTCTGATGACGCAAAATATCAGGTAAAAAGTGCGTTAGACCGGATAGAAAATATCTTTGGTGTAAGACCAAAAGGTATGTGGCCGCCGGAACTTTGTCTTGGGACAAAAACACTTAATTTACTTGCAAAAGAAGGTATTGAATGGACAATTTCAGATGAAGGAATTCTTGCAAGTTCAATAAATTTTGATTTTGTAAGAGATTTTAACGGCAACTTGAATGATCCTTATCACCTTTTAAAAGTTTATACATACGAAATGAAAGATTCTGAAATCGATATAATCTTTAGAGACCGCTCTATTCCGAATCTTATTAATTTTGAATACGCCGGAATAAATCCGAAAATGGCAGCAAGCGATTTGTATGAAAAGATAAAAATGATTCAGAACAAAATTGTTGTCTCTCCTGACAACACACATCTTTTGACAATAGCTTCCGATTGCGAAAACTGTTGGGAAAACTATCAAAATGACGGACGGGATTTTCTTGAAAATATTTATTCAATGATAGAAAACGATAATTCGCTGGAAACCGTCCTGATTAGTGATTATATCAAAAAAGAAAAACACAAAAAAACTTTGAAAAAAATTCACTCCGGCTCCTGGATAGATAAAACTTTCCAATTCTGGATAGGAGAGCCCGAAAAAAATAAAGCCTGGGCATATTTAAAGAAAACAAAGGATGATTTGGACAGCTTTATAAAAGAAGATAACTCTAATCCTAATATTAAGTATGCAAAACGTGAACTTTTAATTGCAGAAGGAAGCGACTGGTTCTGGTGGTATGGCGAACCTAATAATTCGGGGCAGGATTTTGTTTTTGATTATATGTTTAGAGAGAGATTAAAAAATGTATATATACTCCTAAACCACCCTTATCCGGCATATCTTGACAAAACTCTTATAACTTCGATAGAAGTTCCGTTTAAATATCCAAAACGCAATATCTCACCAAGAATGGATGGTTTAAATAAAAGTTCGGACGAATGGTATAATGCAGGCTCCTTAACACTTCTTGACGGTCCTGTGTTCAGAGAAAACAAAAATGTGGATAAAATTCTTTTCGGATGTGATAAAGATAATATTTATTTTAGACTCCATATCAACAAAGGCTCTGGAGAAATAAGTTTTGCCGACCGGATAAACCAGTTTTATATTTACACAAGAAATGCAACAAATATTGGTAACAGAGCTTATATAAGATTAATAAGCAAAACCGACAATCCTTATCCTATTTTGCTTGAAAAATTTGAACACGAAATTACTTTGACACTTATCAATGACACTCTTTATCCCCCTAGGTTAACTACGGTTCTGCACCCAAATATTTGGACTCTAGATAATCCGGAAGGCATTAATGTCATATATGAGGACGTTATTGATATTTGCATTCCATTCGAAAAGCTTGGAATTCAAACAGGTGAGACTGTCGAATTTTTCCTTGCTAATACAGATTCCGGAGTAAAAAATACTTATATTCCACAAGAAATTTTGCTCACTATGACAAGAGAGTAAGTTTATATTAGTGAGTAGTAAATCGAGAAACAGACTAACAAGTATAACGTCATTCTGGGGTAAATGCATTAAAATAAAACTCATATTTCTAAAAAGTGTAGAAATGTAGTGTGAGTATAAAATCTATATAATCCAATTCTTATGCAAGATATTTTTGCAGGGTTTCTTTGTCAAAAACTTCTATACTATCTTTTGAATGTATGAACACCAAACAAGTTATTAAAGATTTAAAAGATTGAAAATCCTCAAATGCAAGTTTCTGCCTCAAATCAGTCATGTTATTTGCCATAAACTCGGTAATAACAGTCTTATCATTATAAAAAAGCTCTGATAAGAATTCAAAAGCATCTCTTGTTTTAACACCCTCAAGGTAAACTATATCCGGAGACTGAAATTCTACATACTTGAGTGCTTTATCCATATTGAATCCGATATTCTCATTCAACTCGCACTGATTAATTCCCTTAAGCTCATATTTGGCAATTGATTCAATTGTCATAATATTTTTATTTGACCCTGACATTTCCATAAGAAGCGAATATATGATATGAGTTTTTCCGCTCAATGGTGAGCCACAGACAAGAATTATCCCCGGATGAATAAGTGCCTGTGTAATAATACCCCTTTGTTTTTCATCCGTTATAATCTGTTCAAGACTCTTTGGCGGCTTGTAAATTTTTAAAGAAATCCTCTCGCCCATAATTGTCGGAAAAGAAGAAACTGAGGCTATAAGCATTGTATTTTCCACTTTAAAGCACAGCTTACCTAGCTGTGGAATTTCACAAACTGCCGCATCAAGATTGGAAAGTGTTTTAAGTTTGGATACAAACGATGAATTTAAAATAGCAGGAATTGTACCTTTATCTGAAGGTTCACCGTTTTTCTTGAACACAACTTTCAATCCTTCCTCCACCTGCTCAAAGTTAAGTTCGTGAACATCTTCTATAATCGCCTGCTTTAAAATCGCTCTTATAACATGCTGAATATGCTCTTCTCCGGCTTCTTCCCTGTGAAGTTCTTCCGTCCAGTCAAACTCTTCTTCTTCAGAAGTCAAAGTTATACTGTCAACAGTATCAGCAACTTTATAATACTCATCAATCTTCTTTGAAATACTATGTTCTGATGCTATAACCGGCTCTATTGAACATTCTGCAGTTTCAATGACTTTATCAATTGCAAACAAATCCAACGGATCCGCCATAGCGACAGTCAGCACATCCTCAATCTTAAATAAAGGAATTATTCTGTACCTTCTGGCATCAGAAAAAGAGACAAATTTAAAACACTTTGGGTCAGGTTCGTAATCCTCTAAATTTACATAAGGAATATGAAGTTTGCTCTCTAAAAACTTTAACAGCGTATCTTCGCCTAAAATTCCAGAGTTTATTAATGCCTGACCTATATTGATACGCTGAACATTTGCCAGTTCTTCTGCTTTTTCCAACGTCTCGTAAGAAACTATTCCGTCTCTAACAAGTTCGTATTTTAATTTTTCTAATGTTTTGTTTGTAATGGTTTCCATGTTTTTTAACCTAATTATCGGGTGACATCAGTACTCAATTACTTAGTCTACGCCATACTAATTATTTCCGCCTTGCGGCTCGCCATCTCCAAGATATTCGCCAACCTTTTTCACAATCTGATCCAACTCAAAAGGTTTTGTAATATATTCGTCAGCACCGGTTTCTTCACCAATCATTTTATCTTCCAATTGTGAACGCGCTGTTACCATTATTATCGGAATATCCTTATATTTACTGTCATACTTTAGCAAACGGCTGATTTTGTATCCATTAATCTTCGGCATCATAACATCAAGTATAATTAAATCCGGCATAATTTCTTTTGCTAACCTTAAACCGTCCTCACCGTTGAATGCCGTGTAACACACATAGCCGGAAACTTCAAGTACAAATTTAAGACTCTCTACGATATCCTGCTCATCATCAACTATAAGAATCTTTTTCATGTGTGTCTCCTTCAATATCATATGAATACATTATATCACATTCACCATACAAGTTCTTATTCTGCTCAACTACAGAATCTATTTTCTTCTTTAAAAACTCGGCAGAAGGTTTGTCACCTTCAACCAGAATCAATGATAACGTTGTCATCGCACCTTCTTTTTCAATTAAAGAATTTGTCATATATGTCTTATTCAATAAGTTATTTTCCCTTAACAAGTTTTCTATAACTTCACTTGTTGATCTTATCCTGATAACAGCAATTGTTGTTCCGTTTGAGCGAGCTTTCTGCGCAAGCTGCTTCCTAATCATAAGGAAATTCGATTTATCATTCGCCACTGGAATGACAAAGTAAAATTTTGACCCTTTATTAATTTCACTATCGCACCAGATTGCACCGTTATGTGATTCCATAAGCTGTCTTGCAATCGGAAGCCCCAACCCTGAACCCCCTACTTTTCTTGATAGTGAATTTTCTATTTGTGCAAATTTGTCAAATACATGGTTCAAATCTTTTCGCTCTATTCCTATGCCGTGGTCTTCCACACAAACAAGCAGATAATTTCCCTGAAGCTTTTTGATATCATCTTCAAAACAATGGTCATACTGCAATTCTCGTGCATTAACCACTTTTGACGTTATCTCAATTGTTCCGGCATCAGGAGTAAACTTAATCGCATTTGAAACAAGATTTGTCAAAACCTGCTCCAATCTATTTGAATCCGCATAAACCTCAACATCTTCACCCGAAGATGTGTATTTAATTTCCAGATTTTTTTCTTTGGCAACTTCTGCAAGATTATTTTTTACATATTCAATAACCGGTTCTATATGAATAAGCTCAAATTTGAAGTCCATCTTTCCGGCTTCGATTTTAGAAATATCAAGAAGATCATTAATAATGCCGGAAAGCCTTATAGCATTTCTTTTTCCCATCGAAACAAATTTCTCGATATTCTCTGTCATTTCTCCGGCTTTACCACTCAAAATAATGTCCATTGCGTTCTTAATTGCCGTAAGCGGTGTTCTTAATTCATGTGAAACAATTGAAATAAATTCAGACTTTAGCCTTTCAAGTTTTTGCAGTTTTCTATTTGTAGCTTTAAGCTCCTGAGTAAATGAAGCACTCTGAAGCGGTATTGTTACTTGCTGGACAAGGGTTTGAAAACATGTTGCATCTTCGGTCGTAAAAGGTTTTTTTCTATAAATTTCTGTAAATCCGAAAAATTCATCATTTAAAGTAATTGGCGCAAACATATTATCAAATCTTAAAACAGAAAAGTCATACTCCTGAATATTGTGTTTAATATTCTTTTCTATTTTTAAATTTCCTATTTTTATATCTACCGGCGGATCTTCCAAAAGCGACTTATAACTCAAAATTGCACGGAGTTTAAGTGCTTCCAGAAGCCTGTCCGATATTTTATATAAAGAATTTATAATCAAAACAGGTTCACGCTCCGAGCGGAAAATCAAAGTGCAAGAAAGCTCAAAATTAAGAGACTTTTCAATCCCCTCTAACATAATTTTAATAAGCGCATCCTTATCCAAGGTTCCCGCAAGCTGCGAACTTGTATTATACAAGACATTCAATTGATATAAACTTCTTGCAAGTTCCTGATTGGATTTCGCCATCTTCAAAAGCGAATGTCGTGTTTTCAAGCTTGAATCAATAGTTGCAGACAAAAGTTTTTTATCAATCGGCATTTTTATAAACAGGTTTGCATTATGCATAACATCTTTCGTAAGCTCTTTTTCGCCAAGAATAAGCAAAATCACTACAGGGAAATGCTTAATCTTTCTGCAAAGCGGTTTTAAGTCCTGTTCAATATCACCATCCACCAGCACGACATCAGGTTCTTCAACATTTAGTATATCAAAAATTAAAGGCTGCTCAACAGAAACTATAACTTCATCTGCAGGAAAGACTTCCTTTAGAATACACTCTTTTTCACTATCCTCGCTAATTAACAAAAACTTTGTCATACAAATATGATACCAGAAATAAAACAATAATTACACCGCAGCTGAAATGAAATAAAAAATTTAACAACTAAATCTCTGCTTATAATAAACCCCAGTAGAATACCAAACATACTGGTAAGATAGTAATATCAGAATTGTATTCTGATATTACTATCGCAAAAAGTTAAGTGTATTATTAACTACTTGTCTTAAAACTATCCAATATGTTAAGAAAAAGACACTTCATCTAACACCAAGTTCTATTATCCAATATCTTAAGAGTTTACCCCCAAAAACTAAACTAACAGGCAATTTATGATGATAAATATCACTTTACAATTTCTGTAGGGGTATTCGGAAAAGTTTAAAGCCGATTCTTTTCTGATTTTATCCCCACGCATGGAGATATGTTGTTATGGAAAAATTTCAGAATAAATATTTAGAAATAAAAAACATTAGCAAAGATATAGTAAACTGGGTAGAAGATATTGCAGAAGAAAACAATTGCAAAGTAGAACGCAAAGAGTGGAAAAGCAAGTACAACAGCTATGTTGTTTATGACTATGAACCTTTTTGCTCAGAAGGATTTGAGATAAATATTCTTCTAAGTTCATTTGATATATCTTACCTGAATTTTATCAAGTATCTTTATAACGAAAAACTGAGTACAATAGAATATCTGGACAACTGCATAAAGATTCCTGCAATAAAAAACTATTCACTTTAAAAATATTTGGTATATAATGTTCCTTAGCTAATAGCGAGGAGTATGATTATG
>CAZXQM010000066.1:8136-10440 GCA_964643455.1 uncultured Vampirovibrio sp. | reverse complement strand
TATGTAGCTGCAGCAACGCATGTTATATACAAGACTCCGGTAAAAGGTCTTAAAAAGCGCAACGTATATAGAGTTGCACTTGCAATGAAAGATTTAACACCAAAAGAACAGGAAGCTGTCCGTAAAAAATGCCACAATTACTATACTGATACACGTAAAATGTATAAAGGTATCGAACAAGACTCACTTACAAAAGCTTGGAATCAGGAGCTTTAAACATTAGAAAAGCTGGCTAAAGCACGTCTTAGAACTCCGCAGTTTTTGCGCAAAAGCTTTTTTGCATCATCTTTGCTTAACTTGCATTTCAACATTATAATTGCTGTTTTGACACTCCAATCACACTCAAGCAATGTTTGCAATGCTTGAGAATTATTTACGTCCGCAATTTCTGCAACAATTCTTATTGCACGGCTCTTTAATTTTTCATTAGTTGGCATAAGATCTATCATAAAATTTTCATAGGTCTTTCCAATTTTAATCATGGCACCTGTTGTGAGCATATTGAGAACCATTTTTTGAACAGTGCCGGCTTTCATCCTGCTGGAACCTGCTATAACTTCAGGACCGACTTCTACACAAATACCAAGTCCAGCTTCTTCCAGTATTAAAGCTTTATGGTTACAGGTAAGCGCAATCGTCTTGCAATTCACTTTATCAGCCTGTTCAAGCACTCCCAGAAGATATTTAGGATTTCCGCTTGCGGATATTGCGACACATACATCCAAATCAGTTAAAACCTGTGCATCCTTTACCCCGAGTTCAAAATTATCTTCCGCTCCTTCTACAGCTGTTCTGATAGCTTTATCTCCTCCGGCAATAATACCGGTTACCATATCTTCCGGAACACCAAATGTAGGCGGGCACTCAGAAGCATCAAGAATACCTATTCTTCCGGATGTTCCAGCTCCAAAATAATATAATTTTCCGCCCATAAGAAACTGTTTGGCAATTATATCAATGGCTTTGGCAATATTAGGTGTTTCATCTTCTATAGCAAGTGCTACGAGCTTGTCTTCTTCATTAATTTTTCTGACAATATCAATTGTGGAAAGAAGATCAATATCTTTTGTATTTTCATTTCTGTACTCTGTAATCACTTCACTCATAACACACACTCCTTTAGGTAAGTAATATTCAACACTAAAATTAACTATTATTTACTAATCTAATTTACTTATCAAATTTGCCATTTCGATTGCAGATTTAGCGGCATCAGCACCTTTATTGCCTGATTTAGTTCCGGCTCTTTCGATTGCTTGCTCAATATTATCTGTTGTAAGTACTCCGAATATTACAGGAACTTCTGTTTCAAGACTTACGGATGCAATACCTTTTGAAACTTCTGCACAAACATAGTCATAATGGGAAGTTGAACCTTTTATTACTGTTCCTAATGCTATTACAGCATTATAATTATTACTTTTTGCACATTTTTTTGCTATAACCGGTATTTCAAATGCTCCGGGGCACCAGACTATATCAATATTTTCTTCTTTTACTCCGTGCCGTTTAAGCTCATCTAAGGCTCCTGAAAGTAATTTGGAACTTATAAACTCATTAAAACGCGAAACTATAATACAAAACTTTTCATTTGTGACTGTTAGTAAACCTTCTATTACCGGCATGAACCTTCTCCTTAAAATCCTTATACAAATATTATACACGATTTTAAAATAATTTACTACAACTTTTTCTTGAGTGTTATTAATTCTGATTTTTGTATTATATGGGTAAATGAATCTTAGACAAGTTTCTACTATAGTTTAGAATGTTAATCAGGCATTGTTTGATGTTAACTTTATGCTAAAATTGTTTTATGAAAATAGGACAAATTTTTAAAATACATTCTGATTTTTATTATGTACATTCAGATGGTGTAGAGTACGAATGTAAAGTAAGGGATGTCCTAAAAAAACAAAAACAGAAAATATATGTAGGTGATTATGTTGAGTTTGAAAATGGCGCGATAAAAAAAATTCAACCCCGAAAAAATTTTATAACCCGTCCAACAGTAGCAAATGTAGATCAGATAATAATAATTTCGGCAGTAAAAGAGCCTGATTTAGACTTTAGTCAGCTTAACAGATATATTACTTTTGCAAAATATTATAACATTAAGACAGTTCTTTGTTTTAACAAAAATGATTTATCAGAAGATGATAAAATAATTGAAAAAGTTTTTTCAATATATCAACCGCTAGGTTATGATATTTTATTTACATCAGCTCTTCAAGGCGATGGAATTGAAGATTTAAGTGATATTTTGAAGGGAAAAGTCTCTGTTTTTTGCGGTCAATCAGGAGT
>CAZXQM010000066.1:3612-8036 GCA_964643455.1 uncultured Vampirovibrio sp. | reverse complement strand
ATAGAAAATCTTGATAAAATTGATGAGACAAGATATAAAAGCTATGTTGAGTTTGTAGAAGAAGCAAAAGAGTATAGAGAAAAAATAAAAAAGCAAGGGAGTAAAATTGAAACTTCACACAAACAGCAATTTAATAAAACTGCAGTAAAAATAAGTTTAAAAAAAAGAGAAGTTTCAAGAAATACAAAAAAACAAAAAATATATAAGGATGTAGAGCATGAAAGAATTGATAGAGTTGATTAATAAGCATCTTGATGAATATATGCCGATATCTTATCCCGAGGATATTTTTAAGGCTATGAAATATACACTTATGCTTCCGGGTAAGCGTTTAAGACCTGTAATGTGTTTAGAGACAACAAGAATATTAGGCGGAAATGTCGAATCTGTTATGCCTGCAGCTTGTGCTATTGAAATGCTTCATGTTCAGAGTCTTATTCATGATGATCTTCCGTGCATGGATAATGATGATTATAGAAGGGGAAAGCTATCTAATCACAAGGTGTTTGGAGAAGCAAACGCAGTTCTTGCAGGTGATGCCTTGCTAACATTCGCACCACAGCTTATCATAGAAAAGTCTGTTAACCTATCCTCAGGGCAAATTTTAAAAATAATTCATGAATATACAAAATTTGCAGGTGCCTATGGACTTATAGCCGGTCAGGTCGTGGATATTGAATCTGAAGGCGGAAAATTTGTCAGGTCGGCAGAAGAAACTCTTAATTTTATACACCTGAATAAAACAGCAGTTCTTTTCAGGCTTGCAGTAAGAGTTGGTGCAATTGCGGCAAATGCTGATAATGAAACAATAGAAGAATTTGATGAATTTGCGAAAAAGTTTGGACTTGCATTTCAGATTTATGATGACATTATGGATGAAATTTCATCGTTTGAAGAATTGGGAAAAACTGTCGGTAAAGATAAAAACAGTGGAAAACTAACATATACATCGCTTTATGGATTGAAGGAAGCTGAAAATAAATTTGAAGGTTTAGTAAATGATTGTTATGTTATAATAAACAAGTACCGTTCAAGAGTACTAGAAGAGATATTAGATAAATTGAACAACAGAATAAGGAGTGCTAGATGAATTTTGCACAAATATACGGAACCGGGTATGAAGTTATATTTATTGCATTTTCGGCTATTATTATTGCCCAGATGATAAAATGTTTTTTACATCTTATTATAAAAAATAATTTTGATTTAAGGCTGTTTACTACAACAGGCGGAATGCCAAGTTCTCACTCTGCCGGTGTAATGGGGCTTTCTACTACGGTGGGTTTAATTACAGGATTTGATTCTATAGAATTTGCAATAGCACTGGGTTATGCATTTATTGTAATGTATGATGCTGCAGGTGTAAGACGTGCTGCGGGAAAGCAGGCAGCATGTTTAAACAAAATTATTATGGACTTATACAAACAGGATCTTGTTGAAGCCGGTGGAAAGTTAAAAGAGCTTTTGGGTCACACTCCTATGCAAGTTTTTGTTGGGGCTGCATTTGGTGTTTTTTATGCTTTTTTTATGCATTTAAAAGTCTTACATTAGTAATTTCCTCCAATATGCTTTTTGTTACAAATATTTACACAAAATAAATCTTTGCGTCTTGCATTTAAAGAATTTTTGTTTTAGTATTTTATTGTCAGAAAGTAACCCGCAATTGAATATTCTGTAAATGCCTAAAAGGTATTTTTTTGCTGTTAGATATTTGATTGCTTTTATCAAAAATAAGTAGAACGTTTATATGTGAACAAAGAAAGGTTTAACATGTCAGAAGAAAAATTAGAAACACAAGTCGAAGAAACAGTAGAAACTGCTGCAGAAGCTGAAACTCAGGACGATGCTGAATCTGTTGTTGAAGCAGAAGTAACTGAAGAAGAAGTTGTCGCTGAGGTTCCGGTAAAAAAACAACGCAGCAGAAAGAAAAAAGTAGAAACTCAAGAAGTAAAACCTGATTCAGAGTGGAAAGAACAAGTTGTTCAAATTCGCCGTGTAACAAAGGTTGTAAAAGGCGGTAAGAAATTAAGCTTTAGAGCAATCGTTATTGTTGGAAATCAGAAAGGGCAAGTTGGTGTAGGATGCGCCAAAGCTTCAGAAGTTATCATTGCTATTCAAAAAGCAATTGCTGACGGTAGAAAGAATCTTATTACAGTGCCTATTTTCAAAACAACAATTCCACACCCTATAACAGGTCGTTCAGGTGCAGGTGCCGTAATGCTCCGCCCTGCTTCACAAGGTACAGGTATTATTGCCGGCGGGGCTGTTCGTTCAGTTCTTGAACTTGCAGGTATTGAAAATATTCTTTCAAAATCTTTAGGTTCAAAATCACCTCTTAATGCTGCGAATGCTACTTTAGAAGCTTTAAAAGCATTAAGACCTTTTAATGAAGTGGCTAAAAAACGTGGTTTAACAATGGCTGAATTATTAAACTAGTCGGCTACTTAATTTATTAAAATGATAATAATAAAATTATAATAAGGAATACATAAAATGGCAGAAAATAAACAAATAAAAATAAAACTTGTAAGAAGCTTAATTGGCTGTTCTGAGGCACAGCGCAAGGTAGCTCAAGCATTGGGTTTAAAGAAAATGAATCAAGTTGTTGAACACTACCACACTCCTGTAATTATAGGTATGGTAAATAAGATTTCACATCTTGTTAAAGTAGTTGAAAACTAGTGAATAGTGAATAGTATGCGGAATATTTTATTTCCGCCCGCAATTCACTATGTAAGAAAGGAACAATAAAAATGACAAATATAAAATTAGAAGATTTAAGACCGGCAGAAGGTGCTACCGGCAAATCAAAAAGAGTAGGACGCGGTCGTTCATCAGGTCATGGTAAGACATCCTGCCGCGGTCATAACGGTGAAGGACAACGTTCCGGTCGCGCTTCAAAAAGAGGTTTTGAAGGAGGACAAATGCCTTCATATAGAAGATTACCTAAGTTAAAAGGTTTTCAGGTTATTAATCAGAGAAATTATGCTCAAATTAATGTCGGTAAACTGGGTGACTTAAAAGTTGAAGAAATTTCTCTTGAATCATTAAAAGAAATTAAAAAAGTTCATTCTTCTTGTGACGGTTTGAGAATATTAGGCGGCGGAGAAATTAAAAAAGCTGTTAAAGTTAAAGCAGCTTATGTAACTCCATCAGCAAAAGAAAAAATTGAAGCCGCAGGCGGAAAGGTTGAATTAGTATAATGGCAGGAACACATTCTGGCGGAATGAGAATACCTACTACGGCAGATTTAATGTCAATGTGGAATGCATCAGGATTAAAGGAAAAATTAATTTTCACTTTTGTGATGCTAATCTTATTTCGTTTTGGTATTCATATACCGGTATTTGGTATAAATAATGAAATTTTTGCACGAATAGCTTCCGGAAACAATATTTTAGGATTTCTTGATTTGTTTTCCGGAGGTGCACTTGGAAAAGTTTCAATTTTTGCACTAGGTATTGGGCCATACATTACATCGTCAATTATTATGCAGTTGATGGCGGTAATTATTCCGGCATTGGAAAAGTTGCAAAAAGAAGATGGCGAGGCTGGCAGACGTAAACTTTCACAGTATACAAGATTATTTACGGTTGTTCTCGCAGCTTTTCAAGGTGTGATTTTTATGGGATATTTATCCCACCTTCCTGGTTCTATAACCCCTGGGTTGAATCATGTAATGTTTTATATCTCTTCGGTAATAACTCTTACAGCCGGTTCTGTGCTTGTAATGTGGATGTCTGAATTGATTACTGAAAAAGGTATCGGTAACGGTGGTTCATTGATAATTTTTGTGGGCATCTTATCCGGAATTCCTCTGTATTCCTCCAGAACGGCTCAAATGGTTTCAAATGATTCTTCATTGATGTGGGGATTGATTCTTTTACTTACAATCTTTTTTGTTACAATGGTTTTCATTGTTATTATGCAGGAAGCTGTAAGAAAAGTTATTATTGTTAATCCAAAAAGGCAGGTTGGAAATAAAGTCTACGGTGGAGTAAATACTTTTATTCCGTTCAAATTAAATCCGGGTGGTGTTATGCCAATCATCTTTGCGGTTGCAATTCTTTTATTCCCATCTACTATTTTGAGTCTTGTCGGGCAGGCAAATTTACCATCCGGCTGGGTGCAGAACGTAATTATAGTACTCAATAAATTCTTTAATCCAAGTGGACTTATATATTATGCAATTTATTTTGTAATGATTGTCGGCTTAACTTTCTTTTATGCTTCAATTATGCCGAATATGCAGCCAAAAGAGATTGCTGATAATTTAAAGAAATACGGGTCTTCCATTCCGGGTATAAAACCAGGCAAACCTACTGCCGAAGCTCTGGATAAAATATTAACAAAAACAACATTAATAGGGGCATTAGGATTAGGTATAATTGCACTTGTTCCGGCTTTTGCAAGTTATATTACAA
>CAZXQM010000066.1:2449-3512 GCA_964643455.1 uncultured Vampirovibrio sp. | reverse complement strand
AGTTCTTTAACCTGTTTTGCAAGTATCTCATTATCTCTCTTGTAGCCGCCTGCTTCGATAAGCCTTGTTGCCATATCGGAATTAGTTATATCATCACTTATTTTTTTAGCAACTGCTTCTGCGAGCATTTGTAGTGTTTGGCTGGAAACATCAAGAGTAAAATTTTTACCCTGTGGTATAATCGCAGGTATACTTTCTTCTTTGGCTGAATTTATTTCTACAGAGCTGCTGTTTTCTCTGGTAGGATCTTCTAATATTATAGGTTGTACCGGTTTTATCAGTTCGTCATTTCTTTCCACTTTAGATTCTATTCTTGAAAGTTTTGCAATAATTTGTTCATCGCTGTATCCTTGAGCTTTTAGAGAAATACCTTTTTTAATTTTTTCAAGAGCTAAACTATCATAAAACTCCAGACCATCATCATCTTTGTATATAGATTCAATTTTCCAATCTTCAAGAAACAGGTCGAGCGAATGGTTATCTATATAATAATTTTCAGAATTTAAACTTCTCAAAATAGATTCTCTGTTAAACATCCGCTAATCCTCTTTCTATAATTGTTAATTCTTATGATTCTTACCTTTTCATCAGTCGAGCCATATCTCTTTCCTGAGTTTTTTTAGTTATAGCTTCTCGCTTATCATAAAGCTTTTTACCTTTTGCTAATCCCAGCTCTATTTTAGCAAAACCATGGGTCAAAAACAATTCTAAAGGTACAATTGTTACGCCGTCTTTTTTTACTTTATCTTGAATTTTCAGAATTTCACGTTTATTTAAAAGTAATTTTCTCACTCTGTCAGGCTTATGGTTAAAACGATTTCCCTGTTCATATGGTGAGATATGCATTCCATATAAAAAGACTTCATTATCTTCAATTTTTGCAAAAGAATCTTTAAGATTTATGGTACCTTTTCTTATTGATTTTATTTCTGTTCCGGTTAACACAATCCCTGCTATAAATTTGTCAAAAATCAGAAAATCGTGAAAAGCTTTTCTATTTGTTGAAACTACTTTTTTGTCCATAGGTGTATTATAGAAGAAAATTATTGGTTTGTATATAGAA
>CAZXQM010000066.1:0-2349 GCA_964643455.1 uncultured Vampirovibrio sp. | reverse complement strand
TCTATTTTATTGAGACAATCAAGTTTTTTACCTATCCAGCGTGGAGCAACCAATTCTGTTCTTAAGCCGTTTCCTGCAAGTCTGTGTATTGTTGTCTCTGGCGGTAAATATTCTAAAAAATCGCATACAGTATTTACATATTCATCTTCGGACATAAAATCGATTATCCCTTCTCTGTACATTTCAGCCAGTTTAGTACCCTCTAAAGCACAGAGCATGTGAATTTTAACACCTTCCGGTTCTAATTTTGCGATAGTTTTTGCAGTTTCCATCATCTCGTCATAAGTTTCAAACAAATTGAGAATTACATGGAGACAAATATTTATACAGGCCTTCTTTGTTTTTTCATAAGCGTCAAGAAAACATTTGTAGTCGTGCCCCCGGTTAATTTTTTGCAATGTTTTATCATGGACAGACTGTAATCCGTACTCAATCCAGGTATAGTAATTGGGGGTATACGTGGAAATTAGTTTGAGCTTCTCTTCATCAATACAATCAGGACGTGTTCCAATCGAAAGCCCGACAATATCGGGGTGTGACAAAGAAGCACTGTAGATTTTTTCGAGTTCTTCGACCGGTTTATAAGTGTTTGAAAAGGCCTGAAAATAAGACATAAATTTTTCAGCTTTAAACCTGTTTTTCAGTGTTTCTGCACCTATTTTAACCTGTTCTTCAATATTCAATTGATTTGAATGCGCTTGCGAAAAACTTCCGCCGTCATCACAGAAAATACATCCGCAGTTTGAAATTGTTCCGTCTCTGTTCGGGCAGGAGAATCCGGCATCAATAGTAATTTTGTATACTTTTGCACCAAATTTTTGTTTTAAAAAACTACTGTATTGATTGTATCTTTTTTCATTCACGATAATTCCGTCCTGTTTGCAAGTTACAAACTAATTAAATACCATGTAACAAGTGTCAGGTAAATTGCAAGTCCGATTACATCAATAGTTGTTGCTATAACAGGACCTGATGCAACGGCAGGGTCAATTTTTAATTTTTTCAGAATCAAAGGTGTGCAGGTGCCTATCATAGTTGCTATAGTCATATTTAGTGACATTGCAATTCCGACAATAAGTCCCAATTCAAGATTATGCTGCCACCCCCAGGTAACAAATGTTACTAATAGTCCGAAAATTGCACCAATACTCAAGCCTGTTATAGTTTCTCTCATAATCTGGTGCCAGCCTGAATTTAGTGTAATTTGTCCTGTAGACATACCTCTAACCATAAGAGTTATGCTCTGTGTACCGATATTTCCGCCAAGTCCTGCAAGAAGCGGCATAAAAGCAGCAATTACCGGAAGAGCGGAAAAAGATTTATCAAATTTATTTGCAATAGTTACCGCAAGAAATTCTCCTATAAGTGTAATGAAAAGCCACGGAATCCTTGCTTTTATTGAATGTGTGAGACTTCCTGTTAATATATCATCATCGTCATCTCCCAAATCGGTTACGATACCTGAAGATGTATAAATTTCATCAGTAGTTTCTTCTTCTACAATATCCTGAACATCATCCCAAGTTACAATACCTTTAAGATGATCATATAAATCAACTACCGGCAAAGCATCAAACTGGTATTTCATAAAAATATCCGCGATGTGTCCCTGATAATCATCAATATGAACTTTTATAATGTCTTTTGACATAATATCTGATATATTTAAATCAACCGGTGTTATAAGCAAATTTCTTAAAGAAACTACTCCTACAAGATGATTATGTTTATCTACAACATAGACATAATATAACTCCATGTTCTCTTTTTCAGCCTTAATCCTGATTGTATCAAGAGTTTCTTTGACCGTCATATTATCATATACTGTAAGAACAAGCGGGTTCATGATACCGCCTGCAGAATCTTCGTTATATGTCAGGAGTTCTCTTACTTCAGAAGAAAATTTTTGAGGCAATTGTTCCAGATAGGCGCGGGATTCATCCTCTTCCATATCGCCTAAAACGTCAGCGGCTTCATCATGCGGAAGTTTTGAGATTAACCTTGAAGCTAGCTCGGTATCAATATCACCAAGAATTTCTACTTGTAGCTGCGGCGGTAAGTATTCAATAACATCAGCGGCTTTTTCTTCATCAATTGCCGGAAAACATTTTAGTCTTTCTTCCGGTCTTAACTGCTGAATAATATCAGCCAAATCTGCTGAGTGATAGCTGTTCAATTCTTCACTCAGCTGTTTTTCAGTCCCGTTATCGAGAATTTCCTGTATTCTGTCTATAGTATTTTCTATGTTAGTCATTCTTTAGTTTAGGAGTTTAGAAGTTGAGAAGAAGTTTTATATAAAATTTATGAGCAGGAACGGACTTAAATCCTTTTAAACTTCTAAACTTATTA
>CAZXQM010000065.1:0-10558 GCA_964643455.1 uncultured Vampirovibrio sp. | reverse complement strand
TATTCGGAATTTGCTTTACAAGACAATGGAGGAATAATTTTACTTCACAACTCCTGGACTCCTGATGAATATAAGAAAATGAGTAAAGAAGAGTTTTTAAAAACTGAAAATACACTCTCTAATATTTTGAAAAAGATTTTATGATACAATGTAGTAAATAAGCCATGTCATATACAATACGAGGATAACAAATGAAGTTAAGTAACACAACAGCTCAGAACTCTTTCAAATATATCTGGCTGCTATCAAGGATTTTCCCATATATCAAACCTTATATGTTCAGAATTATTTGCGGGTTTATTGTCGCAATCCCGTTAGGACTTTTAGACGGTGTAACAGCATTCGCGCTTAAACCTTATATGGACTTTGTTGTAGGGAAACAAGACTGGGTATTCCACGTCCTCGGGCATGAATTTACGCTTACATGGCAATTATTCGCATATATTATCCCGTTTGGTGTAATTGCTTTTGCAGGGTTTCAAGGTGTTCTAAGATACTTAAATGACTACATTTCAGCATGGACCTCCCAGAAAATTACAAATGATGTAAAAATAGATTTGTTCCATAAATTAATCTACATGGATCCTCAGTTCTTTGACGAAAACAGCTCCGGCATAATAATTTCCAGATACATGAGCGATCCGCAAACAGCTTCTACAGGTATTGTTGAAAAGATTAAAACAATTACCACAAGTGTTTTTGGCGCTCTCGGTTTGATTGCCGTTATGCTGTACAGTTCCTGGAAACTTGCTCTTATCGGAGTTTTTGTCCTTGGTGTTGCTTTTATCCCTGTTGCTTTAATCAGAAAAAGAATAAAATCTGCTTCCAATAAAAACATGGTAATTGGCGGAAATCTTACAACAAATATTAATGAAACATACAGCGGAAACAAGGTTATGGCAGCTTATGAGCTGCAACCAAGACTGGAAAATTATTTCATAGACCAAATCCATGAATCTTTTAAGGTTAATATGTCACTCACAAAACGTGCAGCCTGGATGAGTCCCCTAATGTACGTCATAGCTTCCTGCGGTATTGCAATAGTATTAGGATACGGAACTCATTTGATTACCAGCGGACAAATGACTGCAGGTGCATTTGCTTCTTTTGTAACATCATTACTTTTGCTCTACAAACCGGTTAAAACACTCGGAAATACCCTCACAAGCATTCAAACTATATTTGTTGCTATGGGCAGAGTTTTTGAATTGTTTGATCTTAAGCCTGAAATTACGGACAGAGCAGATGCTAGCACAATGAAAGGGTTAAATAACAAAATAGAATTCAAAAATGTTTGCTTTGAATATCTGCCGAATCATCCTGTACTAAAAAATCTAAATTTAAGCGTCAGGAAAAATGAAACTCTGGCTATAGTTGGAAATTCAGGCGGCGGTAAATCTACTCTGGTTAATTTAATACCACGATTCTATGATATAAAATCAGGTTCAATTACCTTTGACGAAACTGACATAAGAGATATTTCCATAAGTTCACTCAGGAACAATATTGCAATGGTATTTCAGGATAATTTTCTCTTTTCCGGAACCATCAGAGAAAATATCATGATGGGTAATCCAAACGCAACGGAAGAAGAGTTAGAACAAGCAATAGAATCTGCCCATCTTCAAGAAATGATAGCAGAACTTCCGGACGGTTTAGAAACTCTTTTAGGAGAAAGAGGTTTAACACTCTCAGGCGGTCAGAGACAGAGAGTCGCTATTGCCAGAGCCATGATTAAAAATACACCTATTGTAATCTTAGATGAAGCAACTTCCGCTCTGGATAACAAATCAGAAGCAATTGTTCAAAAGGCTTTAGACAACCTTATTAAGAACAAAACAGTATTTGTAATTGCTCACAGGCTTTCTACAATCAAAAATGCTGACAGAATAGCAGTCATTACAGAAGGTGAATTGGTTGAACTTGGAAATCATGAACAACTAATGGCTATAGAAAATGGCCAGTACAGAGCTTTATATGAAATGCAATTTAAAAAGCAGGAAGCGCTGGTTTAAATTTACACCGTAGTATCTAATACAGCCCCGATTTAAAAGCTATAAACTTTCGGTAAGTGTAAAATCTTCATCATTAACTTCCCTCAAGAAATTTGTCCAGCCATTATAGTACTCTGCCAGAGCTTGAGAATAACCAATAATTATAGATTTATAAGCCTGCTTCATTACAATAAGAGCGGTAATGTCAGATTTTCCAGCCTCGTAACTATCTTTAGAAGTCTCTATAAGCTCCTCTGAATCCATAATGATTTTCTTTTCATAATGATTAAGATTATCCACAGCCGTTAAAAAACGTTCATAAGCAGCTAAAACATCTTTAACAGCTCTATTTCTCACCGATACATACCTTAATTCTGCTTGTTTAAGTTTTAATGCGGCATTCTGAATTTCCGGAGAATAATTGTAAAACAAAGGAATATTAACAAGACTTGCTCCTGCATACGCTCCGTTATTAAAATTCCCGCTATTCGAATAAGAGCCCACCTGATAAGCGTATCCACCTGTAAGCTGTAAATCAGGGATTCTTTGCCTTGCCACAACTGTCAAATTTTTCTCGGCAACATCTATTTCTTGCTTTGCTATCTTTATATCAAACCTGTTATCAATTGCTTTCTGAACTATTGTAGAAAAATCTGGAAAATCAAAATCCGGAGGCGGAGTCATCATCTCTTCAAAATTATTTTCTTCAGTAAACAGTTTGTCCATACTATCATAAATAACATCTTCCGGATTATTTATTACTTTATTAAACTCTGCTTGTGCTCTTTTTACCTCAACCCTTGCTGAATTAACCTGTGTAATCATCTGATTTAATGCTATTTCTGCCTGCATAGCATCAATATCCGGAGCATTATGACTTTTAACACGGCTCTTTGCAATTTCCAACAACTCTTCTTGTAATTCTTTTTGCTGTTCCAGAGTATATAATATAGATTTAGCTGCAACGAGATTAATATAAGCTTCCCTTACATCCATTTTTAAATCAAAGGTTGTATAATCAAGTCTTTTTTCAACAAGCTTTAAATTAGATTCGGCAAGTTTTTTTCTGGCACTTCTTTTTGCTATTTCTATATTTTCACTTACCCCTAGTTGCTTCGGCTCGTTATTCCCTGCAGCACCCATAAAATAAAAAACATCGAACGAAGGATTTTGAAATCTGTTCGCTGTTTTTATATCATTCTTTGCAATATTTCTATCTAATATCGCAGCTTGAAGCTCAACATTATTTTTCAATGCTGCTTCTATAGCCTCATTCAAGTATACTTTTCTTATTTCAGCAAATGCCGGCTGCAAGATTAACAGACAAACTACAACCCAAATAGATTTCTTCATAATTAAAATTATACCAAAAACTTATAAAGCTGCCTAAAATTAATTACGATATTACTATATGCGGCAATGGGCTGATATTTAGTATTTAATTTCATTAAGTTTTATTAAATTCTGTTAACTCCAAAAGAAAATACAGAGAGAAGCAATGAACCTAGTAAAGCGCTTAAAAATCCCGTCACTTCAAAACCGGGCGTAAACCAGCCTGCAAGCATAAACATTAACGCATTTATAACTAAAGTAAACAACCCCATTGTCAAAATCGTAACCGGCAGTGTTAATATCTGCAAAAGCGGCTTTACAAAAGCATTCACAAGAGCAAGAATCACACACACAAACATTGCACTGAGGAAATTATCTATTTTTATCCCAGGTACAATCCAGGAAACAAAAATGATAAGCAGTGCATATACAAACCAACGAATAATTATATTTAACATTTTATCCCTCCAAGAATTATTATTAAATAAAATAAATTATAGTAAACTGACCGGTTTACCAATTTCATGAAAATAAAAAGAGTGCTGTGTTCAGCACTCTTTTTATTTTCAGAATTTCAAATTTAGCGTTATTTAATCATATTCTCGCTAATTGGCACAAACGGAGCAAAATAATTTTCTGCAACATCTTTTTCTTTAGTGCGTTTCATCTCCTGCATAACTTTTCTGTTTTCAGCATATTGTTTTACATATTCATCAGCAGATTCATTTTTAATTTTACCTGTCAATGCTGTGCCTGAGAAAAATTTTTGAGAAAATTTTTCAGAACTAATCATATCTTCAGCAGGTTTAACTGCACTTTTTACATCCATGGCAGCAACATTCTTTAAGCCATTGAAATTCATAAATGATACTTTTGTAATTTGCATAATATTTCCTTTCTTGTATTCATTTTTACTAAGTAGCGTAAAAATAAAATTTGCTAATACACAAAAAAGATTTATCAAATCTTTACCTTGATAAATCATATTCTTACTCCGCTTTTTATACTACTCGTCTATAGAAGACCCTTCACTCTCGTTTGCCAGCTCAAGTAATCGGTATGAAAGGTAGGCACCAAGCGCAACAGCCTTTAAATCTATGTTTTCATCGTGTTTTGCAACTTCTAAAATTGCACTGTTAACCTCAGGATTTTCTTCTTTGAGATACTTCACCATATTTTTTCGCCAGTTTTGAACATCACGAAAGGCTTCTGCAAAGACTTCTGATGATATATCTTCTGTTATAATTGGCAGCATTCTTTTTCTCCTACATTATTTATTGATTATATAATATTTTTAAATAATAAACAATACTCTATATATATTAAGAATGTTTTCTTGATTTTTTATTACAATTATCCTGCTTTAATTCAACCTCACCATTTGCTATATTTCTTCCTATATTTTTCTCCAAAGTTGCTTTTGCAGCATTATAATTATACATTGTTTGGTAATACGTTAGCATAGCATCCTGATACTGCACCTGTGCTTCTTTTAACTCAATAGGATCACCTACTCCAACCTTATACCTTCCAAATGACAAATCATAGTTTTCCTTTGCTTGTTTTACACTTAAGGTGGCAACCGGAATCTTATTTTTCTTTTCTGTTAAAGAATAATATGCTTCCTGGACTTCATAATATATATCGTTTTTTGTATTGATAGCATTTGACTGCTCTTTTGAATAAAGAGCTTTTGCTTCTTTTATTTCATTCTTGATTAGCATTCCATTAATTGTAGGGAAATTTAAATATCCGCCAAAATTATAACCATAATTTGAAACAGGATTCTTACCACCTATTTGATACTGTCCTTCTACTGTTATCTGAGGAAAATATGATTTTTTAATAAGTTTTACATTTTGTTTTGCCTCTTCCACCTTAACATCAGCTAACAAAAATTCCGGTCTGGACTCTCTTGCTGTATTAATAGCTTTTTCTAGCGTTATATCGCAAGGATCATACCTTAAACTTTCAGAAATCTTGTACTTATTAGTGTAAGGAAGTCCCATGGTATTATTCAGTTTTGCCATTGCTACATCAACAGCATTTTCTGCTTGAATAAGAGTTAACTTTGCATTGCTCAAATTAACTTCCGCAATTGTTACATCAACTTTAGGCTTAGTACCGGCTTTATAAAAAGCTTTGGCCTGTTCATAAAAAGCCGCATATCGGGAAACAGAGTCTTCTGCAACTTTCTTTGCCTCTATTGTATACTGTAAGTTATAATAAGCTGTTTTTACATCACAAATAACTTCATTCACAGTACTTGTAAGCGTAATTTTATACCCTTGATTATCCAATTTTCTTATTGTAACCTGATTCTGGGTTACACCAAAGTCATAAAGCATCTGTGAAGCACTAATCTGACCTAAAACCCAGTAGTTAAATACCAAATTTCTACCTAAAGCATCAGATAACTGGAGTTGCTTAATTTTGGTATAACCGGTCTGCCATCCGAATTGAGGAAAGTATGCCGACCAGGTTTGTCTTATTCTGGCATCAGATGCAAACACATCCTGCATAGCGGCCTGAATTTTCGGATTATTACCAAGAGCATATTTTAGGCAATCTTCCAAATTTATTTCTATTGTATTTTCAATTCCGCCTTGAATAACAAGAGAATCCTCTTCCTTATTCCTTCTTGGCTCAACATCATTACTGTCAGGGTACTCTTCTTTTTTAATTTCATTGCCCAGATTAGTATCTTTATGCCACAAAGCCGCATCACATGCTTGATTAAAAATCATAAGAGAAATCATGAATACTATTAATAATAACCTAATCATTTTTTCTCCTTATCTTTTTAACAAGTTGATAAAAATTAGCTTTCATTAGATTTGTAAGTACAAAGAACGCAGGAACGAGAATACTACCTAAAAATGCAACAGCAAGCATACCGCCAAATACAGAAACACCAATTGAATGACGGCTCCCTGCTCCGGCACCTTTTGCAAACACAAGCGGAAGTAATCCTAAAATAAATGCAATATTTGTCATCATAACGGCTCTAAAACGCAGCCTCGCAGCCTGCAAAGCCGCATCAACATAGTTCAAACCATCTTTTTCCATTGCATCTTTTGCGAATTCTACAATCAAAATCGCTTGCTTTGTACTTAACCCGATTAACATTACAAGCCCCACCTGCGCATATATATCCAAAGACAAGCCTGAAACATACTGAAAGAACAAAGCACCTAATAACGCGACCGGAGAAATCAAGAGTACGGCAACAGGAAGTGTCCAACTTTCATAAAGAGCAACAAGAAATAAGTACACGAATATTAATGCCATAGCTAGAATAGGTCCCATTTGACCTGAGGACATTTGTTCTTGAAGCGATGTTCCTGACCATGAATAGTCCATATCCCTTGGCAGAACTCTATCTGACAGCTCTTCCATTGCCTTCATTGCATCACCGGAGCTTACACCTGCAGCAGGATTACCATTGATTACTATGGATGGATACATATTAAACCTGTTCAATAAATAAGGTCCTACTACATTTTTTGTTTTTATTACAGAACTTATCGGAACCATTTTGTTCTGACTATTTTTTACATATACTTTGCTCAAATCTCCCAGCACAGAACGGTACGGAGCGTCCGCTTGCATGTATACACGATAAACCCTTCCATATTTATTAAAGTCATTTATATAAGTAGCACCAAATTGAGCTGCAAGAGTTGAATAGATTTCAGATATAGAAACACCTTGAGCCATCGCTTTTTCATCTTCCACAGTCACTACGACCTGAGGCAGAGAAGCTGTATATGAAGTATACAAACTTGAAAAAGCAGGATTTTGCCTAGCTTCTTGCATAAACGTCAAAGCCTGCTCATACAATTCTTCCGGCGATCTGTCACCTTTATCCAAAAGCTGGTACTCAAACCCGCCAAACATCCCCATACCACTTATAGCAGGAGGCTGAGTCACAAATGTATTAGCTTCTGTGTATTTCGAAGTAATAGCATTAGCCTGTTTTATAATATTATCAATAGAAAGTTTAGCGGATTTTCTCTTTGACCACGGTTCCAATCTTACAACGACAAATGCTGTATTTTCACCGGAAAATCCGTTTACCTGCATTACAGAAATGACACCAGGGATTTTCACAAGTTCATCTGCCATATTTCTCACGACATCTCCAGTTCTGGTAAGTGTTGCACCATCTGGAAGCTGAACCTGCACAAATAATGCACCACGATCTTCATCAGGCAGAAAACCGGTAGGAATTATGAAAAACATTGCGCCTATAAATATAATTACACCAAATAATACCGCAAGTGTTTTTTTCGGTGCATGAACAAAATAACTTACTACACTAAGGTATTTTTCCCTAATATTATTAAACCAATTTTCAAATTTTTGGATAAATTCAAAATCTGTTTTCTCATTCCCTGATTTTAAAATTATGGAACAAAGTGCCGGAGATAATGTAAGTGCAACCACTGTCGAAAGACCGATTGATGTTGCAATACAAACAGCAAATTGTCTATACATTTGTCCCGTAATACCTGTCATAAATGATACCGGCACAAATACCGCCATCAAAACAAGAGAGGTTGCAACAACTGCTCCAAAAACTTCTTCCATAGTAATTTCAGTTGCTTCTTTAGGAGATTTTCCCTCCTGAATATGTCTCTGTGTATTCTCCAGTACAACTATAGCATCATCTACAACCAAACCTACGGCAAGCACCAAACCAAACAATATCAAAAGATTTATAGAAAATCCCATAAGTGCCATAAATATAAAGACACCAATCAAAGAAACAGGAATTGCACAAAACGGAATAAATGCCGCTCTTGCAGTACCCAAAAATAAGTAAGTAACCGCACTAACAAGTATAATCGCAAGCGCAATTGCACTTATAACTTCATGAATAGACTCTCTTACAAACTCTGTAATATCATATTGAACATGATATTCCACATCACTTGGGAACTTCTTGCTCAATTCTTTCATCTTTTTTTCAACACGATTAACCAAATCAATTGTATTTGCCTCAGGAAGTTGTGCAATAGAAATCATAGCCGCACTATTATCTGCAATTGTAACTGAAGAAGTATAGCTTTCAGCTCCTAACTCTACCCTTGCAACATCTTTTATTTTGACATTTGAACCATCTACATTCGCTTTTACAACAATATTTTCAAATTCCTCAACATCTTTTAAACGCCCTTTTGTTCTGAGTGTAAATTTCAAAACTTGCGGCTCATCCATCGGTTCAACACCTATATCACCAGCCGGAGATTGAACATTTTGAGCGGAAATAGCATCATTAATATCCGTTGTGGAAACTCCTAAGCTTGCCATTTTATCCGGCTTAAGCCAAATACGCATAGAATAATCACCCGCACCAAATACAGAAACACTGCCGCATCCCTTTATACGTGCAAGTTCATCCTTTATAAACATAGTTGCGTAGTTAGCAAGAAATAACGAATTATATGTACCATTAGGAGAAGAAAGCGACATTAAAAGACATCCTGCACCGCCTGTAGACTTTCTTACAGTCAAACCATAACGCCGGACTTCTTCAGGAAGTCTCGGAGTTACCAGCTGAAGCTGGTTTTGAACGTTTACTAAATCCATATCCGGATCAGACCCGACTTCAAAGAACAAAGTAAGCTTATATGAACCGTTTTTTGATTCTGAATACATATAAAGCATATCCTCAATCCCGTTCAGCTGAAGCTCAACAGGTGCAGCAATTGTTGAAGTAATAACATCCGAACTTGCTCCGCTATACGTTGCAGTTACAACTACCTGTGGGGGTGTAATAGAAGGATATTCTTCAAGTGGTAATGTCGTAAGAGAAATCAACCCCGCCAATATAATTGCCAGAGAGATTACAATTGCTAGTTTTGGACGTTTTATAAATAAATTACCTGCCATTTATATTTCCCTATTTTTTAAATAAGTTTGTGAGTTTGTTTTTAATTATTGTAAATAACCCTGTTTTTTTATCAGGAACCTTGTCCGTAGCAAGAGTTTTAACTATATTTACAGGACTTCCCGGAACAACTTTTTGAAGTCCGGATGTTATAATCCTATCCCCTGCCTCAACACCGGAAGATATTATCCACTTACCATCTTCTTCACCCATTGTCTTTATATATGACATTCTCGGAAGATCATTCTCATCAAGAATATAAACAAACCGACCTTCTTGGTTCTCCATTGTTGCAGTTTGCGGTATAACAGGAAGATCATCTTTATATTTTGAAAAGATTATTACTCGCCCGAAATCCCCCTGAATAAGAGCTCCGTCAGGATTCGGGAATGTCGCTCTCATAGTTATGGTTCCGGTCGTTTCATCTATCTGATTATCATGGAAATCCTGAATCCCTTTAAATTTGTACTTCTGCCCCGAACTGAAGATAAATTCTACATCTCTGTTTATATTAGCAGACTTATCAATTCTGGTTAATTCCGCAAAATCCTGTGATTCGAGAGGAAATGTTATATACATCGGATCGGAACTGTTAATAGTTGTTAGAGGACCGCTATTCATTGAAACATAGTTACCTTCCGTTACAGAAATCATACCGACTCTGCCATCTACAGGAGATTTTACTTTTGTATATCCAAGATTTCGCTCTGCATCCCTATAAGCACTTTTTGCACTCTCTACCTGAGCCTTAAATGCATCTCTTTGAGATAGTATATTATCATAATCAGCTCTTGAAATGTAATCCTGCTGTACAAGTTCGTGGTACCTCTTGAGTTGTTTTTCATAGTACGCATACTGGGATTCTGCATTATTTAAATCAGCTTTTGCTTTATTCGCTGCATACTCATATTCTTGCGGCTCTATCTCAAACAAAAGCTGACCGGTTTTTACAAAATCACCTTCTTTAAAATAGCTCTTATTCAGATACCCGCTTATACGTGCAAGAACATCAACCCTGTACTTAGCCATAACTCTGGCAGTTGCGGTAAAACGTCTCTGGATATTTTCTGTACCAACCTCAGCAACAGTTACAGAAGGAACCTTTGCCAAAGCCCTCTGTTTGGCTGTTTTTGTCTTATTTATATTTGATATAAGCATTCGTCCGAAAATCAAAGACAGCACTATAATTAATATTAATATTATCTTATATCTCATTGCTCTCCAAATCCTTGTAAATTTTCATAATAAAATAATATTCTAAAATGTATATTGATACACCATATTTTGATTAAAATACTAACAAAAAAAACAAACTTTAGCAAGAATCCAACTGGGG
>CAZXQM010000064.1:0-10594 GCA_964643455.1 uncultured Vampirovibrio sp. | reverse complement strand
CATTAAATAAGTCTTAACACCTAATGCTCCGGCAAGATGCGCAACAGAAGTATCAACAGTTACTATAACATCCATAGCCATGAGGGCGAAAGCCGTATCCGAAAAGCTCTTAAAATCTTTAGCAAGATTAATCATCTGCGGGTACCTTTCATTGCCGTTCAAAGTATCATCTAGCTGAAAAGAATATATTTGAATATTATCCAGATTGAGCATATCCTCAAAAAATCTGATATTAATCGTACGATTAATCATAGTTCTAATTCCGGCACTTCCTGCTTCCCAGCAGAACCCGATTTTCGGTTTTGCATTTTTTATACAAGCAGCATTTGCCGTTAAATACCCTTCCGAATAAGGAATATGTTCAAAATCAATATCAAGCACGTAAGCTAAATCCGTTATAAATACTGTTTGAATATCAGGATTCAAATCCTCATGCGATATAAAAGTTATTCCCTCAAAGTTATTTGAAAATAAATCTCGTAAACTTTCACGAGTACCGACTGTAACTTTTCTATCATTCAAGAAAGGCAAATATCTGGCAAACATGATATGATCACCGTAACCCTGATCACAAATGACATTAATTTCAGAGTCCAATTTATCACCTGGCTGCCAGAAATTATTTGAAAAGGCTTTGAATTTAGATTTATCGCGTCTAAAAAACAGGTCGTATCCTTCCTTAAACTTTTTTTGCATTAAATAGCACATGCCAAGTGAAGTTATAGTATTAACATCATTTGGAAACCTTCCAAGCATTATTTTATAATGCTTTTCCGCCTCTTCAAACTCCCCGAGTTTCAAGGCACTAACTGCAATATTATAATCAGCTTCCTTATTGCCCAACTCAGCTGCAATTTTGTAACACTCTTTTGCTTGTTTATCATTGCAATAAATGAGTTCCTTTAAAAAACCTAGATGAAACCACAAAGTGGGTGCATTTTGATTCTTTTTCAAGGCTTCTATACAAAGTTTTTCTGCTTCTATTAATTTTCCAGAATGGGTTAAAGCTTTAATCTTATTAGCAATTGCCCTTACATCATCTGAATAACGTTCATACATTTTGTCTGCATATTCTACAGCTTTTTTGTAATTTCGAATTTCAAACAAACTCATGACAAGCTTGTTATATATATCAGGATTTTCACCTAACATAACAGCTCTTTCTAGCACATTAGCTGCTTCATAGTAATTTTTCCGCTCAAATTCTGCAAACCCAAGAGCTGAAACTGTACCAAAAGTTTCACTAATCTTACAAGCTCTTTCTAGGATTTCGCAAGCTTTTTCATAATTACCGATGTTTACATAAAAAAGCCCGTAGACAGAAAGTAAATTACTATCATCGGGATTTTTTGCCAACAAATCATCATATATTACTTTTGCCTCAGCAATGTTTCCATTCTGGGTCAAGGTTATTGCTTTTTGCAAAAGTCCAATATCTATCATAACCCTAGTCCCTGAAGCAAACCGCAAACAATGCCCTGAAGAACAAAAAGCAAAATAATTGCTAGTATTGGAGAAACATCAAGCATACCAATTGGAGGTATAACATTTCTAAATATATTCAAAAATGGGTCAGTTAAAGAGCGCAAAGCATTAAATGGCTGCTGGCTCCAATCAATATTCGGAATCCAAGATAGAAAAATTCTTATTATAATTAACAAATAATAAAAATAAAAAAGTCTTTCTGCTGCAAATGATACCATTTTATCTCCTTAATCTTGTTAAAAAGTTGAGTTATATCCTTTTTATCTACCAACTCTTTTATCATATATAAAATTTACACCTGAACTAGAGCTGTGAATGCTTTCTTGTCAGAGCACATTCACAATTATTGTTCTCTGCAGGAATCTTTTCTATCATAGTAAATAAAAGTTTTTTCAAATTATCCACATTTTTATCAAATACCTGCATAACCTCATGATGGGAAACCGGAGGCACATCTCCTACCAGCCCTGCATCAAAATCCGTTATCAAAGAAATATTTAAAGGACACATATCCATTTCCTTAACCAGATAAGCTTCAGGAAATGCCGTCATATTAATAACTTCCCACCCCTGGAATGTGAAGAACTTAGATTCAGCTTTCGTAGAGAATCGTGGACCGTTAATTACAACGACAGTACCTGATTCGTGAACTGTAATTCCAAGTTCTTTTGCAGTATCAATAGCAAGTTTTCTAAGTTCAGGACAATAAGTTTCAGCCGCAGAAGGATGAGTTACAATAGGTCCTTCAAAAAAAGTTGTTTTTCTGCCATCAGTCCAATCGACAAATTGATCACAAATTACAAAATGCCCTGGTTCAACATATTTTTGCAAACTGCCAGCCGCACATGGAGAAATAACCCTTTTGCAACCGATTTCTTTCATAGCCCAAACATTTGCTCTATAGTTAATTAAATGAGGAAGAATAGTATGACTTCTGCCATGTCGCGGCATAAATGCTACATTATGCTGTCCGATTTTACCAATAAATAAACTGTCAGACGGCATTCCATAAGGAGTCTCAACTTTTACTTCTCTTATATCGTCTAAAAAATTATAAAACCCTGAACCGCCAAATACACCAATATCTGCTAGTTTTTCCATCATTTAATTCCTTTCCTCATTAACATAGTTTTATATTAACATGAAAATTTATATTAGTGTATCAAAATTATCTCGAATAAATTTTTCTTCCGGTTGTTTTTCAAAAAATCCCATTAGAATATCTGACAAACTGCATTTTACTCCGTATTGAGAAGTTCCCAAACACTCAATATTTTCAAAAGGCACATCTTGCGGAACGACAAGCTCTAGTGCTTCTTTATTTAATTTATCACTCATTTCTGTATGTGTGTATCCCAACACTTCTTTCGGAGATTTACCGCTATACTGACCGTACGAAAACTTCCAGTCGATAGCTTTATTAACTTCTCTTAATCGTATGTTTTTTGTAATCTCCTGCGGAAGTTTGTCTAGCGGAATTCGCAACATAACAAGTTCTTTTCCTTTTGCAATATAATCAAGTATCAATCTTGCAAGGTTCATATGCTTGTCTTTTGTCCATTGTTGAACAAAATTTTTGAGATCAAACATAAAAACTCCTTTTACCATACCATTTGTAAGAGTATCCGGCATTGCTTTCAAGACTTTAGCTTCCTTAATTTTGTCTAACTTTTCTAAAGTTGTTATGTGGTATAAATTATGAGGTAAACTGCTAGAAACTTTCTGACTTACATTCATATAAAATCCTTTTTTAATTATGCAAAATACTGTAAAAATATTTTTTTTGCTAAATTATTTCATATTCATTAACTAAATTTACAAAAAGAAACAAATTGTCCTAAGTATTTACCCAAAAACAGAATTTGTACTATAATTTAAATGTAGTTTTATAAAAAGAAAGGAAGAGGCTAATGAACGTTTTAGACAAAATTATGAAACCAAAATCAATTGCAGTTATTGGTGCTTCCACTAAAGAACATACAATTGGTTCTGATATTATGAAAAGATTACAGGAATATAATTTCAATGGCAAGATATATCCTGTTAATCCAAAAGGCGGTATAATTGAAGGTTTACAAGCATATACTTCAGTACTGGAAGTCCCAGGTGAAGTTGATCTGGCAATAATCGTTGTAAATGCAAAATTTGTTCTTTCTACTATTGATCAATGTAATGAAAAAGGTATCAAAGGTCTTTGTATTATTACAGCAGGATTTAAAGAAACAGGTGCAGAAGGTGCAGAACTTGAAAAGCAACTCCTTTCAAAAGTTCGTGAATATGGCATGAGATGCGTAGGACCAAACTGCTTAGGTGTTGTAAATACTCACCCTGATATTAAGATGGACGGCTGCTTTGCAGAATCTTTACCTGAGAGAGGAAACATCGGCTTCGTATCCCAATCAGGTGCTTTAGGCGGCGGTATTTTGAACATATTAAAAGATCTAAACTTAGGATTTGCACAGTTTATTTCTATTGGTAATCAGGCTGATGTTAATGCAGAAACGGCACTTGAATATTGGGAAAATGATTCTGACGTTGAACAAATTCTACTTTATATGGAATCAATCCAAAACCCTGCCAATTTTAGAAAACTTGCTTCAAGAATTTCTAAGAAAAAACCTATTTTAGCTCTTAAAGCAGGTCGTTCAGCTGCCGGCGCAAGCGCAGCATCTTCACATACAGGTTCATTAGCAGGTGCAGACAAAGCTGCCAATGCATTATTGCAACAATCAGGCGTAATCAGAGAATATTCTCTTAAAGACCTGTTTGCAACTGCTAAAGTTTTTGCTAACTGCCCTATTCCGAAAGGAAACAGAGTAGCTATTATTACAAACTCCGGCGGTCCTGGTATTATGGCAACTGATGCTGTCTGCGAACACGGTATGCAGATGGCTAAATTAACTGATACTACAAAAGAAAAATTAAGAAGTTTCTTACCTGCTGCAGCATCTGTTAAAAACCCTGTTGATATGATTGCTTCTGCGCCTATCGAGCACTACAAGCAAACATTAGAAACTGTTATTGCTGATGAAAACGTTGATATGATTATTACAATCTATCTTCCATTCCTCGGTTTAAAAGATATTGATGTTGCTCAGGCTCTTATGGAAATCAAGGCTAAAAATCCTCAGAAGCCGGTTATTGGTGTATTCATGACCAAGAGTGAATTCTTCAATAAGATTTCTGATATGAATGTTAATATGCCGTTCTTTATGTACGCTGAAGAAGCTGCTGACGGTTTGAACAGGTTAAATCAACAAAGATTATGGATGGAAAGAGCTGAGGGCAAAATTCCTACATTTGATGTTGATTACAAAAAAGCTCAAGAAATCATTGCAAAATCAGTTAATGAAGGCAGAGATCAATTAACTACAAGAGAATCAATTGATGTATTGGATGCATACGGAATCAGAGTTTGCAAATCAGGTTTTGCGAAATCTGAAGATGAAGCTATTTCAATTGCTGATTCTATCGGATATCCTGTTGTTATGAAGATGACTTCAAAAACAACTTCTCACAAAACCGATGTTGGCGGTGTAAGAGTTAACATCCAATCTGCTGAACAATTGAGAGAAGAATATCAAGATTTAATTGCAAAATTGACAGAAAAAGGACTTTTGGATGGTCTTGAAGGTGTTATCATTCAAGAAATGGTTAAAGGTAACAGGGAAATGGTTTGCGGTATCGCAACAGACCCTCAATACGGTCCTATGATGATGTTTGGTTTAGGCGGTGTATTTATTGAAGTTATGAAAGACGTAACATTCAGAATTGCTCCTTTGACTGATGTTGATGCTAAAGAAATGATTAAATCAGTAAAAGCATACAAACTTCTTGAAGGTGCAAGAGGTACTAAACCTGCACAGATGGAACAAATCGAAGAAACTTTATTGAGATTATCTCAACTGGTTAACGATTTCAAATTCATTGATGAATTGGATATCAATCCGTTGTTAATTTCTGAAAAGACAGGTGAAGGTATTGCTGTAGACGGACGTATTAAAGTAAGAATGGCAGAAGCTCAGGAAGCTCTCGGCTACCACTGCAAAGACGGCGTTTGCGCCTGCGGCATATAATTCAAACTATTTAAGGTAAGGTAAAAAACCGGAAAGTTTTGTCAACTTTCCGGTTTTTTTATGCGTGTGAAGCTAGTAGTCCTTATGGAAGGGGCTAATCCGTAAACGTTTTCATTAACGTCCCGTCCTTATCAAAATATTGCCGAGTTATAAAACCGTCTTTTTTAGAATAAATTTCGGAAGGATTCTTTGTTCCTTTGTGAAGCATTATTCTTTTTTCTAGTTTATCGTTTGAGTCATATTTTTCAATTTTTATCAGATCACCAACTTCAAATCCACTTCTTCCCATTCTCCCGTTTTTATAGGTTTTGCATAAAAAAGAACCGTCTGGCTTAGCTTCTTTAACCAGAAGCATTCCTTCTGGTGTCCTAGATATTTGTGTTTTTATAGAACCGTCTTTAGCATAAATTGTTTGCATATTCCGCCTGTATGAGTATGAACTTGAAGGTGCACCTGTTAACGGATCATAACGAGTTTCTATCCTCTTGGAGGCATCATAACTGCTATATGGTCTTCCCTTGAAAAGGTTAATTGTCCGTGTTTGACCATTTTGTAGATTTCTTTCATAATAAGTTATAGTGTCTTGTGCTTGTCCAGGGAATATCTCGAATCCTCTTTCTAAATTTCCATCTGTACTAATAACTTTCTTACCTAGTAGTTGCTGTTGTGATTTTTCAAAAGCTTCTCCGCCTTCTGTGAGATAGCTATTTCTGGCATTCATTGCAAAATTTTGAGGCTTGTTCCAAAAGGCTTCTGTTTCCATATAAGCCTTCTTTTCAAAAACATCACTACTTGGTGTGCGAACAAGTTTCTCAGGAGTTATAACTTCCTTTTTCACTGAATTTTCCAGTTTTGTAATAGCTTCTTTTGCTGCTTTTGTTGCATGTACACCGTCTTTAAGTAAAATTTTTGGTATTATCATTTTTCTCCATCCTTTCCTTACTTGTTTATAGTAACCTACTTTTATAATTATTATAAAAAGAATAATAACTCTAAATTGCTTAAATTTTCTGCTTTTTTAACAAATTGTTACAATTGAATGACTAATAATTTGCTATTTAGTGTATTAAACTAATTGGCTGATTAAATTAAGTTATAATATATGAAATTTCAAACACTAATAAATACAAACATAAAAGCTTTGCGCAAAAAACACGGCATGACTCAGGAGGAATTTTCAGAGAAAATCGGAATAAGTATGCAGGGCCTATCTAATATTGAGCGCAACCGTTACCAACCAACAGCAGCTACAATTGATAAAATATGCAAAGAATTTAATATAACACCAGCTAAACTTCTACTTAAAGAATCAGAAACGCACACAGATATAATAGAAAATATTGTTACACTTCTATCCGGATGTTCTGTAAAACAATTAAAACAAGTTTACGGCATCATTAATATTTTAGTTAAGTAATCTAAAGTGATAAAATCGTTTTACTTTCCTGCACTTCTTGAGACTTCAGCTCTGATGAATAAGAATTAGTATACGTATTTACCTCTGGTATGAGATATAAATTGCTCTTTCCTTCATATAAATCAAGAAGCTCGTCACCATTTTCATCAGGAAGAACAATTTCTTTTGTTACATATTTAAAATGATTACAATTCTCATCAGAGAAGTTATTTCTGAAACAACAGCACCAACAAAATAGCTGCCATCATCTCTGCTGCGTTTAACTAATTGATTCAACTTTGTAGGTTACTTAACAATTTGGAAACCTTATTATTCCTTGAAAAAATTTGATACATAATTTAAAATGTTATAATAAGAGGTGTTTGAATGAAAAATAAAAATACTTTATTAATAATTCTTCTGGCTGCTGTTTTAGCTTTTGTCGCTGCATTTTTGATATTCATTTTCTCAAATAAGAAACCTGTAAAGCCTGTAGAAAACACCGTTCAGAACCAACAGGAAACAACACTTAACGAACCTGCTGCAGAACAAATAATACAAACAACCGAAGAGAAACCGGAAGAAGAAGTTAAAGAACAGCCAAAACCTGTAGCAGCTCCAAAAGTTACTCAAAAAAAACAGACAGCCCCAAAAACTGCTGCTCCGAAACCAAACAAAGAAGCTTTAAAACCTGCTGTTCAAAAAGAAACAATCTCTCTTACGGCAGAAATTCAAAAAGAGGAAGAAGGTGTAGTTATACCGGTTAAATACACTTCAAAAAATACCTACAAATACGTTTATACTCCGGCTAGATACAGAAAGTAAATTGTACCTCGTACCATCTGGAAATTCTTTTTTGAATATATTACTATATACTTATAGGTAATTTGTGGACGAGGGGACTTTATGAAAAAAATATTAATTACTTTTGCTTTACTGATTTTTACTACAGCTGCCTGGGCTGCCGGATATACAGTACAAAAACTTCCTAACGGACAAACTATTGTAATTTATCCGATAAAAGATAACCCTATTGTAACAATTGATACGTGGATTAAGACAGGGTCTATAAACGAAAATGATACAAATAACGGTGTTGCACACTTTTTGGAACACTTATTTTTTAAAGGAACCAAAGCTCATCCAACCGGAGAATTTGACAGAATACTTGAATCCAAAGGGGCTATCGTTAACGCTGCTACAAGTAAAGATTTTACCCACTACTATATAACAATTCCTTCTGAATACTTTGACATAGCAATGGAACTGCATTCTGATATGCTTCTTAACCCTCAGATTCCTAGAAAGGAACTTGAAAAAGAAAGAAAAGTTGTGTTGGAAGAGATTGCAAAAGACGGCAACACACCATCACGAAAAGTTTATGATAATTTAAATGACATGATGTATACAAAACATCCTTATAAAAGAAAAGTTATTGGTACTGCTGATATTATAGGAACAATAAGAAGAGAAGAGATTTTGGAATACTTCCATAATTTCTATGCACCTTCTAATATGGTAACACTTGTTGTCGGCGATGTTGAACCTGACAAAGCTATCTCAAAAATTCAACAATCCTTCAATCAGGAATACAAAAAACCGACAAATATGCATTATAAAAAAGAAAATCCGCTTCAGACCCAGAAACGAAAAATTGACTACACAGATACCCAAACCGGATATATGATGATAGGTTTCAGAGGGGTAAATATTACGGACAAGGAAACATTTGCACTGGATGTTCTTTCGGAAATTCTCGGTGGCGGAAAATCTTCCAGACTCTATAGAGATATTAAAGAGCAAAAAGGGCTTGCTTTTTCGATTTCAGCTTCCAACGGAAGCTATAGAGATGATGGGATTTTTTACATAAGTGCAAATTTCACTCCTACCAGTCTTGAAAAACTTGAAAAAAGTATATTTGAAGAAATAAGAAATATACAAAAATACGGGATTACGGATGAAGAGCTTCAGAGAGCGAAAAATATAATAGTTCAAGACACTTACTATTCAAGAGAATCAACCTCTAATATTTCATCTGAACTCGGTTACATTATGGCTCTTTCAAACAGTTCAGAGCTTTATGATAATTATGTTGACGGAATCAAACAGGTTACGGCTGAGCAGGTCGTAAATGCGGCTAAAAAATACCTTGGAGTTAATAAAAGTGCAGTTTCTATAGTTCTACCAAAAACAATGGAGAATGCCGATCAGATTAAGGAAACCAAAACACACTCTGCAACAAAGATTTCAGAACACAACGGAATTACAAAATACCAGATTGACAATGGTACAACACTTCTTGTTAACCCAAATCAAAACAACGATATTATTGCAATGAGTATAATAGCTAAAGGCGGTGAATTTTTGGAAGGTATAGCAGGTGAAGGCCGATTAGCTTCTGCTGTAATGACAAAGGGTACGAAGAAATATTCGGCTCAAGAACTTGCACAACTCATGGACGAGAATGGCATAATTATTGAACCGGCTTGCGGAGAAGATTTCTTTGTAATTAATGTTCAGACAACAACCGCACAACTTGATAAAACAATGGAAATCTTAGACGAAATTATCAATAATGCAACTTTTGATGATTATGAAATTGAGAAGAAGCGTTCTGAAATTTTGAATAAAATTCGTCAGCGACGTGATGTCCCAATGAATGTTGCACTTGAGAACTTTAAAACAATAATTTTTGAAGGAAGCGTATATTCACATTCAAACAAGGTTTTAGAAAAAACACTTCCTACTATTCAAAGAGAAGATATCGTAAAATACTACAACAAAATTCTGGATTCAAAAAATGTTGTAGTATCAATTAACGGAAATGTTGATCCGCAAAAAATGATAACGGAATTTGGTTCAATATTGAAAGATAGAGAAGTTCCGGAAGTTAATTTTAAGAACTACAGTGTTACAAAAGCTACAGCTCCAAAAACTGTGCAAGAAACAATTGAAGACTTAAAAACATCATGGCTATTTATCGGATGGCAGACTTCTGGAGTCCAAAACAAAAAAGACTTTGTAACACTGAAAGTTATAAATACAATTCTCGGTTCCGGCATGAGTTCAAGACTTTTCAGAAACCTCAGAGAACAAGACGGACTTGCCTATCAACTGGGTTCAAGTTATTCACCTCAAATGCTTGCTGGAACGTTCTTTGCGTATATTGGAACAAATCCGGAAACACTTGACTATTCACGAGAAAAAATTCTTAAAGAAATTGAAAAACTGAAAATGGAATTTGTATCCGATACCGAATTACAGGATGCAAAAGACAGACTGAAAGGCAGTTTTATAATCGCGATGGAAACAAATTCTGAAAAGGCTTCAAACATAGGAGTATTTGAAACATACGGTTTTGGTTATGACTTCTTAAACGAGTATATCAAGATGATTGATGAAGTTACTGCATCAGATATTATAAGCGTCGCCAATAAGTATTTTAATAACAATATTATCCAATCTTTTGTCAAATAACAGTGTTTTATAAACTGTAAATTGAAAGATTAAGCCTAAACTTAAACCTCACCTTTCCAATTAATAGAAAGGTGAGGTATTTATAATAAGGCTCAACAGCTTCTTCCCTAGTCCCCAAGGAACCATCTTAGGCCGAAGGAGAGGGAGACGCCGTTGCGGC
>CAZXQM010000063.1:0-10951 GCA_964643455.1 uncultured Vampirovibrio sp. | reverse complement strand
ACCTATTTTAAAGAATTCCCAGAAGAGGTGGAAGAATATCATGCTTTGCCCTCCCTTACTCTTTTATATCCGACTCCTATGAGTGTTAACAATAGAATTGTCTGGATTGGAGATAATTTAAAAACAAGCAGCGAGAGCAGTGTTAAACTAAAAATCGTGTAGAAAAAAACATTTCTTTTTGACTTCTGCCACATTTCCCTTACAGTAAGCAGGATAAGTGCAATAACCGATACTCCGACACCCCATAGAGCTCCCTGCACGTAAGAATTGTTAACAAGAGCAGAAAGCATCGTTGCCAGCAAAACAATACTCCAGAAAGGAACAAATGTTACGCCGAACATTGCAATAATCGCTCCCCATCTTCCTCTGAGTTTATATCCGATAAACATTGACATATTTGCGGCAATAATTCCCGGTAATGATTGAGCTAGTGCAAAGTAATCAACTATATCATCATGTGACACAAGATTTCTTTTATCTGCAAACTCATTTGTCATAATAGGCAAGATTACATACCCGCCACCAAGAAGAATAGCACCTATTTTACAAAAGATTAGAAATAATTTAAATAGTGACATGGATTTTACCCTTCAATTTTCTGCCGACTTTTTCAACCATACATTTATCTTCTTCCGGAGAAAATCCTGTTGTAGTAAGGTAATTTCCTACAATTGCAGAATCTGCACAATACCTAAAAGCCTTTTCAAGCGTTTCTTCTGATAACCTTGCTTTTTTCCCGCCGGCAATCCTTATTGAAGCATTCGGACATGCAATTTTAAATATAGCAAGAGTCCTCAGAACATTTTCTTCATCAATCTTATCCCAATAATTTTCAAAAGGTGTATTAGGTATCGGAGTCAGAATGTTTACAGGGATACTGTCAGGATTGATTTCAGCCAGCTCCAGTGCCATTTCAATTCTCTGTTCAATAGTTTCTCCCATGCCGATAATAACCCCGCAGCAAAGTTCCATTCCGTACTTTTTGACAAGATTAATCGTGTTAATTCTATCCTCATAAGTGTGAGTTGTACAAATCTCGGTGTGATAAGAGCGGCATGTGTTAATATTGTGATGAAATCTCACAAGCCCTGCTTCATAAAGCTTTTTTGCCTGCTCTTCATTTAAGATTCCAATACTGGCACAACTTTTTATTCCTTCTTTGTTTAGGGCTTTAATCATTTCAAGCATTGTATCAAAGTCGCTCTCGTCAGGAGTTTTCCCTGAGGTAACAATGGCTATCCTGTCTGCGCCATTTCTAACTCCATCATGAGCTGCTTTAACAACAGTCTCAACATTTATAAGAGGATATGTCTCAATTTCAGTATTGTAATGAGAGCTCTGGGCGCAATATTTACAGTTTTGTGAACATTTGCCTGAACGGGCATTGATTATTGAACAAAATTCAACTTCATCTTTTAAATATTTTTGAGATTGTTTTAAGAGCTCTTCCAAGTCCATATTATATAAATTTAATAACTCTTTTTTGTCTAACATTACTTACCCCTTTCCTCAACATCCGCAAGTCAAACCTGCACACAGATTAATAGATTGTCCTGTGATACCTCTGGCTTCATTTGATATTAGGTATCTGACCATGCCTGCTATTTCTTCCGGTTCTACAAATCTTTTTTGCGGAATGCATTCAATAATTTCTTCTTTTGTAAAATCGCCTTCTTCAACAGAAGCATTACCCATATCAGTATTAACCCAGCCCGGGTTTATTGTATTTACAGTTATCCGAAATTCTGCGAGTTCTAATGCAAGAGCTTTAGTTGCACCTATGAGTCCTGATTTAGATGCTGAATATAAACTGGCATTGGCTTCGCCCATTACTCCGCTTATTGAGCCGATATTAATTATTCTTCCCCAGCGCTTTTCTTTCATATAAGGAATTACACGTGAAGTTAAATATAACGGAGCTTCTAAGTTGGTTTTCATTATGTGCTCTATTTGTTCAAGCTTGGTATTATCAATAGCGGAATAAATATATTCTCCGGCGTTATTAATCAAAACATCAATTTTATTTTGCTCTATATAATCTCCAAGAGCTTCTAATTCGTTGGAATTTGTTAAATCACAGAGAAAATAATTATCAAATTTTTCAAGTAGATTCTTATTCCGTCCTGTTACAAAAATATTTCCGCTCAGTCCGTGGGCAATTGCTTTTCCGATACCTCTTCCGGCTCCTGTAATAAGTATATTCATAATAAAAAATCCTTACGACTATTATATCATAAGGACAATAAAATAATTCTACCAAAAGGCGGTCTTACCATTATCCAGACCGCCCAAAACTCAGCTCATATATTGTGCCTGATAAGCTTTATAACTTATAGGCGCTTCTTGAGCTTCCGGCTTATTGGATAAACCAAAAGCCTGCTGTGCCTCAGATTTCAAGCCTGCAAAGTATGTCATTGCTTGTCCGTCAATTGCACTCTGGCTCAATAACTGAATGGCATTGTCGAATGCTGCGTAATCTTTGTCATAATCACCTGTCGCCTGAATTCCGATTTGTGCCATTAACCCTGCCCAAGGTATAACCTGTTCGTTATTCTGATTTTTGATTTGTTCCTGAACTTGCTGGGAATATTCCTCATACATTGCTTTGTTCAGTTTTTTCAAGTCATCAGTGGTACCGGTAGGGGTGATATCAAAATCGTTAAAGGCTCTTTCTAGCGCAGACGAATCGACCGGGACTCTGCCCAGATAAGAGTAAATGTTTGCACTTGTGTAAGAGTATACTCCGTTGACTGTGAAGTTTGACATGATACACACCTCTTATAAGATATATAATGTATATCGGCACATTTTCTAAAAACTTTAGGGTTTTTAGAAAAATTGTTACAAAACTTTACAATATGCGCCTAAAACCACCTAATAATAGGAAAAAATTTTTTTATATATAATCTTTTATGTAAAGAAATGTAACAAAAATAAGCAGAATTGAAATTCAGAGTTTGTATATACGCTTTATATATATAAGACAAATATAATAAAATATAAATAAGAGAGTATGGTAAACAGGTGAGCTAATTAAAAAGCTTTTACCGTTCAATTTTGCGGTAAGTTAGATGTAAGCAAAAATCTGTACAGCTTAAGTTGTATAGCAGGCCTGAGTAACTGTGCTTTCTTATAAAACGAGATGAGGTGAGAGAAGTATGGCACTACTACAGACATACGATATTAATGCTATGGCAACAAATATTTCAAAAGAGTTTTATATTCAAGAAAATCAGTCAAATGATAAGTCATACGTGCTTATGGATGAGATGAGGCTTTTTGCTATGGATATGAAAGCAAGAGTTACATTTATATCCCGAACGAAAAAGCAATAAAATTTATTAAAGTTTCAAAAAAAGTTTTATTAATTACCAAACCATCTAATAAACTTAATTCCCCAATCTACAGTGCCTAATTTCAAGGAAATTGGGCTTTTTTTTTGATTAATTTATTATATCTATATTTGCTTGGAATTGTTATATAGAAATGAATATATTAAAAAACTTCTTTAATGTATGATAGTGATGGAAATCTTGGAAAAAATATTAATGATACGATACTTAAAAAAGATTGTGAAATAATCTTACAAGTTTTTCAACGAATTAAGAACTTGCTCTTGTTATTCAACAACTTACAGGTATTTGTGATATCATTAAAGAAAAGATATTTATGTAATTAAATAGTTATAAGATTTATACACTATAGAGGAGAAATATAATATGAATAGGTTTCAAAGAGTGAAAACCAAAATTGTAGCTACGCTGGGTCCGGCTACATCAAATTACGAAATGATTAGTCAATTAATAGATGCTGGAGCATCAATGTTCCGCTTGAATACTTCTCACGGTGATGAAGAGGGGCATGCTACCAATATTGAAATCATAAGAAAAATATCTAAAGAAAGCGGCAGATTCATACCAATTTTGGTTGATTTACAGGGGCCTAAAATCAGAGTTGGGAACATAAAGGAACCTATTGAAATAAAAGAAGGTCAGGAAATTGTATTGGAAGCAACTGATGATATTAACAATCCTGCAATAATTCCAGTAGATTATGAAGGTATTGCGAATGATGTAAAACCTGGGGATAAAATTCTGTTAGATGATGGAAATGTGGGTTTACAAGTTCTTGAAGTAAAGGAACAGCAGGTGCATGCTAAAGTTCTTTACGGAAAAGTTATTAAACCGAGAAAAGGTATTAATCTACCGGGCTCCACTGCAAGTTTGAGCGCAGTAACTGAAAGAGACGTAGAATTTATAAGATTTGCTGTTGAATATGATGCCGATTATATAGCCCTTTCTTTTGTAAGAGAAGCCCGAGATATTGAACTTGCTAAAAAATACATTAAAGATTTTGGCGGTTACATTCCGGTTATTGCAAAAATTGAAAAACCGCAAGCAGTTGAAAAGCTTGAAGAAATTTTGAAAGTTGCAGATGGCATTATGGTTGCAAGAGGTGATTTAGGTATTGAAATGTCTCCAGAAGAAGTACCTATTGTTCAAAAATTCATAGTTGATCAAACTATTCGGGAACGTAAAGTTTGTATTGTTGCAACTCAGATGCTTGAATCAATGATAGAAAATCCAATTCCAACAAGAGCTGAAGCAAGTGACGTTGCAAATGCAATCCTTGATGGAACAGATGCTATTATGTTATCCGGTGAAACGGCAATGGGTAAACATCCGGTTGAAGCCGTAAAAATGATGAGGAAGATTGCATCTAATGTTGAAGAGTGCAATTTCTGTCTTTCAAACCTTGATTTGGAAATGAACGATAAATATGAGCTTTCTCCGCAGGCAATTTCAAATGCTGCGGTTAAAATGGCAGAAGATTTGCATGCAAAAGCCATTCTTGCATTCACTCATACCGGATATACACCGAAGCTTTTATCAAAGCTGCGTCCGTCTGTTCCGATTATTGCAATTTCAGATTTAGAATCAACTTGCAGAAGGCTAAGTCTTTATTGGGATATTTTTGCTGATTGTAAGGCTTGGGATACTGTGCTGGATGCAGATTTACTGGCAAAAATTGATGAGTATATTCTATCATGTACGGCATTTAAAAAAGGAGAAAGGATAATCATTATTGGTTCCATTCCTAAGCTTATTACCGGAAGAACGAACTTTATAAGGGTACATAGAATTGGTGCTCCGCTTGAAAGATAGAATGCGAAAAGATAATAAAAAACAGTCTTTTATATTTAAAAGGCTGTTTTTTTTATTTAATCAAAGTTAGAGTTAAACAATCTTATAAATTAAATAATAGATTATTGAAGAAAGAAGCATACAGGCAGGAATAGTAAGTACCCAGGCCATTACAATATTTCCGACAATTCTCCATTTTACTGCATGAGCATGAAATGTTGAACCGACACCCATGATTGCCGTAGAGATAACATGGGTTGTACTTAAAGGGATTCCGAAATGAGAAGCCATTAGAATTAATCCTGCTGCGGAAGTTTCAGCTGCAAAACCGTGGATAGGTTTAAGTTTAATAATCTTATGCCCCATAGTTTTAATAATCTTCCAACCTCCGTTCATTGTACCAGCAGCCATCATAATAGCACATGTAATAATTACAAATAGAGGTATTTCAAAGTCTCCTTCAGGTGTTTTATGCAAGACGCCTCCGGCAAGAAGAGCTAAGGTAATTATGCCCATTGTTTTTTGAGCGTCATTTGAACCGTGGCTTAATGCCATTAGACCTGAAGAGAGCAATTGTAATTTTCTAAAGCGTTTATTTACTTTTTGAGGATTGGCACGGTTAAAAATTCTAATTAAAAACAGCATAAAGGAAAAACCAACACAAAACCCGAGTAATGGTGAAGAAAACATTGGTATAATAACTTTATCTATAAGTGTTGTAAAATGTACAGCGCTTATACCGGCCTTAACGATTGTGGCTCCGAGCAAACCGCCAATTAAAGCGTGAGAAGAGCTTGAAGGAAGACCGAGATACCATGTAAGAAGGTTCCACAAAACCGCAGCCAGAAGTGCACAGAATATTACTGTTAAAGTTATCATATCAGAATTTACTATTCCGGAACCTATGGTCTTAGCTACATGAGTACCTGTCAAAGCCCCTATAAATTCTAAACTTGCGCCAAAAAGAACAGCGTGTCTCGGAGACAAAACTTTTGTTGAAACAACGGTTGCAATTGCATTAGCGCAATCATGGAATCCATTTATAAATTCAAAAATAAGTGCTATTGCTATTACAGCTATTAATAATAAAATCGTTATCATGGGTTTTAATCCTTAACTTTGTTTCAAAGCTACGTTCAAAATAGTATCTGAAATGTGATAGCAGGTATCAAGCGAGTTTTCAATGTCTTTGTAAATATCTCTTAGTTTTATTACTTCCAGCGCCTCGTATTTTCCGGAGAATAAGTCGGAAATTGCTTTTCTGTGAACACCGTCACCGTATGTTTCCAGTTCTTTCATTTCAATATTCAATTTTGTGATTAATTCTACATCACTGACTTTTTTAAGACATTTAATAATTTCATTCAGCTTGCAAACGGCTTTTATCAAAATAGAAGCCTGCTCTTTCATTTCTTTAGTACACTTTTTTAATTTGTATACATCTAAGTTTAAGCAGGCTTTTCCGATTTTTTTATTTATTTTATATAAATTTACAGCTATATATTGAATATCTTCACGTTCCAGCGGGGTTATAAAACTTTTATTTAATTGTTTTAACGTTAACTTTAAAGATAATGAACCTTTCTTTTTCGCCTTTAGTACCATTTCTTTTCTGTCATCCGTAAATCCCGATTCTATAATCTCTAAATATAATTGAGCCGTTTCTGTACAGAGTTCTGCGCTATTTTGAAATAGAGTAAAAAACATCTTGTCCTCTGGCGGCATAATATATGACATTAAATTAAACTTTGGCATACGCCCTCCTTTTAACCATACACGTACAGTGTACACAAAAAAAATCCTTTTATAAAGATGTAATTAACAAAATGTAATAATAATGTTTTTATGGTAAAATAACAGGCATGAAAAGAATTTTGATAACAGGCGGTGCCGGATTTATAGGTTCACACTTATGTGAAAAATTATTAAACGAAGGTAATTATATAATCTGTCTTGACAATTTTTTTACAGGCAGAAAACGGAATGTTATTCCGTTATTAGACAATTCTAATTTCGAACTTATTGAACATGATATTATAGAACCGCTGGATATCAAAGTTGATGAAATATATAATCTTGCTTGTCCTGCAAGTCCGCCTCATTATCAGTATAATCCGGTTAAGACAATGAAAACGTCCGTGCTGGGTATAATTAATATGCTGGAGCTGGCGAAAAAAAATAATGCGAAAATTTTACAGGCTTCTACTAGTGAAGTATATGGAGATCCAAAAATTCACCCTCAGGTAGAAAATTATTGGGGAAATGTAAACCCTATAGGATTAAGAAGCTGTTATGATGAAGGCAAAAGATGCGCAGAGACTTTGTTAATGGATTATCGGAGGCAGTACAATCTTAATACGAAAATTGTCAGGATATTTAATACATACGGACCTAATATGTCGCCTGATGACGGCAGAGTAGTTTCGAATTTTATATTACAAGCTTTAAAAAATGATGACATTACAATTTACGGGGATGGATCTCAGACACGTTCATTCTGTTATGTTGATGATTTAGTAGAAGGTCTTGTTGCGATGATGCAATCCGATCTTGCAGGGCCGGTTAATCTCGGGAATCCTTCAGAAAGAACAATATTGGACTTTGCAAAACTCATTGCCGAATTTACAAATTCTAAATCTAAAATAACATACAAACCGCTTCCGTCAGATGACCCTGTAAAAAGGCAGCCGGATATAACGATAGCCAGAACAAAACTTGACTGGCAGCCAAAGGTTGATATCTTTGAAGGCTTAAAAAATACTGTAGAATATTTTAAAGAACTTTTAGATTAATTCAAGAGAAGGCTTTTGTTATTAACTTAATTGTTAATTTTTGTAACGATTTTTCTAAAAAGCCTAAAGTTTTCCTTAAAAATGCCGTAAACAATAATATAAAAGTAATAGTATAGGGAAAAATAAAGGAGTTAGCTATGTCAACAAGTGATATTGCAAAGGTATACCAATTCTTAGCAACTCAGAGCGATTGGGTAACGGCAGCTGATGCGAATGGGGATGGTACAGTTATCAAATCTGAATTCAGAACTTATATGGAGGAGAATTATGAATGGGATGGCACTCCTACTGATTCAGAAAAAAATGATTTAATCAATAGTTTTTGGAATTCTATTGATACAGATCAAAGCGGGAAAATTTCAGGTACTAACCTTAAAGATAAGAACGCTTTAAATTCTTCTGAAATAGATGCTATGCAAGAAAAGATAGAAATGTATGAAATTTTAAACGACTTTACCTCAAGCCTAAAAGCTCCGAGTGTAGTATCAGATACTACCGGTTGGAAAAAATCCGTATCTGAAGAATTGGCTACATTAGTGGAAAAATATATTGAAAATGGCGGAACTGCTGATGAATTGGAAGCTTATCTTGAAGAAGAAGCTACGGCTATTGAACAAAAGACAACTGCTGATTATTGCGCCAGTGAATATTTACAGAGTGTAATGAGTGATTTTGTAAAAGAGTACGGATACGCTTACGAAGATGATAGTACATTGCAGGGAATGATTGATACATATATACAAAATATACCGGAAGATGTTACTTTTGCAGAGATACGAGAAACCGTTATTAATATTATAGACGCGTATCTTGCTACAGCCGGTTTAAAAGAAGATAATGCTTTTGATTTATCAGAATATGGCTATACAGTCAGTGACAATTCATCTTTAAATGATTTACAAAAAAGTGTTATCCAAAAAAATCTGGAAAATGCTTTAGCTGACATACAAAATGAAGATGATTACAGTACATATAGTACTTTATACGACACCGCAGTGAGTGATTATATTTCAGAGGTACTTTCCAACGCTAAATTTAGTGATTTTGAAACACTGCAAAACTACGGAATGACAGAATTTAAAGCAAGTGATATTTATTTAACGTTAGAAAAAACTATTCAAACGAAAAAATTATTCACCAGTGACGAACTGACAGAAGCTCTCGCTGAAGGAATTAGCGAAACTTTTGCTGAAAGATTTGGATACATAATGTCCGGTGAGATAGATGCATATGATAGTTTAATGGAAGAAGCTTTATCAAAGGTTCAAAATGGTGATTTTGATACCGAAAGCGGCGAACTTGATACAGAAGCATTAATTGCCTGGATTGTAAGTCAAGCGAGAACAAATCTTGCAGACTTCTACCCGAATGGTTATAGTGATATGGGACTTGTAGATCTTAATATAACATATGACATTCTTATAGAACAGGCTGTAGAACAACAAGATGCATCCAAAGTAAAAGAGGCTGCAATAGCATACTGTGAAGCTCTTAGTGCTAAATCAACACTTCTCGCACAAGCTGTTATTGACATTTTTGGCAGTGATTATGAATCAACCATTAACTCTATGCTTTCAGGCGAAGTTAGAACAAAAATGGAAGAATTAAAAGAAATGGCACTTGAAATTGGTGATATTTCAACATTTACAATAAGTAGTTGGAATGACTTGCCTACAGAAGTTTCCTTAGCTACCGGTGCTTCCAAAAATTATCAATTAAATACAATTGTTATGAGCGGTGATACGCAAATATCTGCTGATAGAATTTCTTACAGTGCTACTGTTAAGAGCGGTGACGGTACTGCTACTGTTTCAAATAATACATTAACAATTAGCGGAAGTACATCAGGGTATACTACTGTAGTCGTTTCCACAATCGTAGATGGTACGGTTCTTGATACACAAACAATAACTATACATGTTGTAGATTCAAGTTTTGACTGGGCTAGCATGACCACAAGTTATAACGGCTACATAAATATGAACGGAACAAGTAGTACACCTAATGATGTTAAAACACTAGGCGAATTGTACAGTGGAAACGGTGTTATTAGCTTGCTCGATACAACAAGTCTATCCGGTGCAGGTAAGGAGAATTGTATCGCTCAAGCTCAATCAAATATCGCTTCATTTGTCGAATTTTTAGCAGCAGCCTGCGAAGCAACAGGAAATTACGATTCTACAGCACTTAATACAGCTAAGCAAAAAGTAATAGAACTTTATCAAACTGCACTTTCACATTCATTAGATAACTGGCCAAATAGAAAGACGACTAATGAAAATATTGTTTCTTACGATGGTGAAAATTACAACTATACGACAAGAAGCTATTGTAGTGATAATACCACCAATGATACAGCAGATGCACACTCAAGTTCTGCATCCAGTAATGATTTAGGCTTGCAAATTAATTATGGACACTGTAGTGGTAACACGCAGATTGTAGTAAATACAACTTGCGTAATGGATTTATTCAATAAATTCTATGCACAGGCATTATCATAATATAAAATTACCGGAAAATGTTAATAAAAAAGAGGTGATTCGCTTCACCTCTTTTTTATTTGTTATAATTTGCACTAAGCAATTTCAGCCCTTGTTTTTTGTGAAATATCCGCTGTTTTATTTTGAGGAAGTTGAATCAATTCAGCTGTATTATCAATTTCCTCCTGTCTTTCGACCATTTCTTTTGTAATAACAAATTTATCAATGTTATGCTTTGTCGGAATATCGTACATAACATCAAGCATCAATTCTTCTACAATTGATCGCAAAGCTCTAGCCCCTGTTTTACGTTTTATAGCCTTTTGTGCAATCAAATCGATTGCTTCCGGTTCAAATTCCAAATCCACACCATCCATCTTAAGCAAACATTGATACTGCTTAAGAACAGCATTCTTAGGTTCGGTAAGAATCATTTTGAGAGTTTTTTCATCTAAAGCATCAAGAACAGCATAAACTGGGATTCTACCTATAAATTCAGGGATTAAACCAAACTTAAGCAAATCCTCCGGCT
>CAZXQM010000062.1:5514-11003 GCA_964643455.1 uncultured Vampirovibrio sp. | reverse complement strand
CCTCATTTTCGGGGAGGACAATTTTACACCATCCGAAAGGAATATATAGATATGGTAAGCGGCATTTCTCCAGTGCTGGTTAATTTTGTCGGCACGAAAAAACTTAAAAACCCAATACATAAAACTCTGAAGTACAAATTTAATGTAAAATTACAAGAATCTCATGTTAATCTATCCAATTTTATTCAGGATAGAAATCATTTGTCCGGTAAAATGTAAAACTTTGCTTGTATGAATGTAAGTGGTTACCCCTATTTTCATGCGATAAGGTATTGAAACTTCAAATTAGGATTCGTTGATGTTGATACAAACTGTGAAATCTGATTTTGCTGTTTTTTTGCATTTTCTGCAATAATTTGTGCTGCACGTATATCTGCTTCCACTGCGCCGCTTACTTTTGGGGTATAATTAAACCCTCTTTCTTCCAGATATTTTTTCCAAGTAATACCTGTTGATTGTGAAGGCTTCGCCGTACCCAACCCTATTGAATGCAAGTATTCTTCTCTTTGTTTCTGCATATTTTGTTTTAATTTTGCCTGACGTTTTTGTTCAATTATTTTTTTCTTAAGTGTGGCATATTTTCTGCCTTTTTTGTATTTTGGAATTTTTGTGCCGTTGTATGCTTCTCTCAGCTCCCGAAGCCTTTTGTTATGCTCACTTTTGGTCGGCGCATGAGAAATTTGGCTTTCAATTACCTTTTTATAATCCGTTGGCTTGCTTAATTGTTTCTTTACTCTGCGAAGTGACTTCTCGGCATCTGCAGATAGTGCTGTAAATACAGTATCCAATTCTTTTTGTCTTATTTCCTGATTTACCGGAACTTTTGGTAATAAATCATCTGTAACAGCTTTATAATTCGCAGGTTGATTCATTGCCGTTTCAAATTTCATAACAGCATTCTTTGCTTCTTCTGTTGATTGTGCAGTTTTTGGCGCATGCTTGAACAGATTTTTAACTTTTGCTGATATCATCTTAAGACCAGCTGCAATATCACCTTTTCTCATATAAGCATAAGTTAACGCAGCCCCTGTTAGAATTCCGGAACCAAAAAGTAATGCTGATTTCCAACCGGAATCCTCTTCATTATTTTTTGCTGTCACTGATTTATTATCTTCTCCCTTATCGGTTTGTTTATCAGGAGCCGGAGATGCCGTCACAACAATTGAATCAACATTTGCAGTATAATTCTCCTCTTCGGCATCAAGTATAATTGCAGGGACTTTTAATGTATCGCCCACAACAATTAAATCAGGATTTTTAATATTAGGATTCAATTCTAAAATTGCATCAATGGTTGTAAAATGTCTGCGTGCAATTTTTTCTAAAGTATCACCATAATACAATTTAACATTAGTAATTTCTCCTGCCATCTTAAATCTCCTTATCTTACTATTTCCCCATGTAACTCTCAAAATCAGGTTACATGTATAAAAAGTTTTTATCAGGAGAAAAATTGACAGATTGTTAAGAATTGTAAAAAACGGCTTATATAAAGCCGTTTTTTTATCTTACTTCATTAGGCTGAAACTTCGTAAAATTATTCAAGTATCCGCCTATCGGGAGCATAGTATCAGTTTTATCAAACATTTCCTGAGGTCCCATTCTTGCTTGTTCTTGAGCCTCTATTTTTGCATTGTATTCAGTATTCTGCTGATATTGTTTGACCTTCAACTGTTGATAACAACCAAGCTTCTCATTATCTTCTTCTATGATCCTGCATTCCTGAATACCGTTTTCAAATTCAACTTTTCTTTTATACCAGTATGCTGCTGTTTCATTGAGTTTACCCAGACCCTTTGGCTCTGAAACATTAACATAGGCAGACGGTACAAAATCTTTCCACTCAGGTTCGGTAAATCTGGAAAGACTGACAACTTCTTCTGCAACAGCATATAGTGGAATTAACAACGCTAATAAAACAAAAATCTTCTTCATTTATGTTTTCCTTTTTTTAAAATTATACCATATTTATACAGGAACAGCTATAGGCATAAATACTTTAACACAAAAACCGCATTCCTCATTGGAATAAAGCCTTATTTTTCCATTCATTGCCTCAACAAGACCTTTGACGATAAACAGCCCGAGTCCCGTTCCCCGTGTTGTTCTGGTTGTAGAGTCGTCAACTCTGGTAAATTTATCAAACAACGTTTTGAGTTTTTCTCTCGGTATGACATCATAATCATTTTTTACACTTATTACAAACATATTCTCCTGTATTTCATAATCCAGTATTATTTGTGAATCTTCTTTTGAATACTTAATTGCGTTTTCAATCAGGTTAACAAATACCTGCTCTATTCTGTCCGTATCCGCAAGAATTTCTACATCACAATCAGAAATATTGTTCACAATCTCCTTGGAAGAATCATTCTTTACGAGCATAATAGAATTTTCTATAACCATATTTACAGGAATATTAACAATATTCACATTAAGTCTTGCACCTTCAATATCAGGAATAACAAGTAAATCCTCTATCATACGTTTTAGTCTTTCAGACTGTTTTTTAATAACTTTCAGAGATTTTTGGCGTGTTTCTTCGTCAATCTGAATATCTTGTCTTAACAGACGGGAAGTGTATCCCAAAATACTTGTAAGCGGAGTCCTGAACTCATGGCTTACCGTATCAATCATATTGGAACGAAATTCATTAACCTGTTTTAGCTCTTTATTTTTCTTTTTAAGCTGGATATAAGATTTATGAATTTGATTAACCATTCTATTAAATTCAGTGCCGAGAAAAATAAGCTCAAATGGTGTAAAAATATTTGTAATAAGTCTTATTCTGCGCTCGTAGTTTCCTTTTGATATCGCTATTATTGCCTTAAAGAGCTGACGAATATTAATATACAGGTAATATGTGTATAATCCTACTACAAAGAACACTGTAAGCATTGTTATGATAATTGAAAGAAGTATCTTATTGCGGTTATGATCAATTGTATGCCGTGTAAGAGCTTCTGTCGTATTTACAATAATTAAAACATCCGGATCAGTTTTTTTAAGGTAAGCAAGGGGCTGGTTTTTTGTGCCGCCGTATATTACTGCTTTATCATTTTCAAGCTCTGACGGCAATTCGGTTACACTTTTCCGAAATCCTTCTTCGGTATAGTTGCTGGAAGCTACAAGATCATTACCTGCTAATACAAAAATCTGGCGTTTGTCATCCGTTAGTGTTTTGAACAAATTCTTTTTCAACACATTCATGTCCATGATTGCAACAAGATAACGACCGTCTTTCATCTGACGGTCGAACACGGCATAGTCATCACGAATACTGTAAACTTTATATTTTCCCAGTTCACTTTTCTCAACAACAGTAAGTTCAGTATAAAACGGCAAACTTTTTAGTATTGTATCAAGATATTTTTGTTCCTGCTCTTTTGAATCATAATATTCCAGAGTTGCAATAATCTGAGTAAGTTCGTTATTAATAGAGTGAACAAAAACATCCACTTCTTCAGATACAATATTGGCAATCATTACAACAGCCGCGCGGAGTTGCGCGCGATTCGACTGCTGGTTAATATTATTAATGATAAAACCGCTGACTGTCATTGGAATTAATACCGCAAAAAAGATTACGATAATAATTTGTTCCGCAATTTTTAAATGTCTTTTACTGAAAAACTGTGCCATAAATCTATGATTCACCGAATGGTGTAAGTTTGTATCCTACATTAGTTACTGTATGCAGATATTTAGGATTCTTAGAATCCGGCTCTATTTTGTTTCTTAAGGCTCCGACGTGAACTCTGAGCATTCTGACATCCTCATCGCTGCTGTAACCCCATACTTCTTCCAAAAGAGTCGCAAGAGTTACGGGCTTGTTAAAATGCTGCATAAGACAATAAAGTATCTCAAATTCTGTAGGTGTAAGTTTCATTCTTTTATTTAAAATAATAGCCTCTAATGTATCAGGCAAAATTTCAATCTCACCTGCTTCCAGAATCTCATTTGACATCAAATTTTCTTCCTGCGGCTGGTTACGTCTTAGAAGAACTCTTATTCGCAACAGAACTTCCTGAATATCAAACGGTTTAACCAGATAATCATCCGCACCGCTGTCAAATCCGCTTGTCTTATCTCCAATGGTACCTTTTGCAGTAAGCATTAAAATCGGAACATTAATTTTTGCCTGACGAATATTTTTACAAACATCAAATCCATTCATCTTTGGCATCATAACATCCAGTAAAATTACATCATATTTGTTATTTAATGCCTTGTTAAGTCCTTCCATCCCATCCGATGCAATATCTACAAAATATCCGCTTGATGATATGTCAAACTTTAGTAAATCTCTGATTTCCGGATCATCATCCACTACCAGTATTCGCTTTTTTTCAACCATTTTAAGACCTTTCTTTTGGGATGGCATAAACCACGCTGCCAATGGATTTATATAAACTTAGCTTATCATAATTATTATAATTATTCAAAATCTGCCAGATTTATTTAGCTGCCTGCATAATACTCTTAACTTTTCTTAAATACAGGCGGAGGCTGAATATAAAGCGGCTTTAGCGTTCTCCAGTCTGTAGGTTCTTTTTGCGTAACCAGTTTTGCCAGAATCTCTCCCAAATCGTATTCTCCGGCTTCGTATGAAACGGCTGTATCCGCACTATTGCTAATTCTTTCTAAAAGGCTGTTATCCGTTACAACTCTTCGCCCTTTTACCATTGAGTCAACTTCTTCCAAATCAATAGCTCCGAGAATTTTGTTATCATATACGTAAGCCTTATTTTTTCTTGCATCCAGAACAACCATATCATTTTCTCCGAGAATCTTGGATAAAATCTCAAGAGAACTTACACCAATGGTCTTTATATCAAGCTGCTGCGCCAAAATCCTTGCAACTGTCATACATGCCCGTATACCCGTAAAACTTCCCGGACCTATATCTGTTCCGATTATATCAACATCCTGTGGTGTTAAATTTGCACTCTTTAAAACTTCTGTTATAGTTGAAATCAAATAAGCCGAATGATAATTTTTGCCGTCCGACAAGATAATTTTACTTTCAAGAATCTGCCCGTTGTTACTCAAAGTAACATACGTTTTATCAAGACATGTATCAAACGTTAATATTTTCAATTTTTCAATCCTTCTATTATCTTCCTGTATTTTTCACCGACTGCTTTAAACTCATAAATTCTGCTGTCATCTGTATCATCATATTTTACGTTGATTTCTATTCTCTCAAAAGGTAATTCGCCTTGAGAAAACTCTGCCCACTCTACAAACGTAATCTTTTTGCCTTCGCTATACTCTCTCAATTCATCCGCAATTGTTTTGATACCGACATTCTCCAGTCTGTACAAATCAAAGTGATAAACAGGTATTGCAGAACTGTGATATTCATTGAGTATTACAAAACTCGGACTTGTAACTTTTTCTTTTATCCCGAGAGCTTCTGCGGCAAGCTTTACAAATGCAGTCTTACCGGCGCCGATTTCTCCGAAAAGGTTTACAAAACAACCTTC
>CAZXQM010000062.1:3856-5414 GCA_964643455.1 uncultured Vampirovibrio sp. | reverse complement strand
AAAGCGCCGGAATCCTATACCTTATCAACACAAACCCTGTTTCTTCCGCCCTCTTTTGCTTCATACAAAGCCTTGTCAGCACGTTCAAACAGTTCTTCTCCGGTTTCATCCGGCATATATTCTGCAAGCCCCATGCTTATTGTTACATTTATATTCAAATTGTCGAGGGAAACAACGGTTTCTTCAACAGCTTTTCTCAAACGTTCACCAACAATTTCTGCTTCTTGTATGTGAGTATAAGGAAGAAGCACGGCAAATTCTTCTCCGCCGTACCTTGCCGGAATATCGGATTCACGCAGCTGAGCTTTGATAATGGAAGCAACTATTCTCAAAACTTCATCCCCGCTTGCGTGACCGTATGTATCATTAACTTTTTTGAAAAAATCAACATCAATCATCATTGCGCATAAAGGATTGTTCTGACGTTTTGTAATTGCAATTTCCTGTTTAAGACGTGTTTCAAACTGACGTCTGTTATTCAGGTTTGTAAGAGCATCAAGTGTTGCATATTGAAGTACTTTTGAATAAGCATTTGCCCTGTTTATAGTGATTGCAGATTGTCTCGTAAGCTGCTCCAGATAACCTATATCCTGTCTGGAAAGCTTATCCAGAGTACTCCTTGCAACTATACATCCGGTAATCTCACCTTCCGAAGTTAGCGGAAAGGCGCCGATTTTGTCATCATTTGAAAGAATATACTCTGTCTCCGGTGTTAATTCTTTCAATACTTCATAAATCCGCTCATCTTTGCAAGCTTTTGGCCATACGAGCTTAAATTCGCCATCCTGTTTTAAAAATACATAAATTAAATGATCCGAAATAAATCTGTCAAGCATTTCTCCTATAAGCGGAACAATGTAATTCAGCTCATATTGTGTTTCTATAATCTTAGCAATATTTTTCATCGAATCATGAAAATCAACGTTAATTTTGGATTGTTCATTGAGTACAATATTCTGAAGTTTTAATGAAATTTGCGAGGATAGAATTTTCATCAAAGATAAAAACTCCATATTAACACTTGTCCCGTCCTCAAACTCTATTTCAATCAGCCCGAAATCTTGACTGTCTTTTGTTGTCGGAATAAAAAGTGATTGAATCTTAAAACTTATATCACCTACATGTGCAGGAATTTTGTAAGCTTTGGAATTTATAATAAAATCCTCACCTTTAATATTCTCGAAAGCCTGATAAGCACTTGAATCATCAGGAATAATATTCCAGTTCTCGGCACAGTTTCTTATTGTATTAGTAATATTGTCAAAAACATAAATACGCAGACACTTAACCGCAACAGCGTCCAGCAAAAGCTGCTTTATACCGTCGGCAAGCTCTCCCGCATTTATTGGTTTTGCAAGCAAATTTGAAACTTTTATTAAAAACTGAATACTATCCATTTTTCTGACCTGTCTATTTGTAAATGATAGATACGCTAAAACTTTCTCACCCTGAAACTCTATTTTTTACAATACCGGCACACTATACGTGTTTTTACAAACTGTAATATAAACAAGCTTACCACAATTTCGTAAAAACTGCCAAGGGGAGGAGGGGGGGG
>CAZXQM010000062.1:0-3756 GCA_964643455.1 uncultured Vampirovibrio sp. | reverse complement strand
TCTTCATCCGGAACAATTTTCCCGTTAACATACGTATAGCCGATATTTCCCAGAGGTTCATCCGTTAATTTTTGTGTATAATACTCACTGCTTGTTATAAATCTTCTTGTTACTTCGTTTAATAAATTAAATATATAAGTTGATTCAAGCTGTGAAGAATCCGGCTCCTCAAGTATAAGCATGGCTGCTTTATGAAGTTCGTTTATTGAATCTCTATGACGGTTTAGTCGTCGTAAAAGTACAGCCAGATTATAATGTGCTTCAAACTTCATAGGCTCAAGCCGTATTGCCTCGCAGTATTCGAGTCCGGCTTCTCTGTATTCACCTCTCAGATGATGCGCGACAGCTTTGTTATAATGCACATCATAATTCTTTTTAATAAACTTTAATGCTTTTTTATAAGATTCTATTGCTTCTCCAAGATATTTATACACCAGATACCTTTTCTCCAGCGGAAGATACATTGCTTTTTGCTTATACGCAACTCCTTTGTTGTAATAGGCAAGCCCTCTATTTGTTTTTACACTTTTGACATTACTGTAAACAAAAGGAATCCAAAGTTTAAACAAGCGTAATTGTCCTACATAATCAAACTGTTCAATTGCTTCATCAAAAAAACCTAAATCTTCTGAATAAACAATTCCGAGATTCATGCGGGCAAGTACAAATTTAGGATTATGTTTTATAGCATTTTCATAGGCGTCAACTGCAGAAAAATAATCTTCATATACTGTATAAATATTACCCAGATTAAACCAGGCTTCATAATGTTCCGGATATAATTCAAGTCCTTTGTTATAATACTCAAGAGTTTTTGCCATATTATCCTGAGAGTACGCCTGATCACCTTTATATATATAATACATTCCTCTGGCTTTCATAACCTGTTTTTCTATCCAGCCCCAGTAAAAAAATGTTAAAAAAGCAAGAATGCAGAGAAAAATAATAAGCATAAGTTTAGAAAATAATTTTCGTAAAAAGCGTTTCATACAGTTTAAATTATAACATAAATCAGACTTATATGCACAGTTCATATCAGGTATAAAACTTTGTATAGCATAAGGATTGTTCTTAGTTAAAGTTTGATGTATAAATAAGATAAGAGAGGTAGAACATGCAAAACAATTCAACAATATTTGTTCTCGACAGGAACGAACAGGCAAGAGAGGTAATTAAATCTTTCATTGTTGAGTTAAATTTTGTAGATGAAGTAAAAGTATATTCCGACTATGCTCAGGGATATGAAGATATAAAACAGGCGTCTAATCCGATAGTTATTATGGATATTTCGGACGAATTGCCGGAATTAAAAGAAATTGCTGATAATATTAAACTTGTAACTTCAAAAATTATTATTACTTCAATAAATTATTCGACAAATACTATCATAACCGCTCTCCGTCTCGGCGCTAAAGAATTTTTACCGAAACCGATTTTGAAGGAAGATTTGATACACGCTTTGACAATATTAGCCAATCTTTCACCGGAGGATGAAAATTCTCAGTCAAAAATAATTACTATATATTCAAACAAAGGCGGTATTGGCAAAACCACAATTGCTATTAATCTTGCTGCTGAACTTGCAAAAGTTACTAAAGATAAAGTTGCTCTTATAGATATGAATTTGCAGCTTGGAGATATCTCCACATTTTTAAACCTTAATCCGCCGTTTGATGTTAATTATGTTATTAAAAAGCTTATAGATAAAGAAGATAAAATTTTTATTAAAGGATTTGAAAAATATCAAGATACATCACTTTATATTCTTTCAGACCCGAGTTATATTGAACAATCCGGCAATGTTAATGTACAGCAGGTATCAAATTTGTTTAGAAAACTCAAAGAAGTTTTCCCGTATATTGTTATAGATATGTCATCCGGCATCGATCCGCTTTCTTTAAAAATCCTTGATGAGTCTGATTGGATATTATTTGCAACCATTGTTAATATTCCTGCAATAAGAAATGTGCAGAGATGCTTAAATCTGTTCCGTTCACGTAATTATCCCGTAAAAAAAGTTAAAATTGTTGTAAATAGATATATGGAAAACGATGAGATAAAGATTGAAGATATTGAAAATACTCTAGGAGAACCCATATACTGGAAGATTCCGAATAACTATTTTACAATTATGGAAGCAATAAATAAAGGTGTAACAATTTCTGAAATTAATCCTAATTCCAATGTAGGAAGCAATTTCAGAGATTTTGCGACAAAAGTTTCCGATGATATTATTGAACAAGCTGTTGTTCAATATAGAACCAGATTATAAGGAGATCAAATGTTGTTAAATTGTTTAAAAACGAGTTTTCAACTCACTAATAAATATATTATACTAGCGACGCCGCTTATATTATTTGCACTCTTATCAAGTCTTTATATTTTATTTTCTTTGAGAGGTAATTTAATAAATATAGTTATAACGTTGATTTTGTTTGTCTTTATGCTCACGGCTTTTCTTGCAGGTTGGGCATATATGCTTAAACTGTGTGTTTCTCAATCCTATAAAGAAGAACCTAATACTCTTATAAAAGAGTTTCCTGCCGGAGTTGGAGAATATTTTCTGCCAACGCTGGGTCTTTTATTCAATGTCCTGATTTTATCGGTGGTGTTTTATAGTGCAGTGTATTTTATCGGTATGAAATTTATAGGAGAAATTGGAATTTCCGCAGAAACACTTTCTAATGCATTTAATTCTACAGAAGCTCTTAAAGAATTTCTAATGTCACTTTCAAAAGAGCAACTAATAAAGCTTAACCTTTGGAATTTCTTGCTGCTTCTTGCAATGGGAATAGAATATTTCTTGCTTATGTTCCACTTGCCCGCACTAATGTTTAAGACTGCAAATCCGTTCAAAGCATTTTTTATTTCTCTGAAAAATCTATTCAGCAGGGCATTTTTCAAAAATATTCTGCTGTATTTAATGTTGTTTATTTCTTATTCTATTTTATCAGTTTTAACAACAATTCTCGGAATTAACATATTTATGCACTTTGTGTTTACTTTGATAAATTTTTATTATGTTGTATATGTTGCAATACTGGTATTTAATTACTACTATGAAAATTTTATCAAAATTGGCGGAAAATTTAATGAAACAGTTTAAGGTTTCGTATAAACCCTGCAGACACCGGTTCGAACAAATCCGTTTTTTTCAAGTAAACTGCCGATATCACTGCCGTCATCAAAATGCCCGATAACAAGCAGAGAAGTTTTGTCCAGTTTTTCAGACAGTTTTTGCGCAAGCAGCTCTCTTTTTTCCGGTGTTAAATAAGGCCAGAAATTGCGGCATAAAAGTACGTTATTTTTAGCAGGAAAAGAATCAATATCATCTAAAATGTCACCTTGCGAAAAAATAACTTTGTCTTTTATAACCGGTTTTGGAATTAAAACAAGGTCATTCTCCGGATTTTGAGCTGAACCGTACTCAAAGTAAGTATTAATGTTATTGTTTAAATTTTGATTAATTTTGTATATCTCATTGAGTAAAATTCCACAGCGTCCGATTTTAGCACTTTTAATATTATTATAATCAATATCCATTGCTTTTATCGGGAAAAACTTTTCAGCCTGATTTCCCAATTTCAATAACAGCTTAGCTGCCAGAGAATAAGGTTCGGAACCGTTAGAACAACAATGATTTATGACATTTACTTTTGGAGTTGAACTGTATTGATATGCAAGCAAGTTTGTAAATTGATTCCAGTCTAAATCTTCCCTAAAAAAGCGTGTAGTTGTTTTATATAATAAGTCGCC
>CAZXQM010000061.1:0-11202 GCA_964643455.1 uncultured Vampirovibrio sp. | reverse complement strand
CATATTAAAAGAATGTTCCCGCACGTTGATTTAAGTTCAATAAAAGATGCAAATGGTATAAAAAAACCTATGGAAGAATGGCTGGATATCGCAGGTAATAAATTTTCAAAAGAAACGAAAGACGTAATGATGGTTGCTAAACCAAGACCAATTAAAACCATATCAGAAAACACTTTAAAAACAGACTTCGGCTTAGACATAGATAAGGCTTCAATGATTAGTAAGCCAGTGAGCGAATGGACAACTAAAGACGGTCAAAAACTTAAATTCAGACCGCAGGATATGTTTATTGAAATTAATGAAGAAGGAATGGGAAAAAATTACTTCTCATTAGGACTTGCTGATAAAAAATTTCTTGGTGAAACATTTGAGAAATTAGACTTGACAACAATAGAAAAAGATGGCAAAAGAATCAACCCTCGCGAATGGAAAAATAAAGATGGTTCAACATTTATGCCTGACTTAATGGACAATGTTTATATTTCTTCATACAGAGAAACTCATGATGCAATCCCGTTATATTCAGGCATAAAAAGAACTGAGCCTAAAGGCAAAAAAGAGACTAAATACTGTGCGTATCAGAAAAATATTAAAGATTATGATGCCGCTAAAGTTCCAGAAAAACTTGGAACAGAAATCTCACAGGAGATGCTGAACGAAGATGCAAGCAACACAATATTATACAAATCATTAATATGGCTTCCTGATATTGTAACAAGACCTGTAGTTGCAACAGCAACTATTGCTCTGATTCCGGCAGTACTTAAAAAACTATTCCACTTAGAAAAGAAAAAGCCTCCTCAGCAAACAGAAACCATGCAAAATAACATACAATTAAATCCTAAAAAAGAAGATACTACAGCCGGAAAGGCGGTGGCATAATGAGAATTCAAAATATTAATAATCAACAGTATAACAATTTTCAAACACAAAAATATAATCAAACAAATAAACAAAATAATACAGAAATGCTTAAAAACCCAAATTTCCGCGGTAAATTCTGGGATAAAATAGGCAAAGTATACGGCGAAAAATATGCAAACAAAATGCTGGATCAAGAATGGATGCATACACTATCTGGCAAATTGGCAGGAGCTTCAAAAGCAATGACCGAGCATATGGCAACACTTGGCTCGGTGTTAACAAGCGGTGTTTATTTTTATCAGACAGTAACAAATAAAAATTTAGAACCTGATAAAAGAACAACATTAGGTATAAATCAGATAGGATGTTGTGCAATACCAACCGTATGTGCATATATAGTTAATAATAAACTTCAAGATTTTAACAAAAAGATGGAATACAGATATTCCGGACTAAAACGCCAGCAAATGGCGCTTGGGCAACTTTCTCCAGAAAAGTATGAAAAATTAACGAAGTCACTAGGTCCAAAATTAAAATGTTTTGGAGCATTAATGGGATTACTTACATTTACAACCATTTATAGATTTATAACTCCGGTAGCAATAACACCGCTTGCAAACTGGCTTGGAGACATGTATCTTACTTGGAAAAAAGGGAAAAAACAAGCAGCTAACGATACTGAATTAAATCAGGATAATAATTCCAGAGCTAAAGAAATTGCTTTAGAGCCAAGCAACAATTTAAAAACAAAAGAAATTGAATTAAATCCAAAAAAAGAATATAAGCAGTCAGCTTAAAAAAATGCAAACCTAATGTGTACATACTAAAGCTGTTTTGAAAATTTATTTTTCAGAACAGCTTTTTTATATTACAATTTAAATATGAATTTATTTTATATAGAAGAGGTTGATTCTACTAACAAATATGCTAAAGAGCATATTCAAGATTTATCCGACAAAACAGTAGTTTACACATACAACCAAACTTCTGGCAGAGGAAGGCTCAACAGAAAATGGGCTAATCTAGGTAAAGATAATATTTATGCTTCCATCATTCTTAAACCTTCTAATGATATGAGAGAAGTTTATTCAAACTTAACCCAGTATTTATGTGTTGTACTGGCTCAAACTTTTGAAGAATACGGAGTTGAGCCGAAAATAAAATGGCCCAATGACATTCAAATAAACTCAAAAAAAATATCAGGTATTTTAGCAGAAGGGGTTATAGAGCAGGGAAAGTTAAACGGTCTTGTCTTAGGTTTCGGTATAAATTTGAATACAAAAAAAGAATTGCTTGACAAAATCGACCAGCCTGCAACTTCTTTAAATCTTGAAACAGGAAAAGTTATTGATAAAGAAATCTTTTTAAAAAAACTTTTAGCAAGATTTTTTTTGAGGTATGATAGTTTTGTTGAGAAAGGATTTTTGCTAATAAAGGAAGATTATATAAGAAGAGCCGGTTTTCTCAATAATGATGTAACAGTCAAAGTTTTTGACAAGATAGTATGCGGTATTGCTAAAAGTATAACTGATAATGGTGCTTTAAATTTAATTGATAAAAATAATCAAGAACATGTACTTTTAATAGGAGATATATTATGAATGAAACATTAGTACAAAGTTTAACTGTAATGTTCATTGGTATAGGGACTGTAATGGCTTTTTTAGGCGTAACTATCCTAGCAATGTTAATTATGGCTAAAATTGTAAAAAAATTGAATGAAATTTTTCCGGAAGCTGTAACGCAAACGGCAGGCGCCGCCAGAATTCCGGCAGCAGCTGATAATGAAGACGAAAACATTGCAGTTGCGATACTTTCTGCATTACAAAAAAAATAATATTTTACAAATTGTCAAGATAAAGAGAGGTAGAACAAATGACAAAACTTATTAAAGTTATGGACACATCATTTAGAGATGGTTTCCAATCAGTATACGGAGCCAGAGTTTTCGTTGATGATTTTCTTCCGGCACTTAAATCTGCAGTAGCTGCAGGTATTAAGCATTTTGAAGTAGCTGGCGGTGCAAGATTCCAGTCTCCGATTTTTTACTGTAATGAAAATGCATTTGAAACTATGGACAAAATCAGAGCTGCAGTTGGTCCGGATATTAACCTGCAATCTCTGGCAAGAGGTGTTAACGTAGTAGGACTTGATTCTCAACCTAGAGACATGATTAATTTACACGCTAAATTATTTAAAAAACATGGTGTTACTACAATTAGAAACTTTGATGCATTGAATGATGTAAACAACTTGATTTACTCAGGTCAGTGCATTAAAGATAACGGCTTAAAACATGAAGTTACAATTACAATGATGGAACTTCCTATCGGATGCACAGGTGCACATGATGTAGCTTTCTATGAAAAAGTATTGAGAAGCATTCTTGATGCCGGAATTCCATTTGACAGCATTGCTTTCAAAGATGCGTCAGGTACTTCTGCTCCTAGAAAAGTTTACGAAACAATTAAGAGAACACGTGAAATATTGGGTTCAGAAGCACACATCAGATTCCACTCTCACGAAACAGCAGGAACAGGGTTAGCAGCATACTTAGCAGCTCTTGACGGCGGTGCAGACGGTATTGACTTAGCAATGAAGCCTGTTTCAGGTGGTACAGCTCAGCCGGATATCGTTTCTATGTGGCATGCCCTTAAAGGTTCTGAATATGATCTCGGAATTGATATTAATAAGATTCTTGAAACAGAAGAAATATTTAAAGAATGTATGAAAGACTACTTCTTGCCGCCGGAAGCACTGGCAGTAAACCCGATGATTATTTCTTCACCACTACCGGGCGGAGCTTTAACTGCTAATACTCAAATGATGAGAGACAACGGTGTAATGGATAAATTCCCAGAAGTTGTTGCTGCTATGAAAGAAGTTGTTGAAAAAGGTGGTTTTGCAACATCAGTAACTCCGGTTTCACAATTCTACTTCCAGCAGGCATTTAATAATGTTATGTTCGGTTCCTGGAAGAAAATGGCAGAAGGATACGGCAAGATGGTTCTCGGGTACTTCGGAAAAACACCTTGTGAACCGGATCCAGAAGTTATCAAAATTGCAGAAGAACAACTCGGCTTACAGCCTACAACTGAACTCGTAGTTGATTTAAATGATAAAGATCCGAACAAAGGTATTGCAGCAGCCACTAAAATGCTTCAAGATGCAGGTTTGGATGTTAATGACGAAAATATCTTTATTGCAGGAGCCTGCAAGGAAAAAGGTATTATGTTCTTGCAAGGAAAAGGTCAAATCGGTGTCCGTAAAAACTGTCCTGCACAAACATGCGCACCGGTTTCTGCTAACGGAAGCGAATACACAGTCAAAGTTAACGGTAAATCATACGCTATTAAATTGGAAGGCGACAAGGCTTCTGTTAACGGCAAAACCTATGATGTTTCTGTTAAAGAAGGTATTGAAAACGCTCCGACTGCAGCAGGAAGCGGTTCCGGCGAAGAAGTTAAAGCAGGTGTTCCTGGTAACGTCTTGAGAATTGAAGCTCATCCTGGTGATACGGTTGCAGTAGGTGACGTAATTATGGTTCTTGAAGCAATGAAAATGGAAATTGAAATCAAATCAGCAAAAGCAGGTACTGTACAGGCTATCCTTGTTAATCAGGGAGACAAAGTTGTTACAGGTCAGGCTTTGGCAATTGTAGGTTAAGGAGGTAGAAATGAATATAGGAGAAGGTTTAGTAACTCTTTGGAACTCAACGGGTATAATGAACTTTATAAGACCTGCAGATCCTGCAATTACAAATGGATTTGAACAATTCTTGCATATGAATGGATACTGGATAATGATTCTTATATGCTTATTCCTGTTGTGGTTGGGTATTAAAAAGCAATTTGAACCATTGTTATTAGTTCCTATAGCATTTGGCGGTTTGTTATCAAATATTCCGGTATGCGATATGGCAGGTCCAACAGGATTCTTGGGAGTAATATATGATGCAGGTATTCAAAAGGGGTTATTCCCACTGATAATTTTTATGGGTGTTGGCGCAATGACAGATTTCGGCCCGCTTATTGCAAACCCTAAAACAGCATTACTCGGCGGTGCTGCTCAATTCGGTATATTTGGTGCATTATTGATGGCATTATGCTTCTTTGGTTTCACTATGCCGCAATCAGCAGCAATAGGTATTATCGGTGGTGCTGATGGTCCGACTTCAATATTTGTTACAACAAGATTAGCTCCTGAATTATTAGGTGCAATAGCTGTTGCAGCATATTCTTACATGGCACTGGTACCTGTAATCCAACCTCCTATCATGAAACTTTTAACAACTGAAGAAGAAAGAAAAATCAAAATGACTCAGTTGAGAGAAGTTTCAAAAAGAGAAAAGATTGTATTCCCGCTTCTTGTATTATTACTTTGCGTAATATTATTACCGGATGCCTGCCCGCTTATCGGTGCTTTAACTTTTGGTAATTTATGTAAAGAATGCGGTGTTGTTGAAAGATTGTCTGATACTATGCAAAATGCTTTGATTAATATTATTACAATATTTCTAGGTCTATCAGTAGGTTCAAAGCTGTCTGCTAACCAGTTCTTAACTATCCAGACATTATTTATCTTAATCTTAGGTATTGTTGCTTTCTCACTTGCTACTGCTGGCGGTGTAATTATGGCTAAGATAATGAACTTCTTCAGCAAAGAAAAAATCAATCCGCTTATCGGTTCAGCAGGTGTTTCTGCTGTTCCTATGGCAGCACGTGTTTCTAACAAAGTCGGTCAGGAAGCTGATCCTCAAAACTTCTTGTTAATGCACGCAATGGGACCTAACGTATCAGGTGTTATCGGCTCTGCTGTTGCTGCCGGTGTATTATTGGCTCTTTGCCATTAATATAAAAGCTAAAAGCTAAAAAAGACGCTTTCAAATTCTTTGAAAGCGTCTTTTTACATAGAACATTTACTTTAAAAGTTTCTTTAAATTTTCGGGGAAATCAGCATTATCATACATTTCAAATTGATAATACCCCAATTTTCTCAGTTTTCTTAAAAAGTTCATATCTTTTTTATCAGGTATGGTAAGGACGGCAAAAGAATCCTGTCCTTTTCCGCAAAATTTTCCTGCATAAGAACTCACCAGAGATTTTAACTGAAGTTTCTTAGTGTTATTGATTCCCCACTGAGAAACCGGTATCTTATAGCTTGATTTAAACGATATCTGTGACATAAATACTCCTATCCGGCACCATGCTATATTTATTGATTCCCTGTTGCATTATCGGAATTCTAAATATTGACCCAAAATTGATTTCCGTCATTATGATCTCCTTTTTCATTAAAAGTAACATAAAAAATTTTTTTGCTATTTATGCTAAAATTAATATATGGTTGAATTTAAAATTGTTGATAAAGAGCATATAAAAGAGCTGGCAGACTTAGCCTCAGAAATCTGGCATGAATATTGGCCATGTCTTTTATCTGGTGAACAAATTGATTACATGGTTGAAAAGTTTCAATCAGAACATGCAATAATTGAGCAAATTAAAAATGAGCATTATACATATTTTTTTATAACAAAAGATGGGAATAAATGCGGTTACTTCGGTATTTCAAGAAAAGAAGATTGTTTGTTCTTATCAAAGCTTTATCTCAAAAAGGAATACAGATATCGAGGAATCGGAAGGTTAGCATTTGAAAAAATTATAGCAATCGCCCGAGATTTTGGATACTCTTCAATAAAACTTACTGTAAATAAAAACAATAACAAAACAATAGATGCTTATTTAAAATACCGGCTTGCAATTATTGATAAAGTCGTCACAGATATTGGCAACGGTTTTGTAATGGATGATTATATTATGGAATATACTATACAATAAATTTATATTATTAATAAAAAAAGACCTCTCTAATCAGAGGTCTTTTTTTATCCTATTTTTAGGGCGAAACATTAATAAAAGGAACTGTATTTCCAAGCATGTACTGCGGCATTTTACCATCCCACTTTTGTACGGCTTCGTACTGTACCAGAGACTTATTCTGGCTCAATGCTCTTGCCCTGATTGCCATGGATTTAGCCTCTGCTTCTGCTGCAATAACTTTCTGCTTAGCTTCCTCTTCTACCTGAACAGTCTTATTTTTTGCCTTTAAAGCTTCTTGTTCAGCTGTAACTTTACTTTCAATAGCTCTTTCAAATACTTCTGAGTAGTTAATTTCAGTCATTTGGAAATCAGTAACATTAATATAATTATCTGCTAACTGTTCATGAAGCTTAAATAAAATATCTCCTGTTGCTTTTTCTCTATTTGCAATCAAATCCTGTGCATTCCATTTGCCTATAATATCTTTTATTGTACCTTCTACAACAGGCATAAGAATAGTTGATGAATAATCCATACCGACTTCCTGAAAGAGTTTGTTAACCTTATCCGGCTGAACATTATAATTTATGACATAGGTTATTTTTGCCTGCTGAATATCTTTTGTGTAAACTGCGGTGGTATAAGTATTTTTTTGAGTCTTTACGTCCATTGTTCTAAATTTTTGTATAAACGGGAATATAAGATGCAAGCCTTCCCCGTAACTTTCTGGCTGCACTTCGCCAAGCGTTATTTTAATACCTCTTTCTCCCGGACCTACCATTACAAATGGATTACACAGGATTAAAAATATTACAAGCAGACACAAGATAAGCATCGGCATTCCTAAAAAATTTTTGTCCATTTTTTTCCTTTCTGTTTAAATATGATTAACTAAAAACCTAATGCTAGAAGAGCCAAAACAACATAGAGAACTGCAACAATAAAAACAAAACTCCCAAAAATTATCAGCATCTGTTTGCCATATTTCTGGTATAAATTTTGTCCCGTTATATAACATAATGTCAATATACACAAATTGATTAATACAATTAGCGACAAAAACAAAAATAACACTCTAATAACCATTAAAAACCTCTTTGAAGTTTTATTATAAAGTATAATTACTTTTTTAATATCATATATTAGGTTGATTTAATTTTTCATTTATAAAATCCAAAATATTGTCGCAGCAACGCTCCCAGGTAAACTCTTTTGCCCTTATCATTCCCCTTTCGGAACACAATTCCCTATAGCAATTATCGTAATAAAATTTCTCATACGCTTGAATCATTTCTTCATCATTTTGAGGGTCAATTTTAATTCCGGCATTTCCAATAACTTCCGGAAGTGAAGAAACATTAGAAGTTATAACAGGACAGCCGCATTTCATTGCTTCTAATACTGGTAATCCAAAACCTTCATACAAAGAGGGATAAACAAACATAAGAGCATTTGAATATAATCTTGGTAAATCTTCATCTTTTACATATCCTGTAAGTATAACTTTCGATTTATCATACTGTTTTAAAGTTTTTTCAAGCTCCGCACCAAAAGTCACCCAATTACTGCCACCAAGAACTAATATCAAATCATCTATTTTGTTTTTTTCTATAAACTTGATAAAATTCTTTATTGCAAAAATCACATTCTTTCGTTTGCCAAGAGTGCACAGAGAAAAAACATATTTCATACCTGGCGGAACATTATACCCAACTTCCCCTTCAACTTTCTTAAAACTTTCATTTACCCCCAGAAGTGTTGTTTTTATATTTTCAGGTTTAATAAAAGAAAAATATTTCAACACATCTTGTCTGGTACACTCTGAATTCGCAAAATAAAAATCTGTATCATTTATAGTATTATAAACTTTGTAATACCAAGCCTTAGCATTCTTTGCCATTCCCATTTCCATAACAGGTATAATATCATGGAGCATCCTGAATTTTGGGATTTCAGCCTTCTGAATATCTTTTGAAGGCGGAGTAAATGGAGAAAAATACAGGTCAAATTTTTCTATTTCTTTGATACTTTTCCTGCTTGTTTTATACCAATGAGAATCGTAGAGCCGAAATAATATTGTAAGAACAGTCCTTATAATATACGGAAAATCTTTTATTTTGTACAAAATACACCCTATAAGCCTATGTTGCAAAGTATTGGAGGTTATTAGTGGAATATCTTTGAAAACAGCTACATTTTTCATAAAATAATACCGCCTAAAATCACAATAAAATGTTATATCTATTCCCCGACATTTGAACTCACGAAAGAGATTTAATGCTACATAAAACACCCCGGCCCTATGTCCGTTATTTTCATCGTAATAAGAAAGCTCTGTACAATCAAAAAGAAGCTTCGTCAATTTTTACCTTTTGCTATTATTTTATTCAAACGATTTTTTATTTTCACAAATATTAGATAAATTTCATACATTTTATTAAGCGGAAAAACTCTAAACTGCTTTGCCATTCTCCGCAGCTGAATTTTTTCTGTCCCTGATATAGACAGGTATTCAGCAAGAGGATACTTAGAATAATAGTATTTTCGATTAGCTTCCAGATTTTGGTCAAGTGTCTTTGAGGTTACCGAGCCAAAGTGAAAAAAACAAGCTTCATTGGTGACAAAAATTCCATAACCTGCCTCTATCGCACGATATTTTAAATCATTATCTTCAAAAAAAGCAGGAAAAAAGTTCTCATCAAAAACACCAATCTTATCCAACACTTCCCGCTTGGTTACAACGCAAGAGAAAACACACTCATCAAAACTTTTCTCATAAGGTTTATCATAATGAAATCCTTGAAAATATTTGATATATTTTTCAGGATTCGTATTATCATAATGCGGATCTACTTGTCTTGGAGAAACAAAACCTACATTTTCTGTTTTAAAAACTTCTTCACAAGCTTCAAACCAATCCGGATAAAGGAGAATATCATTATTCAAAAATCCAATATATTCACCCTCAGCAATCTTAATTCCTTGGTTATTTCCCGCTGCAAACCCTTTATTCTCGGTATTTAAAATAAGTTTGACATCTTTAAGAGATTTCAAATATTCAACAGTTCCGTCTGTTGACCCATTATCAACAATAATTAGCTCAAAGTCTTTTGTATACCTGTAAAGACTCTCCACAAACTTTTTGGTATACTCCAGCTTATTTAAGGTTAAAGTTATAACACTCAATTTCATACCTAAATCTTACATTAAATATAAATTTCATGCAATATAATACCTATGAACACTTTGGTAACTATTGTCATACCTGTTTATAATATTACCTCCGGCACAAGAGCCGGTTAGTATTAGCAGAAAATAAATAAATAAATAAATAAATAAAACAGATAAAAATATGCCAATCACTTCTCATTAATCTTATAATATCCAAAAACCCGAATTTGAAGCAATATTCCAGGCTTGGATTTCATCCTGATTAAAATTATAAAAAGATTAATTTAAAAGTGTTAGGCAAACGTAGATTGTTAAAACAACAACTGCCGCTAATATATTTACTCTCTTTACACAAAATTCTTTTAAACTCATTATATTTATTATAGTATACTAGTGGAAGGCTGTTAAAATTAATGTATGAAAAAGTAAGCATAATAATGCCAAGCTATAATTATGCCCTGTACATCAAACAGGCTATAGAAAGTGTTCTCAATCAAACGTACAAAAATTGGGAACTTGTCATTATTGATGATGCTTCAACCGACTATTCACTAAATATTATTAATGAATACGTTAAAAAGGATTCAAGAGTAAAGCTGATAATTAATGACAAAAATCTCGGGCTTGCTGCAACACTTCAAAAAGCAGTTGCTCTTGCTGACGGGGAGTGGATTGCTTTTTTAGAATCTGATGACGAACTCCTACCGGAATCCATTGAAGAAAGACTAAATGCCACAAAACTTGGAGCTGGTATTGTTTACACAGATGTTGAATTATTTCAGGATAAAGAAAGAAGTGCTAATTTAGAAAAGTACTTCAAAAATGTCGATAAATATCTAATAGAACTTGACCGTTCAAAATTTATTAATAATTTTTCAAAAATCATTTCCAAAAGTAACATTATACCAACTTTCTCCTGCGCTATGGTAAAAAAAGAACTTATAACAAAGTGCAAATTCAACCCGATTTGCAAGTCCGCAATTGACCATTATATCTGGGCTCAACTTTCTAACAACAAAATATACTACATAAATAAAAAGCTTACACGCTGGAGGCTGCACAAAGACAGTTATATAAACAGAGAAAAAACAGGCTGGATAAAAAGATTTTTATTTAATATCTCTGTTTATTCACAAACTATTAAAAATAAGTTCTGGTTAAAAAGACTATTTTTAACCCTGAACTATATAAGAACACGATTTGTTTATTTTAAATTCACAAAGAAACAAATAAAAATAAGCTTTTTAAATGACACTATTCTTTTTGATAAAGAATTTTAATATTTTTAGCAATTTTTCCGTATAAAAATACTTTATAATAATAAGATGTAGTGAAGGTATTGTCGTGT
>CAZXQM010000060.1:8878-11593 GCA_964643455.1 uncultured Vampirovibrio sp. | reverse complement strand
GTTCCATATTCTGTATTAGAGATTATTAAAGAATTCTCTTTGTCATATACGTTTGAATAATTTAAGTCAAGATCTACGCAAAATGGTAAATGCTTTTTGCCTTTGTTATCATAAGAAATCAGACCGAAAGTTCTACACATAATTCCTCTGGATTTGTATATGCTGCATCTATTATTTACAAGGAACGGGCATACATACATTTTTTCTCTGGATTTTTTTAAAAGAGTTACAATATTTTCTGTGACTTTGTCTTTTAATTCGTCGTCTAATTCATTATATGTAAGCATCATACATATATATTCCAGCTCAGAAAACGTATATTCTCCTTCTTTGCAACAATAAGCACAACCTTCTTTACATTTTATATAAGGCTTTTGGGCTTCAAACATTTTGTTAAGTTTTTTATCAAGAAAATTTAAATAGTCCCTATATCGTGTTATCATTTTTTGTTCTGTTTCTGCGAACTTTTATCTCTTCACGCCGCTCAAGTTTTTCGTAAAGCTGTGAATTAATCTCTCCTCCAATTAATATTAATATTGAAGTATAGTATAGCCACATCATCATAACTGCAAATCCGGCAATTGTTCCGTATACAAAATTGTAGGTATGAAGATTATTTATATAAACAGAAAATAACCAGGAACCAAGCAGCCAAGATATACAAAAAAAGATTGAACCGGGAAATGCGCTATGTCTTCTAAGTTTTTCATTTCCGCTCAAATCCGGCAAGATATAATAGCTTAAATACGCCATAATAAATAAAGTTAAAAACGCAATCGGCCAGCGAATAAAAAGCATTATATTCGCAAAATGCGGTGTTATTCCTATGTAAGATACCAGAAATTTTATAATAACTTTTCCGAATACGATTAGTGTAATACTAAGAAATAAAACAAGTGTGTTTACAAATACCATGATAAGGGAAAGCAATCTTGAATATAAAAAGCTTCTGGTTTCCTTTACCTTGTATGCTCTGTTAAGACCTTTTGCAACAATAGCCATTGTATTGGTTGATAAAAACAGTGTAATCAGAAAGCCTAAAATGGCAACAAGACCGCCTTTTTTGAAGAAAAATACTTCATTTAAAACAGTATTAACTACATTTAATACATCATGCGGCACGATACTCTGCATAAATATAAATATTGGCTGCATAAAATACTGTTTACCAATCCATCCGAAAAGTGCTGTCAAAAACAAAATAAAAGGGCAAATTCCTATGCAAAGCATAAAACCCATTTCTGAAGCCATTCCAAAATAATCATGTTCTATTACGGAATCAATTATATTTTTTAGTGTCTTAAATCTATATCTCATGCATCAATTTCTCTCAATAATTTTTTTATAGAATCTTCTACTCCGGCTTTAATACTACAGCCGGCAGCAAATGTATGACCGCCACCTCCGAATTTTGAACAAATGTCTGCAACATCAATCCCTTTAGAACGCATTGAAATTTTTGTCAGTTTTGTATCTACTTCTTTTGCAACAAATGCAACTTCTGTTGAGTCAATTGCCCTCAGGGTTTCAGCGATTCCATCAGTGTAATCATCGCCGGCAGAGAATTTTTCCAGATCTTTCTTATATACGGTTGTGTAAACAATTTTATTATTTTCAGAAAATACTGCTTTATTTACACAATAATTCTGAAACATTACAAAATTTTTTGTTTTAGTTTCATAACACATTTTGTAAATATAATTCGGATTGGCGCCGGAATCTACCAAATCAGCCGCAGCTCTTAGAGTTTTTGCGGATGTGTTTTCAAATCGAAAATTTCCTGTATCAGTCATTATTGCCGTATATAAACAGATTGCAGTGTCTTTGTCTATTGTCCACCCTTCCCGTTTAAATATATCAAATAAGACTTCTCCGCAAGAGCTTGCCTGAGGATTTATTATTTGATAATCTCCAAATCCCGGATTAGTCTTATGATGATCAATGTTAACAGTACATTTTGCCTTGTCAAACAGAATCTTAGAATCCATAACCCTGTCAATCGCTGCTACATCAAGAGTTATAACAAGGTCATAAACGAGAGATTTATCAAAATATCTTTGAGCCAAATCAACGTTCGGTATAAATTTGTAGTTGTACGGAATGTTAGAAACAACGCTCATATCGGCTTTTTTCTTAAACCGGTTATAAATCATGCTAAATAAAGCGCACATTGAACCCAGTGTGTCGCCATCAGGGTTCATGTGTGATAAAAGAAGTATCTTATTAGACGATTTTATGATATCATTTAAGTTACAACTCATAGAAAAATAATAACACAAACAATGAAAAAAATTCTTTATACAGATTTTGAAGGGGTAGATTCAATAATAAGTTCAATGATGGATAATCCGCAGCTTAAAAAAGCTATTACACGGACTAACCTCAATAGTTTTTGGGATAAAATTCTGCCGTCCAAATTTAGGGGACGCTCAAAACCTTATTCAATGCTTCCCGGCTATGTTATGGTGATTGCATGCGAAAATCCTATTGTTGCACAGGAGCTTTCGCTGCATAAAATTATTCTGCTCAAAAAATTTGAACCTTATGCAAAATCTTTAAAGATGAAGGTGACGGATTTTAAGTTTGATCCTAAAAAATGGACTATTGATTAGAAATTTCTTGTTTAGCTTTTTCAATGCATTCCTGAACAGTGTATTTAAAGTTTCCGTTTTCATCTTTTAATTCTATTAATTTTCCCAATGAAGTCCAAAAATC
>CAZXQM010000060.1:7638-8778 GCA_964643455.1 uncultured Vampirovibrio sp. | reverse complement strand
GTTGTTTTCTTAATTCCCATTGTTGTTTATCTGTTCTTTCCAGATAAACTCTCTTGATAGTTTGTATAAGCTGTTTCCCGTAATTTTTGCTATCTTTCGGAACACTTTCAAGCGCTTCGTCTAAAATTATAGGAAGTTCCTTGATTGCCTCACCCGTTGTTAATACAAGATTTATACAATCGTCCGCATTTAACTCTTTTATTGATAAAATGGTTTCAAATGCTTTTGGATAAGCCTTCAATAAATCTGCCTGCTTCATAAGAGACGCACAATCTTTAGTGTCGAATCTATTGGCATTATTTTTGTCTTTGGCATCTATTATTTGTTTAAAAATTTCCGGATACTTTTCTATTTGTTGTCCAACATCATCAAATAATGCCATTGAATCTTGGGCATCGAATCTGTAGGTCTCATCATTTTTAGCATTAATAATAGCTCTGAAAGCTTTAGGATAAAGATTAATGTCATCAATACGATGGTTGATTTCGTATTTTTCTTCTTCAGAGAATCTGCTGAGATTGAATCTTGTATTTTTAACTCTGCTGTTTTCATTTGCATAATATTCATCAATGATTTTTTCCGGCTCTTTTACATCTTTTTTAGCCATCATAAATAAAGCACTTGCAGAAATTGCGCTTCCGATTTTCAGGCTGTCTGTTACAAGCTTTTGTTTGTTTCCTTGAAAATTCGGGGTATTATTATTTTTCTTGTTTGATGTTCCATAATTAATATTGTACTTGAAAATAGATACATTGCTTAGATTCATTGTTTAAAACCTTTCATTTTGTATCTAATTGAAAATCTATAAATTAAAAATTTTGCTAAAAAGTTAATAAATGTTTACAATCCAGACATAAGTACCTTGAATATCTTTATCCTTTTTATGTTTATGTTATTATATTCATAATTGGAGAGGATAAATATGATTAATTTTTTATTGAAGCTTATTGGCGACCCAAATGAAAAAAAGGTTAAAAAAATTGCGGGAATTATAGATCATATAAACGCATTGGAGTCTGAATTTGCAAAGCTTACTGATGACGAGTTGAGGGCAAAAACGGATGAGTTTAAAGCTATTCTTGCCAAACGCCCTACTTCAGATAATGAAAAAGCTGATAGGATTTTAGAAAAAGAAGCTCT
>CAZXQM010000060.1:0-7538 GCA_964643455.1 uncultured Vampirovibrio sp. | reverse complement strand
TTTAACCGGAAAAGAGCAGCGTATGCCTGTGATATTACTTACGGCACAAATAATGAATTCGGGTTTGATTACCTTAGAGATAATATGGCTGCTTCTAAAGAAATGCTAGTTCAAAGACCGTTTAATTATGCAATTATTGACGAAGTTGACAGTATTTTGATTGATGAAGCCAGAACTCCTCTTATCATTAGTGGTCGTGTTGAAAAATCTGCCGATACATATACTCTTATGGCAAAAGTTGCACCGCAGCTCGAGAAGGATAAGGATTACGAAGTTGATGAAAAAAACAAAAATGTCATTTTGACAGAAGATGGTATTGACAGAGCTCAGGAAATTATTGGCTGCAAGGATTTATTTGATATTAATAATCAGTATGCGCATGACTTATTAAATGCACTGAAAGCAAAAGAATTATTTATTAAGGATACAGATTACGTTGTTAAAGACGGCGAAATTATGATTGTGGATGAGTTTACGGGAAGATTAATGCCGGGCAGACGTTGGTCAGACGGGCTTCATCAGGCAATAGAAGCTAAAGAAGGTGTGCAGATTCAAGACGAAACACAAACTCTTGCCAGTATTACATTCCAGAATTTATTCCGCTTGTATCCGAAACTTTCAGGTATGACCGGTACTGCTATGACTGAAGAAGCTGAATTTGGAAAAATATACAATCTGGAAGTTACGGTAATTCCGACCAATAAACCTGATATCAGAATTAATTATCCTGATGTAATATATAAGACTGAAAGAGCTAAGTATAATGCTGTAGTTGATGATATTATTGAGCAGAACAAGTTAGGACGTCCGGTTCTTGTAGGTACGATAAGTATTGAAAAGTCTGAATATATTTCTGCACTTCTTAATAAAAAGGGTATAAAACACAATGTTTTAAACGCAAAACAGCACGAAAGAGAAGCTTATATAATAGCACAAGCAGGACGTATAGGAGCTGTAACCATTGCAACAAATATGGCAGGTCGTGGTACTGATATTCTTTTAGGCGGTAATGCTGAATTTTTAGCTAAAGAGGATCTCGAAAAACAAAATATAATGCCGGAGAATGTAAACTACGAGTCATTAAAGGATGCGGCATTGAAAAAAGCCCGTGAGATTACTGAACAAGAACATGCAAGGGTTGTCGAACTTGGCGGGCTGCATGTTATAGGTACAGAAAGACATGAATCCAGAAGAATTGATAACCAGCTAAGAGGACGTGCTGCACGTCAGGGCGACCCGGGATCTACGCGGTTTTTCTTATCGCTGGAAGATAACCTGATGAGAATTTTTGGCGGGGAAAAGATTACTGGTTTAATGAATATGCTTAATGTTGAAGAAGATATGGCTATAGAATCAAAGTTGATATCTAGACAAATCCAATCTGCTCAAAAGAAGGTTGAAACGTATCATTTTGATATTCGTAAAAGTGTACTTCAATATGACGATGTTATGAATATTCAAAGAGAAAAATTTTATGCACAAAGGAGAAAAGTTCTTGAGGGTAAAGATTTAAGGGCTGATATTGAATATATGATAGATAAGGAAATTGACAGACTCCTTAAAAGCTATATTACACCTGAGATGAGTCCGGAGGAATATATTTCGCAAGACTTGCAGACTCTTATTAAGGAACTGCACTCAAATATTCCGCAGCTATCCTATATTAATGTTGATGATATCAAGAACCAGCGATATGCAAGGATATATGATTCCCTAAAAGAAGCTGCGCAGAAGGCATATAAAGAACATGAAGAAGAAATAATAGGGTTTTATAATTCAATTTCAGAGCAGTATGATCCTTCATTTAATAAGCAGGAACTATTTTCTGATAACAATATAATGCGCTCACTTGAAAGAGATATCCTTTTAAGAGTTGTTGATAATCAGTGGATAGATCATCTGCACAATATAGATATGCTAAAAGAGGGAATTGGCTTACGTGCATACGGTCAAAAGGACCCGTTAATTGAGTATAAAAAAGAAGCGTATGACCTCTTTAATAAAATGATGTACGAAATTCAGAGCAATACTGTAAGATATCTTTTCAGGGCAAAATTTGGAATCCAGTTTGTATCTGATGACGGTATAGATGTTGTGTAAAATTTTCCAAAACAAAAAGCCGCAATCTTTTGCGGCATTAACTCTCGTTAGATAAAGGAGTGGAGGAGAAAATAAAGAAAAGAGATTATATATATATAATTCCACCTTTTTATATATTTATAACATAAAACATATATAATTGTTACAAAAATTTACATTTCTACTCTATTTTGTTTATTGTATAATAGGTACAAATGCAGTCAGGGAAAGGATTATAAAGGTTTTAAACTTTATCAATACAAGGAGAGGATTTAGTATGATTAATATTGCTGTATGCGGTGCAAACGGAAAGATGGGGCAGGAGGTTGTCAAGGCGGTTAGTGCTGCTGAGGATATGAATCTTGTTGCAAAGATTGATATTAATGATGGCGAATTTGCGACTATAAAGGATGCTAAAAACTCTGTAAAGATTGATATTTTGATAGATTTTACCCAGCCAAAATCTATATACGAAAATGCTTTATACTGTCTTAATAACGGGATTAGTATTGTAATCGGAACGACAGGATTAAGTGATGCCCAGATTGCGGAATTAAAGTGTCTTTCAGAAAAACAAGGTGTTGGATGCTTTATTGCTCCGAATTTTTCTACAGGTGCTGTATTGATGATGAAATTTGCACAAATGGCTTCAAAGTATTTTCAAAATGCCGAAATTATTGAACTTCATCATAATCAAAAAAAGGATGCACCATCAGGTACAGCAGTAAGAACTGCTCTTATGATGTCAGAAAAAAATTCCGACTTCATGAGTGGGAATTGCGCGGAAACTGAAACAATAGAGGGAGCAAGAGGGGCAAAGTCTTACAATAATATACACATACATTCCGTCAGGGTTCCGGGTTATATAGCTTCTCAGGAGGTAATATTTGGCTCCGGCGGTCAGATTCTTACTATAAGACATGATTCTATGAATAGAGAGTGTTATATGGACGGTGTATTAAGGGCTGTAAGATATGTAAGCAAGAATAGTAATTTTGTTTACGGGCTTGATAAAATAATGTAGTTTACAAGGCTAAAATTTTAATAAAGGATAAAATATGAGAAAACCAAGAATAGCAATTTTAGGCGCAACCGGAGTTGTAGGACGAGAAATTACAAAAATAACAGAGGAGCTCGGAATTGAGTATGAAAGTATAAAATTCCTTTCAAGTGTAAGAAGTGCAGGAAACAAGGTATATTTTAAAGGACAGGAATATATAGTAGAAGAGGCAAAACCGGAAGTGTTTGATAATATAGATATTGTAATGGCTTCTGCAGGTGGTTCTACCAGTAAACTGTTTGCACCGGAAATTGTTAAGCGCGGTGGTTTGATTATTGATAATTCATCAGCTTTCAGAATGGAAGAAGATGTTCCGCTTGTTATTGCGGGAGTAAATGATGAAGATTTAAAGAAACATAAGGGAATTATTTCAAATCCGAACTGTTCAACGTCCCAATTAATGTTGGTTCTTGAGCCATTGAAGAAATTTGAAATTAAAAGACTTATAGTATCAACTTATCAGGCTGTTTCAGGAGCTGGACTTGCTGCTATTAATGAGCTGAGAGATGATACGGTTGCAAACCTTGAAGGCAAGCTGTTTGAGAATAAGTGTTTTAAAAAGCCTATATCATTTAATGTTATCCCTCAAATAGATGTATTTTGTGAGAACGGGTATACTAAAGAGGAAATGAAGGTCGTAAATGAAACAAGAAAAATACTTCATCTTGATGAAAGTACAAAAATTTCTTGTACAGCGGCAAGAGTACCTGTATTTAACGGGCATTCAGAAGCAGTAGATGTAGAATTTGAGAAAAATATTACACCGGATGAGGTCAGAGAAATATTGAAAGATGCTTACGGAGTTAAAGTTATTGATAATCCGGATAATTATGAATATCCGACTACTCGCGATGCAAGCGGGGTAGATCCTGTTTTTGTCGGTAGAATAAGAAAGAATCTTGCATTTGATAACGGGATTTCATTGTGGTGTGTTGCCGATAACTTAAGAATCGGAGCCGCATTAAATACTGTCAGAATATGTAAGAGAGTTATAGAAATGGGGTTATTCTAATATGAATGTAGAAAAAATTACAAGTAAAGTAACGGTTAGACCTACCAATAAAAAAATGAGAGACACAAAGCAAGTTATAAGTGATGCAAGCGGTTTACCGAAAGAAATGCCGATTGAAAAAAAAGTTTATATTCAAACTATGTCAAACAAATTTGCAAGCATACGAGATGGAATCAAGATTGCAATAGACAAAATGAGAGGTCTAAAATAGTTGGGAAAGTTAGTTTCACAATCAGAAATAATTGAAATTGTACGACACGGTCAGGCTGAAGGAAAAACTTATGCAGCTACGAACGGATGTTTTGATATTTTGCATGTCGGGCATGTAAGGTATTTGAAAAAAACAAAGTCTCTTGCTGATTATTCAATTGTGATGCTTAATTCAGACAGCTCGGTAAAGCAGATTAAAGGCAATGACCGTCCGATTAATTGTGAAGATGACAGAGCTGAAATATTAAATGCTTTGAACTGTGTAGATTATGTGGTATTATTTGAAGAGAGGTCTCCTGCAAATTTGCTGGAAGCTATAAAACCTGACATATACACAAAAGGGGCTGATTATACGATGGAAACGCTTCCTGAGAGGGATGTTGTTATCCGAAATGGTATAAAGATAGAATTCATTGAATTTGTTACAGGTAAATCTACTACTAATGTGATAAATAAGTGTTTAAAATAGTTATAAGGAGTTTATTATGAAAACTTTTACATTGGAACAAATTGCACAAATTACTGGCGGTATGCTTTCTAAAGCAAAAGATGTTGCGATAACAAATATAGCCCCGCCGCTTCAAGCAGATGAAAATACTCTGGCTCTGGCTCTCGGAGAAGATGAAATTAACAATTTAAGCAAGACTAAAGCAAAGGCTGCTCTTGTTCCTTTGGGTGTTAATATAGATGGGTTTTCTACTATAGAGGTTGAAAGACCGCGTTTAGCTATGATGAAATTAATTACAATGTTTTATGAAGAGCCGCATGTAAATTCTGGAGTTCATCCGACCGCAACGGTTCATCCATCAGCGAAGCTCGGTCAGAATGTTTCATTAGGACCAAATGTGGTGATAGGTGAAAACGCACAAATTGGTGATAATACAAAGATTCTTGCAAACGGTTATATTGGAAATGGTGTTATAATAGGCAATGATTGCTTTTTCCACCCGTCTGTATGTATTGGTGACAGGGTGAAAGTCGGAAATAAAGTTATTCTTCATCACGGGGTATCTCTAGGAGCAGACGGTTTTAGTTTTGTAACTGAAAATCCTAACAATATTGAACAGGCACGTAAAGACGGTGAAATTAAGGAAAATGATCTGGAGCAAGTAATCTATAAAATACCTTCAATTGGATCAGTAGAAATTGGCAATAATGTGGAAATTGGTGCAAATACTGCAATAGATCGTGGTACAATTGAAAATACAGTAGTCGGTGATAATACTAAAATTGATGACCTTGTTATGATTGGTCATAATTGCAGAATTGGTAAAGGTTGTATGATTGTATCTCAGGTAGGTATTGCCGGAAGCTGTATTATCGGTGATAGAGTTGTAATTGCCGGTCAGGCAGGTCTTGCTGATCATATAAGTATAGGAGATGATACTATTATTGCAGCTCAGGCAGGTGTAACAAAGAGTTTTCCTGCTAAATCTATTGTTGTAGGTGCTCCGGCTGTTCCAAGAAAAGAATTTATCAAACAGCTTAAAATTATCAAAGATGCTGGTGATTTAATCAACAAATTTAAGAAATATGAGCCGCTTTTACGTTCTTTTGAAGAAAGTGTAAATGAAGGGGTAAATGACGGAGTAAAAGTTTAAGGGTTCGAAGAGAATTTTTCTGGTATCTTCGGTTTATTCTTTTTTTCGGAAAGTGAACAGTATAAGAAAAATTTACAGGCAGATAAGTTTAAAAACATTATGGGTACAATAAAAACAGAGATTAATACATCTGGAAAAGGTTTAATGAAGAATAAAAACTGCGATGTGGTAATAAAACCATCTCGTGGGGGCAATATTCGTATTTTTTCAAAAGGTGCTGATACGCCATTTAATGTTTGTATAGAAAACTTATATTCGACAGAACACTGTGTTACTTTGTGCAGTAAAGATAACAGAACTCTTCTTGGAGATTACAAATACAAAGTAATGCTTTGTGAACATTTTATAGCTGCTTGTGCAATAACCGGTATAGATTCAATTGACGTACACTTATCCGAAACAGAGATGCCTATTTTTGATGGAAGTTCCAAGGTTTGGGTGGATTTATTTAATCAGGCTGGTATAGAAAATGTCAGCAAGGATTTATACACTGTGAGTGAGCCTGTTTATTATCTTAATGGTAAAACCAGCCTTGTGGTTCTTCCTGATAAAGAGCTTAGGATAACATACGCTGTAAACTATGAGCATCCGGATTTAAGGGAACGATGGATTACAATGGATAACAATAACCTTCAGGAAATTATTGAAGCTAGAACTTTTGGTTTCTACAAAGACTTGAAAAAATACCAGCTGCTCGGGTTTGCAAAAGGTGTGACAGTTGATAATACAGTAGGATTAAAAGATGTAGGGTACACAACGGAACTGCGCTCTGAGGATGAGCCTATAAAGCATAAAATACTTGACTTGCTGGGAGATTTTTATCTTACAGGAATTTCACCTCTTAATATGAGAGTGCAAATTCTTGTAAAAGAGGCAGGGCATGCTGTACATACAAAGGTTGCACAGATTTTAAAGACAAAATTGGTAAAAATATAAAAGGAGAGATTTATGACAGAAGAAATTGGGGTAAAGGTTGGTGTAAGTGAAGCCGGAGAAGAAGTTCTATCTTTTGATACGATGCAAATAATGGAAATGATTCCACACAGGTTTCCGTTCCTGCTTGTAGACAGAATCACGGAATGTATTCCGGGTAAATATGCAAAGGGTTATAAAAACCTTACAATGAACGAAAAATTTTTCCAAGGGCATTTCCCTGGGAATCCTGTAATGCCTGGTGTATTACAGCTTGAAGCGTTAGCTCAGTGCTCTGCTCCTGTTTTAATGTGTCTTCCGCAATACAAAGGCAAGCTAACACTATATGCTGGTGTTGATAATGTAAGGTTTAAAAATATTGTAAGACCGGGTGACAGATTTGATATGGTAGTTGAGCTTATTAAAGTTAAGGGACCTATTTGTAAAAGCCATGGAGTTGGTTATGTAGATGGTAAAGTCTGCATAGAAGCTGATATGACTGTTGCTTTAAAATAAGTTAAAATAAAAAAGGAGCTTTTATTAAAAAGCTCCTTTTTTATTTTTATAAATGCTATGGGCCGATTTTTTCAAGCAATACAACTGCTTGAACTTCAATAGCGAGCTTTCCACCAACAGCATCAAGCTGTTCTTTAGTCTTTGCCTT
>CAZXQM010000059.1:5549-12227 GCA_964643455.1 uncultured Vampirovibrio sp. | reverse complement strand
ACATTTTCTTCAAATGTTGGCGGCGGCGGGGTTAATACTGCTTGTAACTTTGCAAATCTCGGGTTTGAAACTTCGGCTATTTTTAAGATAGGTAAGGATATCTACTCAGAAGGTATTTTAACTTCTTTTAAATCAAAAAATGTAAATCTTTCTCATATTATTCAAGATGAAAACTCATCTACCGGATTTTCTATTATTCTTGTAAGTTTTCAGGGAGATAGAACAGTTCTTGCTCATAGAGGTGCGAATGCACAAATTCGCGAGAATGAAATTGATTTTGATGCAATTAAGGAGGCGGATTTTTTGTATATAGCTCCTCTCAATGGCGAGTCTAATAAAGTTCTTGAATCTGTGGTTGATTATGCTCATAAGCATGGTACGAAAATATGTTTCAATGCAGGTTCTACAAGTCTAAAAAGAGGATTTGAACATATAAAAACAATCTTAAAATCTGCGCATATTGTTGTAATGAATAGAGATGAAGCTACTCTGGCTACAGGTATCCATGTAAGACCTGATACTAAAACGGAAAAGTTTTCTCTGGAACTTATTCATATAGACATTAAAAAGATGCTTACAACTCTTAAAGTTATGGATTATCAGGTAATTGTAATTACGGATGGCAGCAAAGGTGCGTATGCTTATGACGGAAAGAAATTTTATTATTGTCCGGTATTTCCGTCTCCAGTGGTTTCTACACTCGGTGCTGGTGATGCTTTTGCTTCTACATTCTGTGGGGCTCTTGCAAGAACCAGGCTTGATGTTGGTACTTCTTTGATGTATGCTTCGGTTAATTCTGCATCTGTAGTTTCCCAATTTGGGGCTACGGAAGGACATATTACTTTTGAGGAGATAGAAGAAAAATTAAAACAAAATCCTGATTATACGTATTTAGAGGGATAATATGTTTTCATTGTATTCTCCGAATATGCTTAAAACATTTCAATTATGTCCGAGAAAGTTCTTTTACAGGTATGTGAAAAATATTTCCATGCCTGTAAATGATAGTATTTTTGAGTTTGGTAAAAATATTCATGCGCTGGCGTCCTATTATTTAAGAAAAGAAAACATTGATAAGATGGAAAATTCTCTAACAGAAAAGGAACTAGCAGTTTGGCAGTATCTAAAAGGAATCATATATTTTTCGTATGAAGTTGTTAGTACAGAGTATAACCTTGCAGTTAGAATCGGAAAGTATTATTTTGGAGGAAGGCTTGATGCTCTGGTTAAAAATGACGGGAATTACTATATTTTAGATTATAAAACAGGTTCTATCCCCAAAAATCCTGGATATGATTTTCAAACAATGATTTATTTGCTTGCAGTTAAAGAGTTTTTTCATACAGATAAAGTAAGTTTTATATATATTGATTTAAAAAACAGAGATGAGGTACGTATAAATTATTCGGTAGAATTAGGTAAAGAATATGAGGAGCATTTGTTAAAAACGGTGGAGAAAATTAATACTTGCGACTTACCTGAAAAAAAATCCGATTGTTCTTGTGAATACTCTGCTGTATGTTTTTAGTGTGATATAATTTTCGTATGAAAAATTATCTGATTGATACACACGCTCATATAGATATGATTGACCTTCCGGTGGAACAGTTGATTGCCCAAATGAACGATTACGGGGTGAAAAAGGTAATAATACCTTCTGTCGAACCTGATTTACTGGAAAAAGTTATTGAAATAGCTCAAGCTGACGAAAATATTTGGGCAATGATAGGTATTTATCCTTCTGAAGCTGCTTCTTATACTCAAGAAATTGAAACAAGAATGGTTTCACTGGCACAGAATCCTAAAGTAAAAGCTGTTGGCGAAATTGGGCTTGATTATTACTGGGATAAATCTTTTGCAGATTTACAAAAAGAAGTATTTGCAAAGCAAATAAAGCTTGCGAACAGACTGAATCTGCCGATTGTTGTACATGATAGAGAGGCTCATAAAGATACTTTTGATATATTATCTGAAAATAATGGGAGTTCAGATGTTTTGTTTCACTGTTTTTCCGGAAGTGTTGAATTTATGCAAGAATGTACAAAAATGGGCTGGTATATTGCATTGGGCGGGGTTGTAACATTTAAAAATGCTGTAAAAATGAAAGATGTAGCTCGTGAAGTTCCTTTGGACAAGCTTGTCCTTGAAACGGATTCGCCTTACCTGACGCCTGTGCCATATAGAGGAAAAACAAATTATCCGGCTTACGTGAGATACGTTGCTGAAGAAATTGCAAAAATAAGAAAAATGCCTTTGGATGAACTGATAAGTGTAACTACTGAGAATGCGGAAAGGTTTTTTAAGATTTGAAAAAAGAACGTTTGGATAAGTACCTTGTTGATTCGGGTTATTTTGAAAATAAAAGTAAAGCCGCGGCTGCAATTCTTGCCGGGAATGTCATGATTGGCACAGAGGTTATTACAAAAGCAGGGTTTCAAGTAAATCCGGAAAAAGAGTATGATTTGAAAGTTAAATTTATGCCGTTTGTATCCCGTGGAGGTTTTAAATTGAAGAAGGCTCTGGAATCCTTTGATGTAGTTGTAAAAGACAGAATCTGTTTTGATGCGGGAGCTTCTACTGGCGGTTTTACCGATTGCCTCCTGCAAAATGGTGCAAAGTTTATTTATGCAGTTGATGTTGGTTACGGCCAGTTGGATTGGAAAATCAGAAGTTCAAATCAGGTTAAGACGATTGAAAAAACTAATCTTAAGAACTGTTGCTTATCTGATATATATGCCAAAAATGAACAGTTAGCAGATTTACTTGTTTCGGATTTATCTTTCATATCACTTGAAAAAGTGTTGCCAAATCTTAAAACTCTTATGAAGCCTGAATTTCATGAAATGATATGTCTTATAAAACCGCAATTTGAGGCTGGAAAAGAATTTGTGGAAAAAGGCGGTGTTGTAAAAGAACCTAAAGTGCATAAATTTGTTATCGAAAATGTTTTAAGGTGTGTGCGCTCGCTCGGATATTATATAAAGGGACTGACATACTCCTCAATTAAAGGTCCTGCTGGCAATATTGAATACCTTGTCTGGTTTTCTACAGATAAACCTGAGGTCGAGATTGATATTGATTTTGTTGTTGATTTAGCGCATAAGAATTTGGATTAATACAAAAAGAACCGGTATTTGCCGGTTCTTTTTTGCCTGAAATTAAAAATAAACTTAAACAGCTTTTTGAACTTTACCTGCTTTTAAGCAAGAAGTACAAACGGTCATTTTTTTAGCTTGACCATTTACATTAACTCTGATGTCTTGTAAATTAGGTGACTGTCTTTTTACAATTTGTTTATGAGAAAATGTTAATTTAGCTGCTTTTAAAGGTGTTTTACCACATACTTCACATTTTTTTGACATAATTATATTCCTTCTTTCTACCAGTGTAATTCAAGTTTACATTAAACCTTTTTATTTGACAAGTGCTATTGTAAACATTTTGTTACAGGTATATTTATTGAGGCAGAGTATTAAAAAGGCAAATTTTAGATTTTCAAGTTTTATTTTCAATATGAAACTGAACAGTCGGAATGAATTTACAAATTTTAAGGCATTGCCTGTTGCTAAAACAAAAAATCAGTTCAAAGGTTTTACTACCAGAATTGATATTTATGAACTGACAAAAGCTGATAAGAATTTTGTTGAAAAATTGCATTTGTATGCTGATTTTAAAAACAGGCTTAAAGACATGGATGAATTTAACCGAAAAAGATGGCAAAAAGTTTTTGATTATACATTGGAATCTCTAAAAAATTCAAACAATAAATCTATTATTGCAATTTCAGACAACAAGCCTTGTGCACTGTTATCATTTTTTCAAGAACTGAAAACAGTTGTGTTAGATGCTGTTTGTGCATTACCTGCCAAAAACGGAAAAAAGGTTAATCTTGGAGGTACAACGTTAATATATCAACTTTTTAAATATGCACAAGATTTGAAAGCAAAAAATATCAAGCTGCAAGCTGTAACGGATGGTCCGTTTGATGTTATTTCAAAATATAAGAATCTTGGATTTAAAGATCTGGGTATGGAGGGGGATTATGTTGAGATGAGCTGTAATAAATATAAAATAGAGGAAAAACTCACCGAGCTTTCCTCTATTATTGACTACAAAGCTGTTAAAAATCCTGAAAATATTTGTATTGAGGATTTAATAATCTGATTGTTGATAGTCATCATCATCTTGAAGGGATGATAAGTCTAAAGAATATTTTGTATCGAAATCTTCTGGTAAATATTCATTGTCCGGCCATATTGTTTCTTCATCAAACCTGCAGGCACTCAGGTTTTCTGCCATTGATAAATCTGAATTAGTGAGTTCTGCTCCTTGAAAAATGGCTCCTGCCAAATCAGCATCGGAAAAATTACAGTAATCAACTTTAGAGTAGCTGAAGTCCGTTCCGTTTAATACAGATTCATTAAAAGAGCATTCAACTATTTCTGCACGGGTAAAATCAACTGATGTTAAATCACAGGCTTCAAATTTTATTTCACTTAAATGGCTATCTGAAAATGTTGAAGAGGTTAAATCTACATTAGTGAATACAGCTCCGTCGATGTTAGAATTGCTAAAGTCGGTTTCGCTTAAATCAATACAGCTCTTTGAATTCGCAACTTCTTTATTAAAAGCTTCTACATCTGTAAATACAAGATTTATTAATTCTTCTTTTGATAACATTAACTAACTCCTATATTAGCTTACTAAGTTTATTTGCATTGCAAGTAGTACTGCCTGCGTACGATTTGTAACTTTTAACTTTTTGAAAATACTGTTTAGGTGTGTTTTAACTGTTACATCACGTACGCATAATTTATCCGCAATTTGTTGATTACTTGCTCCTTTTGCAACCAATTCCAGAACTTCTTTTTCTTTTGGGGTGAGAACATCAATGCTTACATCTCTATTAAGACTAACTCCAACTTTTGGAGAAGATTCATTTTGCCAGCGGCAGCGTCTCAAAACCGCTTCGATTCTTGCAAGTAAATTCGGAAGAATAAACGGTTTTACAACATAATCATCAGCTCCGATTCTTAAACCGGATACAATTTTTTGATCTTCACTCACAGCTGTAATCATAATTATTGGAATATATTTCAGATTTTTATTCCCCCGGATTGCTTTTAATGTATCCCAGCCATCCATATTTGGCATCATAACGTCCAGAAGTATTAAATCAAAAGCACCATTTTGTTTTTCCAGAATTTTTAAAGCTTCTAACCCGTCAGAAGCAATAGTTACACTATATCCATACATAGGAAGTGCATCTGCCAAAAACTTGGGATTATCATCGACAACCAATATAGAAGCTATTCCATTCATTTTTAAACCAATCTTTCTTTTAGTGCTTTTAGTGCTGCTTGTAGTCTATCATCTACTTCAAGTTTTTGCAATATGCTAGCAACATGAGCTTTTGTTGTATTTATACTTACATACAGTTCTCTTGCTATTTCAATATTGCTGTATCCTTCTGTAATAAGTTTTAATATTTGTGTTTCTCTTGAAGTTAAACCGTAGTTTTTTTCCGGTTTAGGATGCTCTGTTTTCTGTGATTTTGTAGCAGCTTCAAGAACTATATGAGATATAGAAGGATCAAACCAGGCTGCTCCGTCAAGAACAGATTGTACTACCTGTGTAAGTCGTTTTGTATTAATTTCTTTTGAACAATATGCATTAGCACCGGCTTTTAGACTATTTAAGACCTCTTGCGCGTCATTATGAGATGTTAAGACAACAATTTTAATGTCTTTATTCATATCTTTAATTCTTTTTGTAGCTTCTATACCGTTCATACCCGGTAAGCCTAAATCCATAATAATTAAACTAATGTCATTTTTTGCTGCTACTTCAATACCTTTTTCAGCAGATTCGGCTTCATAAATGTTTTCAATAAAATCACACGATTCAAAAGCTGTTTTAAGCCCAAAACGTGTTAATTCATGATCTTCAATAATTAAAATATTATTTTTCATACACACTATACTCCGGATTTACATCTGCAGCATAATCAGAATTTAATCTTGAGCATTTGATTAAAGACTGATTTGCAAGTTCTATATCACCTTTTGCTCTAAGTACAAGACTTAGATAGTAATAATATTTGAAATTATTTGCGTCAATATAATAGGAGTTATTTAAATATGTTGCAGCTAGGTTAAAATCATTATCTCTTAGTGCCAAGTTTGCTAAACCCAGCCATACATCATTATTTGAAATATTAATTGAAGCAGCTTTTGGCAGGTAGTAATCTGCTTTTTGAGGGAAAGCATCCAGTGATGCAACAAAGAGGTCTTCGTTTGTACTGTATTTTTTTAAAAGTTTTTCGTACAGTTTTTGGGATTTTTTATCTTTTTCCAGTGCCAGATACGTTTTTGCTATTCCGACCTCAGGTTCTGCATTCTTAGTTAGCTTTTGTGCTTTTTTGTAATATTTCAAAGCAACTTCGTATTTTCCTTGATCATAATTTAAGTCTGCTAAAGTAATAATCGTTAGGTAATTGCTTTTGTTTTCTTTATACGCACGGGTTGCAAATTCTTGAGCTTTAAGCGGTTCATTATTGTCATAATAAATCTTGCCCAGAAGAGAGAAAATCATTGAACTATGTTCTTTTGCCTGCAAAACGGAAGCTTGAAGAACTTTTGTAGCTAAAAGACTCTTATCTTGCAGGTGGTAATAATA
>CAZXQM010000059.1:2745-5449 GCA_964643455.1 uncultured Vampirovibrio sp. | reverse complement strand
AAGCTTGAAGAACTTTTGTAGCTAAAAGACTCTTATCTTGCAGGTGGTAATAATAAGCAAGATGGTAGTCTTTTAATGGTTCATCTTTTGCTGTTTTATACAAAATATATTCTTCTACAGCCCTGATTTTGTTTTGGAAATCTATCGTTAGAAATTCTGTTTTTTTTATCTTATCCAAAACTTTTAATGCTTGCTTCGGTTTATTCAAATCTGCAAGTATTTTAGCTTTAAGTGATAAATAGTTTATATTAGTATCATTTTGTATAATTGCATTATTGATATATTTCAATGCTTGTTGTAAGTTATTAGATTTATAATATCCAAGTGAAATAAGATAGTTTTTATAATCACTATCACCTGTCTGATTGCTGCTTAATAGCTCAGAAGTAGTTTCGATAGCCATATTATTGTATACTATGTTTGAATAAGCATCAGCAAGATAAATTATATCTCTTTGATTAAGCATGACGGCAGGATAATAATATTTTCGAATATCTCTTGCGTATGATGATGTAAAAATATTTGCATCCAGCTTATTAATCAAAGCATCTGACAGGTCAAAAAATCCGAATTCAGCCATCTTCATGCCATATATTAAAAATACGTAATCGTCATGGGAAGCTTTTTGGATTAAATCATTAAAGTCATCATAAGAAGCTTTGATGTTGTTTTGTGCAAAACGACTCTCTGCGGATGTCTGTTTAGATTTTACAAAATTATCTTTTATCACCATATCCATATTGGCAACATTAGTTTCAGCTTGAACTTTCAATTGCTTAACCTCTTCTGCATTCACTGCTGCTACAGAAGCTATAAGTATGGAAGATATTAATAATTTTTTTATTAGCTTACCCATGCTCGATATCAGTACCTACATAATATTTATTAAATGCTTGTAATAACCTGTTACTACAATTATTTACTATTGAGTAATATAAATCAAGTAGGTTGTATTTTTCTAATGTAGCTAAATCTTCAGAATTAATAGTCATATTGTTTTCTGTTATAAACACACTTACAATTTTATTAAGTTTAATTGCCAAGAATTTCTCAATAACTTTAGGGTCAAAGTGGCTCCCAGCACCGCTTTTAATGATATCAATAACTTTTTCAATCGGCATTTTATCTCTGTAATGCCTTTTGGAGGTTATTGCATCAAATACGTCTGAAACAGCTAAAATTCTTCCGCCAAAAGGTATTTCTTCTCCTTTTAAATGTCTGTAATAACCTGTACCGTCATACTTTTCGTGGTGTGAGCAGGCGATTTCTGTTATTTTTTGAAAATCTTTCGACATATGGATTTTTTCTAATATATGGTGTGTAATCTCAACGTGTTGCTGAATATGCTTGTACTCATTAGGTGTTAATTTCCCTTCTTTTTGTAAAACAGAGTCCTTTATGCCAATTTTTCCTATATCATGCAGTGCAGCAGCTTTTTCTAAAATATATATATCCTTTTTTTCCATTCCAAATTCTTGTGCTATTAAGGATGAATACATTTTTACACGAGAAGAATGACCTGATGTAATTTTATCTCTTGCATCAATAGATGTTGCAAGTGTTTCAATAAAACTGTCAAGAACAATCTTTTGTTCTTCAAGCAGCTTCCTCTGCTTTTCAAATAATTGTGCATTTTCCAATGAAATACCTGCACTAGATGCAATTGCGACTAATAAATCTTCATCATCCGGAGTAAAATATTCATCAAACTTGTTAAGAACCTGAAATACACCTATGATTTCTTGGTTGAAATTTTTTATCGGCATACATAGAATAGTTTTTGTTCTGTAACCAGTTTTCTTATCTACATCAGGATTGAATCTTTTATCCTTATAAGCATCTTTTATATTTATTGTTTCTCCAGTTTGCAGCACGTGTCCGGCTAAGCCTTTATCAGCAGGGATTCTTAATTCTTTTGTATCAAGTCCTGTTGCAACTTTGGAATACAGTTCATTATGTTCTTTATCATGCATATAAATGGTACATCTATCTGCATTTAGTGCAGTTTGGGTTTCTTCTGCAATTTTTTTGATTAGCAAATCTATATCCTTTTCGGCGGCGACAGCTTGTCCTATATTTACTAATGCAATTAAAGGGTCTTTTGTCTGATTATAATTATTATAATGTACTACAGCCGGGCATTTTAGTATTGCGTTCAGTCTTTCAAAAAATTCAGTTTTTTGATGTTTTATTGAGAGTTTACGGGCTTGATTGTAATTTATAGCATATAGTGTAGTGTTCTTCTCTGTAAAATTAATATAACCTAGTATAATTTCATGCAGGATTTTTGTTATAGGGTCATTCGATTGCTCAACAAGAAATACAGCATCATTCATAAACTGATAAAACTTTGTGTTGTCCTTTTTACAAAATGCAGCAAGTGCAAGCAAGCTAAAGCATATTGCAGTATCATCTTTGTATATTTCTTTGTGTTTTTCTATATTATATTTAACTTCTTCATACCCGCCATTGAGTATTTCTGAAACTGACTCATAAATAAAGTTTTCTAAAGTCATTTCACCCTCTCTTTATTATGTATTATAATATAATAAAATAGGATTTTTGGCAAAGATTTTAGGGATGTAGTGAATGTAATTAATTGTTTTATTTTAATTGTCAATTTTTTGTGTATAATAAAGTAGTATTTAAAGAAGGAAAGATATGAATAAGATATCAATACTTATACCGGTTTATAATGAGAAGG
>CAZXQM010000059.1:0-2645 GCA_964643455.1 uncultured Vampirovibrio sp. | reverse complement strand
AGAAGGAAAGATATGAATAAGATATCAATACTTATACCGGTTTATAATGAGAAGGATTTATTATTGGAAATTTTGAAGCAAGTTGAAGCTGTCGATTTTGGTTTGGAGAAGGAAATTATTTTAATTGACGACTGTTCTACTGACGGCACAAAAGAATTGTACTCACACCTTCCTTACAAAGTTTTATATCATCAGCGTAATATGGGGAAAGGAGCCGCTCTAAGAACAGGTTTAATGTCTGCCACCGGTGATATTATTGTAATTCAGGATGCAGATTTGGAATACAATCCGAATGATTATAAACCTCTGGTTCATTTAATTGTCACTGATGCTGCAGATGTAGTTTACGGCTCACGTCTTGCAGATACCCGAAATAGTGGAAATTTTTTATTATTGAGTTATCTAGCAAACGTATTTTTAACATTTATGACAAGAATTCTTTTCGGTACTTATATGACGGATATGGAAACCTGTTATAAAGCTTTTCGAGCAGATGTGTTGAAAGGTATTTCAATAAAATCTAATCGTTTTGATTTTGAACCTGAAATAACAGCAAAAGTTTTGAAAAAGAATATCCGATTTATGGAAGTTCCTATTTCATATAACGCTAGGAAATCCGAGGAAGGAAAGAAAATTGGTTGGAAAGATGGTGTACAAGCCGTGTACACTCTTATAAAGTACAGATTCTTTGATTAAAGTACAAGTTACTAAAAGCTAAAAAGCAGATATGCGCTTTTTGCTTGGTTAGCCTGTTGCAGAACAAGTAAAGCAGTTTAAACCTGCTTTACTTGTTCTTTATAACCCATTCTTCAATTATTTTTAATGGTGCTCTTGTAATAGCTAATGCCCAGGCTGGAATATTCTTTGTTATAACTCCAACAGCACCGATATTTGCTCCCTCTTCTATTGTTATAGGTGCTACTAGAACAGAGTTGGAGCCAATTTTTACATTGTCTTTTATTATAGTTTTACTTTTAACTTTTGTTAAGGGGTTGTAGTTTGCAGTTATTGTTCCAGCTCCGATATTTACGTTTGAACCGATTTCGCTGTCTCCAAGATAAGTGAGGTGACAAGCGTTTGTATGTGATTTAATTGTTGTTTTCTTAACTTCAACAAAATTTCCAATTTTAACGTAATCTTCAAGAACAACATCTCCTCTTATATGTGCAAAAGGTCCAATTTTGCAGTGCTTGCCAATTTTGTTCTTGCCGTTGATGTAGCAAGAAGGGTAAATAATGGTGTCGGAACCGATTTCTGTTTCCGGGCTTATCCAGGTTGTTGCAGGATCCACGATTGTTATTCCATCTGCAAGAAGCTTATTAATTGTCCTTTTGTTTAACATTCGACCGGCTTCGGCAAGATTTATTTTTGAATTTATTCCATAGATTTCTTCATTATTAGAAAGAATATATGCATTAACAGACAAGTTGTTTTCATTTCCCCATTTTATAATATCTGTTAAATAATATTCTCCTTGTGCATTATTATTTTTTAATTCTGAAAAAGCTTTTTTTACTTTGCCCCAGTTTATGCAATAAATTCCTGCGTTAATTTCATTTACTGCTTTTTGGGATTCATCTGCATCTTTTTCTTCGATTATAAAGTTAACGGAACCATCTTGATTTCTTATAATTCTTCCGTAGTTTGCAGGGTTTTCAAAGACTGCACTCATAACCGTTATGTCAGAAGATTTGTCTTTATGGAACTGCAAAAATTCTTTTAATGTCTCAGAAGTTATAAGCGGTGTATCGCCGCACAGTATTACAACTTCTCCGTCAAAATTTTTTAGATACGGAAGAATCATACTTACTGCATGACCGGTTCCCAATTGCGGAGATTGCGTTACGCAGACGGAATTTTTATAGTTTTTTTCAATATATTCTTCTACCTGTTCTGCTTTGTGACCTACTATTACAAAGTTTTCATTAATCATTCCCGTGTTATTTACTGCATCAATAACATATCCTAAAAGCGGCTTCTCAAATATTGCATGCAAAACCTTTGGCATATCGGATTTCATTCTTGTGCCTTTTCCGGCTGCCAGTATAATTGACTTGAACATTTTAATCTCCCTTTTATTTGCATTTTAACACAAATAAGACTAATTGAAAAAGGGATTGATAGCTGTGTTTTTATGCATTTTTAATTTTGTTAAGCAAAAGTTTTTTGTTTAAAAATGTTATAAGTGAATAATATTACAAAATCTTCACAATTATTTGCAATTTATTTATGTTTATTTTAGGATAAGACCATACGCCGATTTAAATGAAAGAATGTGTTTTGCACATTCTTTTTAAAAAGGTGAAGGAGTGAATTTAAGAACGTAAATTACACTAGATTACTCCAAAATAGCATTAAAATGAATTATAAAGGAAAGTCAAAATGGGTATTAAAGGTAAAAATGACAGAATGGTAGTTCTTGCTTGTGAAGATTGTAAGGAAAGAAATTATACAACAGTAAAAAATAAAAAGAATACAAAGGACAGATTAGAACTCAGTAAATATTGTCCTTCTTGTAAGAAACATACAAATCACAAGGAAACAAAATAATAGTGAATGGTGCTTAGTGAATAGTGAGTAGAATTCTATTTACCATTCACTAAGCACTGACCAAGCGTCCTTAGTTCAGTTGGTAGAACGTCGGT
>CAZXQM010000058.1:2408-12475 GCA_964643455.1 uncultured Vampirovibrio sp. | reverse complement strand
TGGGCTTCGGAGACCCACGCTCTATCCGACTGAGCTACAAGGAGGTGCAAATAATAAGTTAATTTTATCATACAGTATATTATTTTCAAATAATAGCAAATTTTTTATTTAAGTGCTTTTATATTAATAAATTCTTGGAGGTTATATGAAAGTTATCACAATCAATAACTACAGCACAAATATAAAATTCTGCAGCACCCAAACACAAGAAAAAAGAGAAATAGAAAACCAAAAACGTGAACTGGATAATGAAACCAGCAAAATTAAAAACGAAAAAAAAGAACTTAACAATGAACTGACACGTATTAAAAATCAAGTACGCGAACTGGATTTGGATTTGGAGAATATTAAGAATCAAAAACGTGAATTAGAAAATGAACTCAGAAGGATTAAAAAATCTTAACTTACATATCAAGCCCCAAATCCAATGTCGGAGCTTTTGCAACAATTGCACTTGAAGATATTATATCAACCCCGCAAGCCGCAATATCACGGACAGTATTAAGGTTAACATTACCGCTTGCTTCAACAATGGCTTTTCCGTCTACTAACTTCACCCCTTCTCTCATCATATCAAAATCCATATTGTCTAGCATTATAATATCTACACCGCAAGCAAGAGCTTCTTTAACCTGCTCTAAAGTATCACATTCAACTTCTATTTTATGAGCATGAGAAATATTTTGTTTTAATCTCCCGACTGCATTTGTCAGAGAACCCGAGAATTTAATATGGTTATCCTTTATCATTGCACAATCTGCTAGATTAAAGCGATGTAAACTTCCGCCGCCCATTTTTACCGAGTATTTTTCAAAAGCACGAAAGCCCGGAGTAGTCTTTCTGGTATCAACAATTTTCGCCTTATATTCAACAATTGCACAAACGTATTTATTTGTTTCGGTTGCAATTCCGCTCATGCGCTGAATATAATTAAGAGCTGTACGTTCACCCATCAATATATAACGGGCAGAACCCTTTATATCAGCAATTTTATCACCTTTTTTTATTTTATCTCCATCATTAAAATAAAACTTCATTTCTATTTCCGGAGAAAGTATCCGGAAAACTGTTGTGAAAACTTCTTTACCGCAAAAAATACCATCAACTCTCGTATTTAAAACACAAGACATTATATCAGACTCTGACGTTAAATAATCTGTAGTAATATCTCCGAATCCTATATCTTCATTCAAGGCATTTTTTACATGTTCTTCTATAAAAAATTTATTTAACATAAGTAAGTTCCTCTACTTCAGATTTTGAAATATTTGAGTGCTTAGCATTATTATCAGTCGCAGGATAGTCTGAACGGCAATGCGCACCTCTTGACTCCTTCCTCATTAAAGCACTTTCTGTTATTAAGGACGCTGTTGTGAGCATATTCCTATATTCATACTCTTCTTTATTTAAACACTTCCTTGTCCTTCTAAAAGCATCCTTCATTGACTTTATCTTATCAGCCGCAAATTCCAAACCTTCATGCGTACGAACAATTCCTGCATTATTCCACATAATCTCTCTCAACTCAGACTTGAGTTCTTGTATATTATAATCAATATCACTTAACGGCTGGGAATATATATCGATAGTCTCTCTTATATTATCATCAATTTTTCTTGGCGTCGTAAGATTTGCAAAAGATAGATAATCCGCAAGTTCATAAGCACAAACCACACACTCAAGCAAAGAATTGCTTGCCAAACGATTTGCACCGTGTAAACCGGTAGATGCGCACTCTCCAATAGCATACAATCCCCTTATTGATGTCTTACCTTCAACTGTAGCTTTTATTCCGCCCATACTATAATGAGCTGCGGGAGCAACCGGTATAGGATTCTTAGTAATATCAATACCATTTTCCGTACATTTTTTTGCTATAGTAGGAAACCTTCTCGACAGTTTTGCCGAATCCAGCATAGATGCATTTAAAAACACATTAAATTTATGTTCTTTATTCATCTCACTGTATATTGCCCGTGTAACAATATCACGAGGTGCTAACTCCCGTCTATCATGATACTTTGACATAAATTCATCACCATGATTATTAATCAGCTTTGCCCCTTCACCACGTACAGCTTCTGATATTAAAAACCTGTCTTTACTTTTAGGATTCAGAGCAAGAGCTGTCGGATGGAATTGTATAAATTCCATATCCTGCAAAATAGCACCGGCATTATATGCTAAATCTATACCATCACCGGTTGCACCACCAGGATTAGTCGTATACTTATATAATTGACCCAAGCCGCCTGTAGCTAAAACCAAAGCTGATGTGTATACAATTTCATGTTCGCCGGTTAACTCATTATATACAATCACACCTTTACACTCCTGGTCAGCATTAATTAAAAGCTCTACAGCTATAGCATTTTCCATAACTATAATATGCTCATCCCCGCGAACACTATTGCAAAGCCCCTGAGTAATACCCCTGCCTGTCGCATCTCCGCCGGAATGTAAAATCCGCTTTACACTGTGTGCAGCTTCCAGTGTAAAAGTATATTCGCCATCAGAATTTTTATCGAATTCTACACCGTTATCAATCAAATCATGTATAACTTCATCAGAAGCTTCTGAGATATATTCTACCGCACTTCTTTCACTTAATCCGGCACCGGCATTTAATGTATCTGAAACATGCTTTTCCGTATTATCTTCTTTATTTTGATGTAGCACACCTACAATACCACCTTGCGCATACATTGAATTACTATCGCCAAGAAAAGATTTAGTAATTAATAAGATTCCATCAGGTAAATTAATTTGTTGTGAAACCTTTAGTGCGGCATAAAGCCCCGCCGCACCGCTTCCTACTATAACCACTGAATATTCAGAATATTTCATACCGCCTCACTGTCTGTTATTTACTCATTAATATTTTAAAACAAACAAGACAGATAAGATATTAATTTAATTTATCACGTATCTTTATAACACGCAAATCCAAGAGTCGAGTATTAAGAGTTTCATCTATAATTGAACTCTCAACATCAATTGAAGGTAAGAATTCCTTTGCAAGTTTTATGTCATTTTCATAACCTTCCAAATCTCCCAAAGCTTTCTTTACTTTAGCTCTATCAACATAAGCCCTTGGATTATTTTTCTTTTTATCTATAGCAACATCCCAAACTTTGAGTGCAACCTCAGAACATCCGGTCGAATTATATATATCAGCAAAACAAGCAAAAACCTGCATATGCCGTGGCGTCCTTATTTAAATATTATTGCAATATGACATAGCTTTTTTATAATTACCCTGTAACTTATACAATAAAGCAACTTTTAAATTCTCATTGAATGTAATCTTATCAGAAGCAACATAATCACTTAAAGCACCAAGGTAATCGTGCTTAAAAAACCTCATTTGAGCCCTGTCTTTATACAAAAACTTTAATTCATCTGTCGATGCATAACTAGGCAATGTTTTAAGTGCAAATTCCATTTCCCTTAAAGCAATATCACTATCAGGATACATCTTTAAAGATACACTGCGTTGTTACTATGAAAAAGATACTCTTTAGCAGCACTTTTTTCCCATTAATCTGGTAAAAAAGAATTCTATATTATTTCTCAAATAACCAAACTATAGAAATTTATTAAACTGGGGCAGTGCAAGCCAAATTACTAATACAAATATTACAGTTAACACTACTAATACCACTGCTTCATCTTTTTTACGATTCTTCTTTGGATTAATATTTACAATACTCATTATTCTCTCTCCTCATATATACAAAGATATATGCCCATTATTATGATACAGGTATAAATGTCAATGTTTTTTATAATATCATCTGTAATATTTCGTTAACATCTGATAGTTCTTTTATTTTTTTTGATTTTAAAATATTTCTAAATTTTACCGTAAGCAGCGGAGCCAGTTGTTCTGCTTTAGCAAAGTCTGTAAAATATAACTCACAAAACCTTGCCCATAATTCCGCGGGTTTATTATAGTATTTATTTAACTTATTTATTCTTGCATTTATTCTTGCAATACACCGCTGTAAAGACTTAATGCGTATATATGCGCATTGACATTCTGACAAATTGTCAAAATCATTCTCCAGACGCTCTACCGAATATACCTTATTTAAAAACGAAACTCTATCGTGTTTCAAAAGATACCTTGCCGGATATTTTATACTTTTTTCTATAGCTCTGTATGATTTAGAAAGTTTAAAATCTGGATAATAACGTTTTATATACTCAGAAAAAAATTTTATCTTTTGATTAAATTCATTTTTTTTGTTATATAAAATATTTGCAGCGTCCTTTGGCACTTTCTCAACTGTAATTTTTAATAACTCTTCCAACTCATCATCAGTTATATCACCAAAGACAAAGTCTAAGGAACATAGAGAAGAATCATACATATAATGTATATAATGAGCAAATTCATGAAGCATTATTGATAATATTTCTGACTCATTTATTTTTCTTGAAACATCAATTCTGAAATTCTTCCCGCCTTTAGTTATAAAAAGTCCTTTATTTCCTCTGGCTTTATTTTTACCTATGTTTACAATTATTCCGAGAGATTCAAAATAATCCGTAAGTTTTAGAATCCCGTTTCTTTTACTAGCCATTTTAAGTAATCTTCACTACAATCAACTACAGGCAATGCAATAACTTCAGGTACCGTATAAGGATGTAAATCTTCTATCACCAGCTTAATTTTCGCATAATTTGCTCGTTTTGTTTTTATAATCATTAAAATCTCTTTTTCCTCACAGGCTTCACCATCCCATAAAAAGGTAGAGCTTACTTTGTCAACTAAACTTACACAAGCAGCTAACTTATGTTTCATCAAAATTTTAATAATACTTTTTGCTACTTTTTTATTAGGCACAGTACAATAAATAACTATAATATCCATAAGTTCTCCTCATATTTTAAATATCTTATCCGGATTTAATATGTTATCCGGATCAAGAAGTTTTTTTATTTTCTTCATATATTCTACAGCAGAATTGTCCACAATATTATCAATATACGGAATTTTTTCAATTCCAACTCCATGCTCGGCAGAAATAGTTCCATTAAGAGAAATTGCAAGATTATAAATTTCAGCTTTTGCCAAATAATAACGTTTGAATTCTTCTTCATTATTAAGATTTAGAGCAATTTGCGGATGCAGGTTACCATCACCTAAATGCCCGACCATACATGCTTTTAGATTATACTTATCACAAATATCTTTACAACCTCTTACCATTTTGGCAATTGAAGTTCTCGGAACAATAATATCATCAGAAAGCACATCCGGTGCAAGTTTAGCAGCAGCCGCAAAACTTGACCTTCTTGCTGTCCAAATTTGTTCAATTTCTTCATCATTGACAGCAACATTTATGAATGAGGCTCCAGCACTGCATAAAGCATCTTGCACTAATGCCTGTTGATATTTCATCGAAACTGAAAACCCGTCAATATCAACAAGGAGCAAACATTCTTTTTCTGTCCTTAAACCAGATGGATAGAATCGTTCAACTGTCGCTATTGAATTCTTGTCCATAAAATCAATTGTTGAAGGGAATACCCTGCTCTTGATAATATTATTTACCCCGTCAACCGCAGTTTCTATTGAATCAAAATAAGCAACTATAGTACGTTTTGCTTCCGGTTTTGGTATAAGTTTTAACTCAGCCTCTGCAACAATCGCTAAAGTGCCTTCACTTCCTATAATTAGTTGGTTGAGATGATATCCGACAGCATCTTTTATAGTATTTGCCCCCAGTTTCATTACTGTCCCATCAGCTAGAACTACCGTCAGACTTAATATATAATCCTTTGTTGTTCCATATTTAAAAGCTGTCGCACCCCCTGAAGATTGAGCTATGCTGCCACCAATGGTAGAAACTTTATAATTTGAAGGATCAGGCGGATAAAAAAGCCCGTGTTCTTCTGCAAGCAATTTTATATCATTCAGTACAACTCCCGGCTGAACTCGCATAGTCATATTAACAGTATCAAAATGAAGTATTTTATTCATCCTTGTAAAATTCAATACAATACCACCACGCGGACAGGTACACGCTCCTACCATATTAGTACCCGCACCTCTTGCAATTACAGGTATATTATTTGATTTAGCATAACGTAAAACATTTCTTATATCTTCTATGCTCTCAACAAAAACAACAGCATCAGGCAAATTCCCTATAGTACTTGCGTTAGATGAATCCTCCGCATAGCAATACAACTCCGCCGGATCTGTTAAAACATTTGTTTTATTTACAATATCCCTAATATTTTTTGTTTTATTTTTCAACAACATGCGATGCTATTTTTTCGATACTTTTATTCAATTTTGCTATTTGTCTGTCCATACCTCCAACTTTTTTAGTTAGTTGGGCTGTATCTTTTAAATCAATCTTAGACATAACATCTTCCAGCTTAGACTCCAGAGAATCTATTTTATCCTGCTGTGATATCATTCTGTCATCTATAGCAACTAAGAACCTGTTAAGAGTTTCTTCAAAAGGAGTTAAATCTACGTTCTGGTTCTTATTACTTATTGTAGTTTCAACAATTACTCTGTCAAGCTTTGCCTCTAGAGATGCAATCTTTTTAGCTTGGTTTTCAAAGACATTACTCAATGCCTCAATTAATTCAACACTGTCAGAATCATCCTCTGCCTCAGCTTTTAAATCTTCTAACATTACTTTTATCTGCCCTATCTCATCAAGAGTCTCAACTTTATCAAAAATAGCTGTTATTTGTGCATCTGCATTGTCAACCCATTCTGCCAGATATTCAAATATTTGATTAAATACTTGATTAGTTTTGACACCATTTTGAATCATAGAATTTATTACGCCCAATTTATTATCAATACGGTCAATACCTGCTTCATGCACAAAGTTACGAGTTCTTTCATCTAAATCATTAATTACCAGTTTGAAATTCTGCATGTTTTCCTGTAATGTCTTATATGACTCATCTGACGCCAATATAAGTTTATTCGTCCTTGTACTTATACTCACAATATCTTCATTTAAAGCTTCAAAATCCCTCCTAAATTCTTCAGTATCAAATCTAGGAAGCTCTGATTTAATTGAATCGACAAGAGAATATATGTTATTGGTAGATAATATTAATTCTTCAAGTTCTCTAGACTTATTATTCGCCTTTAATTCGTTCAGAGTCAATCTCAAATTTGCAATATCGGATTCCAAATCCTGAAGGCTGTAAACATAATCTATATCACCGTCAGAAGAGATTATTGAATTTACTTTCTCATTTATCAAATCAATATTATCTTTTAAGGAATCTACTTTTGTATCTACTGCAATAACATTATCTTTGATTGTTCCTATATCATCAACTGTGGTTACAATATGACTTAAAACAGTGATTAGTTCAGAATGTTTTTCTTGAATAAAGTCTAATATTTCTTCCTGCTCAGCCACAAAAGATATCTGATTAAAGACATTCAAAAATTGAGTGATTATATCTGCTTTTAATGCTGTAATTTCTTTTTCAAATACACCTTCTTTATTTTCAAATTTTTCACTCAAGTCCTCTAATAATTGAATAATATTGAACTTTATCTGAGCATTTATCTCCGTTATCTCAGGAAGATTATTGCAGCAAAGTGTATTTATATCTTCAAGATAACCAAGTTGTTCTCGAACTAGAGCCTCAATATCTGATATTTGCCCCGATACGGAAGCCTGAATAGCTTCTTCAAAAGAGTTGCTGAGTATTTGTGCTTTTAAATCAGCAAAACTGAGATTCAATTCATCAATTTCACCATTTATTCCATTAATTACTGTCAAAAGAGTTTTATAAATTTCTTCTTTTGATTCGGAAAATTTTGACAATAAGCTTTCTACAGAAGCTTGTATTGACTCAAATGTATTATTATACTTTGAAGATACCAACTTAATTTCTTCATATTTGTCGACAACAGCATCTACAAACTTTTTGTCAAATAAGTTAAACCTATCATCAACCTCCTTAATCAAATTAGATTGAATAAAGTTTTGTATTTGAGAGTTCAAATTCGTTGCCATTGTTGAGACCAGAACATTTGTTGTAGTCTTTATATCAGAAATCTTATTTTCGAATACACTTGCAGTCAAAAGCTCTTTTGATGCAGATAGTAAGTTTTCTGCAGTACGATTTAATTCTAAATTGATATTATCTAGTTTTGCATTCAGCACAGAGTTATCATTTTTGATATCAAAATAAGATTTTAAATCATTTATATTATTATAAATACAATCTTCAACTGCCCCTTCTAACTGAGAAGTCCATTTTGAAATCTCATCCTTATGAAAATCTTTCATAAGGCTCATCTGTTCCAATAAATCTTTTACTAAAACATCTGTTTCTTTTTCTATATCTTTTGATATAGTATTTAATTCACTTTTTACCATATCAATAATCAAATTTTTGCAATTATTTATATTTTCCTGAGACACTTTTACCTGTTCCAGTATTTTATTAGCAAATGCTTCCATTGTTTGAAGTTCACCGACTGAAATTTCAACACTTGAGATAGATATAGTATTTAATTCATCTTTTAATAAATCAATAATTGAATTTTTACAATTATCGGTACTTTCTTGAGCTACTTTTACTTGTTCCAGTATTTTATTAGTAAAAGCCTCCATTGTTTGAAGTTCTCCGGCTGAAATATCGGCACTTGCTGCAAGCAATGTATTTAACTTATCATCAATTGACTGGCTAATCTCAGAAATAACTTGCTTGTTACTGTCTATAAACACTTCTGAAACTGATGACATTTCAGACTTTGTAACATTAAGAGCCTTGGCAAGACCTTCAGATACATCGAGTTGCATCTGGTTTGCTTTATCAGCATATTCTTTGCTTAAAACCTTTATCTCTTTAAGAATATTTTCATTCTGCGACACAAGCCTATTCTGACTATTATCAATGACAGATGATAATTCCGATTTTGCAGTATTAATCTCACCAGATATCTCACTAACCTTAACTGCAACATTAGTATCCAGAATTGCAGCAGCTTGTGAAATTTCAGTCATTTTATGAGTTAATTCATTAAATCTTTCACCCAGCACCTGGGTCTGAACATTTGCTCCAGCATCAATTAACACAGCGATATCTGCAAGTCTTAATTTTAAATTCTCAGACAACACAGAGTTTTGACTTTCTATATTGCTAGCAAAATTATTTAAACTCTCTTTCAGCGAATTATAATCTGCAGTTGTAAGTTCAATATTTTCCGATAGTATATTTTTTAAACTTGTAGTAACCTCAGCTATTGCTTCTGCAGCTTTTTTGTTTTGTTCGCTCATAGTTTTATGTATAACGTCATTAAGCTCATGAACTTTTGAATCCATTAGCTGCAAATGTTCACTATTTGCTTCGGAAATATTATCAAATATAGAATTTATCTGGTTCTTATACTGTTCAAGTCCACTTACAACTGTTGCCTTCATGGATTCAGACATATTTGCCAACCCGGTGTTAATCGTATTTCCTAGTACCTGATTCGTTTGTGCAAAGAAACCTGAAAGATTACGACTTAGAATTTCAAAATTTGTCTCAATTATAGACAGTTGCCTTGTTAAATCTTCATCAATAATAGCATCAGCCTCTTCAATTTTATCTCTCAATTTAGCAAAATCACTTATTATTGTATTTGCTGCAGTTTGCAAATTTTCTGCAGTTTTATCATTGAAATTTCCCAATAAAGCTCTTAACGAAATAAAATTATCAAGAATTTTTGCCAGAGCTGAAGTTAAAGCTGACGTTGCGGTACTAGATAGTTGACTCACATTATTTTCCAAATCAATAATTTGGGAAATTGTATCTTCAAATCTTTCTCCAATAGCATCTTTAAAATCATGCAAGCTGCTGCTTACCGAATCCAAAGACGTATCAACCTGCAAGCTGAAATTGTGTATGTTATTACTAACATTATTAAGAGAACCTTCAACATGCGAACCCACATCCTTTATATCAGTGCTTACAGAACTTAAAGAATTTTCAATCTTTGAACTAATCTCTTCAATATTAGTATTTACTGTATTAAGGGTATCCTCAACATGCGAACCCACATCCTTTATATCAGT
>CAZXQM010000058.1:0-2308 GCA_964643455.1 uncultured Vampirovibrio sp. | reverse complement strand
CTTATCTTATCAGCATTTTCACATGTAAATTCTTTTTGAAAATCGGAAACCTTATCCAATATTGCATTTTTTAATGATAACAGCGTATTATCAAAATCATCTTTTAGAGTTGAAGCTGTTTCTATAGCATTGCTAATATTATCAGTTAAGGCATTATTATTTATTTTTAAAGTTTCATTTATTTCATCAAACTTAGATTGAACCTCAAGCAGTTTTTCATAAGATATTTTAATATCATCTCTAATAACTTTACCGGATTTATCAATAGCAGTATTCAAAATTTCTAAATGTTTACAGGCATCTTCCTGTATAAATGTTAAATTATCAGCAATAAGAGTCCTTATAACATCAACAGCATCTTTCAAGTTTTCAATATAATTTAAACCCGTATCATTTATTTCTCTTGAAATATTATCCAGCTTAGCTTCTATAACATCATTATTTGCATCCTTTACCGAACTGACATATGATAATACATCTACAAGTGATGATGATATATTTTCCAATGCTCCTTGTAACCAAGTTAAGGCATCTGCCTGAGCTTGTTTAATTTCATCCTCAACAATATCAAGTTTGCTTACCAAAAGCTCATATTTACTAAATAAATCATTGGTAAATTTATCTGAAAATTCGCTGGTTGCTGTTTCTAAAATGTTTGATAACTCCTGTTTTACAGCATATAAATCTACTTTAAAATCACTTACCTTTGTAACAAAATCAAGAGCCAAAATATTATCAATCGCTTCTTTTAATCCTGCAAGTTCAGCTTTTGCATTATTAATTTCAATTGCTGATGAATCCAACTTATATTCTAAAACACCAGATAAATCTCTTACATTATTTATTTGCTCAAATAACTGATTAGAAGAATTCGCCGCATAATCTTCCTGTTTTTCCAGAGAAGTTTTTAAACTGCTCTCAAATAATGCAAGCCTGTCAGTAATATTAGAAAAAATAGCTTTATTTGCAGATATATTATTCTCATCTATTTGAGAAACAATATTTTTGAGTCCAAAAATATATTCTTCAAGTTCACTAAAACTTTTTTCACACAAACTTGAAATCAAAGATTGAGCCTCTGCCAGTTTTACAGTAAAATTATCAGCATTGGAAGCCAACTCATTCAATGTCCTTGTTGAATTAACATCAACAAGTTGAAGAACCTTATCCACTTCTGAATTGATATGATCCTTTAGGCTCTGCTCGGATTTATTTAAATCATCTGCCAGATTCTTAATGTTGACATTAATATCTAACGCCTTTAAAGCATCATTTATTCTCTTTAGTTCTTCATTAGAATTGCTTAATAATGACATCAAAGAATCTGATGACGAATACATGTTATTCAAGATTAGTTCTAAAGATTGCTTAAATTCAAAAAATTCATTATTAGATGAAACATTCTTGACAAGGCTTTCTAAATATTCCAACTTATCAATAACAGCACCTGAACCCTGTTCATCCCTATTGGAAATAATAGTTTTTAGACTCGCAATGATATCAACTGAAGCATCAATTTTTTCGGCAAGATTATCTATCTTATAATATTTATCTGTTAAATTATCAACTGATTGCACCAACAATTGTTCTTGAGAAGCTAAATCGCTTATCCATTTTCTTGTACTATCCAAATCTTCCTTTGTAGCAAGAATTTTTATTGCATCTCCCATCTGTATGTTTTTATTATCGAGTACCTGTAAAGCAGATAAGATTGTATTTGAAGAATTCGTAATATCTTGTATTTCTTTTCCAAACTTTGAAATAATTTCTGTTGGTTCAACACTTGATATAGATTTTACAACTGTTTTAAAATTTTCGTTCAAGCTTAGAACTATTGACTCAAAACCGTTAGTCAACCTGTCAATATCATTTTTAAGAAGTGATATTTGACTAACAATTTCTTGTTTCTGGGAATCATCTGACTTCAATGTTTCCAAGTGTGATTCAATGCCAGAAAGAGTTTCTTTCTGTGCAACGACTTCTTTTGAAAAAACAGAAAGATTTGTAGCAACTATATCAAATAATTCCTTAATTTCACTCGATTTTAAAGTCTCTGAACTATTTTTCATTAAATTTGAAAAAAGCGACTCTATAGCACCAAACTTTGAAAGCAATACGTTATGGCGTTCATCCAGATTAAGCTTAAGTTCTGCAAGAAAATTCTTTATTGAATCAATATCTTCTTCTGTATTAAGCTTCTCCAATCTTGAGTTAATGCTTGCTAAAAGTTTATCTACATCGGACGTGTTCAGCACACCTTGAGCCCTAATAGAATTAAGCATCGTTTTTATCGTATCAAAGTTCTCCG
>CAZXQM010000057.1:0-12857 GCA_964643455.1 uncultured Vampirovibrio sp. | reverse complement strand
TAGTTTCTGGTTTCAAATAAAGTCTGATAAATTACAAGCTGCAAGCATTTTTACAATGCTGAAAAAAATATATGTAACTATTGTTGAGACAGATAATGTATCTCCAAGAAACTTGTATTATAAGCTTAACAGCAGCAGAAAGCTCAATCAAGTTTTATTGATTGAAGATTATTTGAAAGAAAATGGATTAGATGAGGATTGGTATTCTATAAGGAATAAATATTTTCCTACAGAAGAAGATACAATCAAGTTTTTAAAGGATTTCTTTATTACCAAGTTCAATTATAAGAAATTTGAACAGAGCAGAATTTATGAGAGTTTTGTTAATTATTTTGAAACAATGATGCAATATATGCCGGAAGACACTATTATGATGAAGATGAAGCGTTCTGCTGCTTTGTATTGCAATATAATAAACATTAACTTTTCAACCGAGAATATCAAAAATGCTCTTATTCAAATAAAGAAATATGATGGTGAGGATACGTATGCCTATATCTTAGAGGTATACGAGGATTTTCTTGATGGTAATATTTCTGAAAATACATTTATAGAGATTTTGGGTACAATTGTTGAATATTTAAAAAATCGCAAAGCTTCAAATGGTAACAACATAACATTTTACGAACTGATTCAATATTTGAATGCGTTTATTACCTGTAAATAACTTATTGGAAAATATATTAATAACATTTTTTATTGTCGTTTTATACTATTAATAGGAAGTATGAACTTAATAAATTGGAGGTTTAATTATGGGTAAAAACCATATAAGTAGAGTGCTGAGCTTTTGCAATAAGTTATATAATGAATTAGAGACTATTAATACAATCATAATAATAACTTACAATTACTATTTTGATAAAGAGTTATCCGGACATTACTATGAAATGCCTGCAGAATTCTCAATACGTATTAGTGAAGAAAGAAGTCATTGTATAAACATTCTTTCATTGCTTATTAAAAAGACTGAAGAAATAAAAAATATCTGTGAAGAAATGGAAGAGCATTTACATGATAACGCCGACGATTGCTGCTGATAGGTAGCAGCTTAGTGTACCGCATATTAACGCTCTTAATCCTAATCTTGCCAGATTCTTTTTCTGGTTTGGGGCAAGTTCTCCGATACCGCCGATTTGAATTGCGATAGAGCCAAAGTTTCCGAAGCTGCAGAGTGCAAAACTTGCAAGCATAAAGCTTTTTGCTTGGAGAGTATGAGCTATTTGCGATAAATCAACGTAGGCTACCATTTCATTAAGAACTATTTTGGTACCCATTAAAGCTCCGACAGCAGATGCGTCTTTGAGCGGAACACCAATAATTAATGCAAAAATTGCAAAGATTTTACCAAGTATAAGCTTTAATGAAAGATGTGTAAGGAATGTGAATTGCGAACAGCCCGGGCAAAATTTGTATAGTAATATTCCGCTTAATCCAAGAACCCAGTCAATGAAAGCTACTAATGCAACCAGAGCAAGTATCATTGCTGTTACATTGATTGCGACTTTCATACCTTCAGAGGCACCATTTGAAATTGCTTCGAACACATTAGCAAATGTTCTTCTTTTAGAAATCCTTATATTATCTCTTGTTTCAGGTTCTCCGGTTTCCGGATACATAATTTTAGCTAATATAAGAGCACCTGGTGCAGCCATAATTGAGGATGCCAAAATATAATGAGCAGGTATACCCATACCAATATATATTGGCATTATTGCTCCCGAGATACATGCCATAGAACCCGACATTGAGGCAAGGAGTTCTGAACGTGTAAGTTTTTCCAAATACGGCTTAATCATAATTTGAGCAAGAATTTGTCCGACAAATGAGCTAGCAACATTTGATAGAGCTTCTGCTCCTGATACATGCATGATTTTATTCATAGCTTTGCCCAGAGCGGCTACAACACGCTGCATAATTCCATAGTAGTATAGAATATTTACCAGTACCATCATAAAAATATTTGTGCAAATAAGTTGAATTGCAAAAATGCTGCTTCCTGTACCGAAGAGTTCTCCCAATTTAGCCCTGTTAAGAAGAGGTCCGAAAACAAATAAACCTCCCTCTGTTGCAAAATCGAGAATCTTTTTAATAAAATCTCCTATCAAGAGAAATATTTTTTGCCCGAGAGGTACTTTAAATATAAAAACAGCAAATAATATTTGTAATATAAAACCTGTAATAATAGTTTTGTAATTTATAGCTTTTCTGTTGTTAGACATTAAAAATACAATTAAAAATATAACAACAATTCCGATTAACCCGACAAATCTATCCATTCATACTCCTTGATTTTTATAATAATTTTATCATAGATATTTAAAAATAGAATACATTTAAAACACTTTACATAAAAATAGTGGGGGTTGATAATGAGTCATTTTATACTATGATATAATGGAAAGTTAGATATAAATTAAGCTGTAATCAAAGGGGGCTGTATGAGTTTAGCTGAATTGAGAAGAGATAATGAAGTTTTGAATATTTTTTGTAATCTGGTTTCGATACCATCTCCTTCTCTAAAGGAAGAAAAGGTTATAAACTGGATACTTGATTTTTGTAAGAATAACAAAATTTCAGCAAGATGTGATAATTATAGCAATGTATATATAAATATTCCAGCAGCTGATTCGGCAAAAGAACCTTTGATGCTATCTTCTCACATGGATGTTGTAGGTGATGACAGTCCTGTTAACATTTATCTTGACGGCGATTTTATAAAAGCTGAAGGAAGAACCCTCGGTGCTGATGATAAAGTCGGAGTTGCTTGTGCATTGATGCTTGCAAAAGATATTACAGAAGGTAAGGTTAATGCCGGCGGGGGGGTGGAAATTACTTTTACACGTGATGAAGAGTCCGGCATGAGCGGTGTTGAACATGTAGAATTTAATAAAATTAAATCAAAACATATTCTTGTATGTGATGCGGACAAACTCGGGCAACTGCAAATTTCAGGTGCAAGTTATACAAATGCAAAAATTACTGTAAGAGGATTAAAAGGCGGGCATTCTGGTATTGATATAGGCGATGAAACCAGATTAAATGCTGCAAAAATGATAGCCGAGCTTCTTGCTGAATTTCCGCAGGGTGCTTATTATTCAGATGAAACAGGTGTTATTACTTCCTGCAATCTTGGTGCAATTGTTGCCGGCGGAATCCAAAATTCTGTAGCATCAATTGTGGAAAAAGGAATTAAAACAAATGATTATATTACTGAGATTATGAAAAAATCTTCTACAAATATTATTAATACTCTCGGTATGGCATCATATTCAATAAGAAGCGCAAGTGCAGAAAAAGAAGATGAATTAAAGAATTTGATGCAGAGTATTGTAGATAAGTTTAATGAAAAACATAAAGGTTTAGCAGAAGCAGATATTGAGTTTGAAGTTCACCTTTTGCCGTTTGAAAGAGCAAAAGATGATACAATTGAAAAAGCTCATACCCGTGCTTGCGAAAGAGCCGGAATAAAAAATGACATTTCATCATTCCACGCCGGAGCTGAAACTCATATTTACTGCCACAATAAAAACGCAAATGGTGAAACCTTTATGCCGGTGCTTCTTGGTTTGGCAGATGTTTATAATATGCACTCTGCCTCTGAAAAAGTTGATTACAAAACAATAATAAAAGGGTACGAAGTTCTAAAAAATACTTTTGAAGAGTTTAATTTATAACTAAATTTCAATATATTTTAGGGCGGGTTAAATTTTATATTTAACCCGCCCATTTTTTATATATTTAACGTCTTTTTAAAACAAATACTGCAAGTAATAAAAATAAATTCTATCAAAAAGTAAAATCAAATAGTTCACGCACTTCAATATTCAGCGCATCCGCAAGAATCTTGATTGTCCGTATTGTAACGTTTGCCTCGCCGCGTTCTATCTGACCGATGTAGTTAAAATTCATATCAACTTTTTCTGCAAGTTTCATTTGCGAAAATTTTCGGGATTTTCTTACATAAGCTAGTTTTGCGCCGAACTTTTTCTCTAAATTATTATTCATAGCCATAATATTAGTATAGTATTAGCGCTAGCCTATTTCTAATTACTATTGGATATTTTTTACCAGTTTATAACTGTTAAATTTTGTAAAATTTTCACATTGTTTTGACAAAATAAAAAATGTTCAGGTTTATAATAGTTTGTAGGTATTAAATAATGGCTAATGGCTATTATCAGAAAGGCAAGGTATGTATGAAAATCTCCCCAATCACAGGTTTTGCAAAGGTTTCACCTGTGCATCAGGTTAAAAAGGATGAAAGTAAACATTCAATATTAATTTCAGAATCAGAAGATGTATTTGAAGCTGATTTGCAAAATTATAATAAAGCGATTTCTTTTTACGGATTAAACGCGAAAGGAATTGTAAAACAAAGAGGACTTTTATTTCATATAACAAGTCTTCCTGCACATCGATCTTATTGCGGACAGTTTGGCGACCCTCAAACAACAAAATTTATTAACTGGTTAAGTGACGCAAAACAGACTCACTGGATAATGAATCCGCTGAACGCTCTTGAGGATTCTTTATGCCCTTATGGTGCATGCGGAAGATTCAGCAGAAATAAATTTATTGTTAATTTGAATAAACTGACAGGAAAAGAGTATGGAAAAATTTTGAAGCCGAAAGAACTTCCGGACGATATTACAGTGCCAGAATTTACGCTTGAAATGCTGGAAAAACAGAAAAATCCGAGATTTGAGCTGGCATTTTCAAGATTTAGTAAGCTGCCTGAAAGTGCAGAAATAAAAAAAGAGTATAATGATTTTATTGCAAAAAATGATTCTCTCTGGTTAGATGATTATGCGAATTATGATGCTTTATCAAAACAATTTGGTTCTTATTGGCCGAATTGGGAGAAAAGATTTCAAACTGCACCTGAAGATGCAAAAAGGAGCGGTATGAGCTTAAAAGATAAAATATTGAGTATTTTAGACGGGGAAGTTACAAAAGGCGAGTATAAAAATCGGGTTAACCTTTACAAGTTTGAACAGTTTTTGTATGACAAGCAGTACAATGAGCTTGCTGAAGAATTAGATAAAAAAGGAATACGCCTTATGATGGATTTCCCGATAGATGTAAGTTGCGGTGGTGTAGATGTTTGGGGCAAGAAAAACATTTTTCTTCTTGATAAAGAATTTAAACCTGCTAAGCTAAGCGGTTGCCCACCGGAAAAAGCATATCCGTATACACAGGTATGGGGGCAAGCATTGTATAATTACGATTCTCCTGAGTTTTGGGAATATCAGGAGGCTGCTGTGCGCCAACTTATAAAAAATGCTGATTTACGATTAGATCATTTTGTCGGGTATATTAATAGAGCTGCTATTCCTACTGAGTATAAAAAAACTGATGGAACCATTTTGAAGGGCAATGATATCTTTAAACCTGTAGAAGAAGGCGGTATGGGAGCAGGATTCTTTGATAATTCCTGGATTGAAGATATTTATAATAAGAAAAGTCCAAATGGAGAAAATGTTTTCGAATTATTTGTACGTGTTGCAAAAGAACTTGGAAAGAAGCCGGAAGATACATATATCCTTGAAGACTTTGGACCGCTGGGTAAGACAAAAGCCTATATGCAGTTCCAGAAAAAATACGGCAAAAATTTCACCAGTCAACAAATTCCGGTCGGAATGAATATTTGTGATCCTAAAAATAAAAAGAAAATGAAGTCTAATGTTGCTATTTTAACCGGAAATCATGATATGCCACCGCTTAGAGAATTTGTAGATAAACTTACAGGCAATCCGGAAACAAAACAGGATAAAAAACTGCACAGCCAGTTTGAAACCTTCTGTAGAGAAGAATTAAAGTTGACAGATGAAGAGATGAAGGACAAAGATTCAATATTCAGTAACCTTATGAAATGGCACTACACAATGAATGTCAAGCAAGTTCAAACTACTCTGCAGGATGCTCTCGGAATTTATTTTCGTCCGAACATACCTGGATTCTGGAATGGTACGATGGATAAATTTATGATGAAAACAACTCCGGAAGCTTTGCTGCCATACTGGAGCAGGGTTTTCCCGAAAGATTTTCTCTCGCGGGATAATAAAAACGGAATTAATCCGGGCTACAAAACATTCGCCGATAAATTTGTACAAATGATGAAAGAATTATATCCGAAAGAAAAATAATACTTTTTTCTTTCAAAAATAGAATCGTTCCACACACACAAAAAGCAATCTCCGGAGCGATTCTGTTTTTTTTTATATATCAGGAGTTTAGAAAATACATGCTGCTGCAGCCAGAAGCCCGAAACCTACAGCGCTTATTTTGCCTATTTTATCATTTCCGCCGCTTAAAAATGTTCCCGCAGCTCCGCCTGCTAAGGCTGACAAAGTCGTTACAATTGCAGTTAATGTTATTCCGGGGAACAAAATACCTGCAGCAGCTCCGGCTGCGGCACATTGTGGGATTTTATTCATAACGGACATATTTTTTCTAAAAATTCCGATAAGTCCGCCTAACAATCCGCCAATCAGTCCAATACTTAATCTTTTGCCGAGATTTTTTGCAAAAGAATCTTTTTCCGAAATATATTTTAATCCGGAAATCGCACCGTCTGATGAGGCAACATTCTTTTCTTGATTTTTGTTTGATTTAATTGTTAAAGATTTTTTATCACTAATTTGTACATTCTCAATTTTTTCTTTTTCAAATCTGTCAGAGCGTTTGGCGCAAGAGCTTAAACCTCCTGTTAGCAGACTTCCTGTAAGCATGGAATATAATATTATTTTCTTGGCAGAAAATTTTTTGGGCAAAGTCGAATTAATGTTTGTTATATTATTAATTTTATTTAGCATAAAACCTCCATTATTTTTAAAAATAAAAAAAAATTTTAATTTGTTACCAACAAATATTTTTTTTACATGTCTTAATACAGACAAAAAAGAGAATGTGATATAAACTAAATTCTTTAAACAGAACAATCACGGTAGGAAAAGTTGACGGCTATATAGAAGCAATATTAAAACAGGACTAATGCGGAAGTTGATACTGCTGCTAAGCAAAAAGTGAAAGAGCCGAAATAAAAAATAATATTTCATCTTTTCTCGCAGGAGCCGAAACTCATATCTGCTGCCACAATAAAAATGCAAATGGTGAAACCTTTATGCCTGTAATTTTAGGACTTGCGGATGTTTATAATATGCATTCTGCCTCTGAAAAAGTTGATTACAAAACAATTATTATGGGGTATGAAGTAATTAAGAATACTTTTGAAGAGTTTAACTTGTAAACTTTTATTAAGCAAGCTGGCAAATTTGGGTTTTAGCAGTTTTAGTTAAAATGTGTAGAAACTGTAAAGGAGACTTGTTATGAATATGAATGTTAATCCGGTTGGGTTTGGCGCAAAAATACCGGTATCAAGGATTAAGCTTGCTAGAGACCTTAACAACAGCGAGTTACCTGTTGACAATTATGTCAGAGAAATGTTGAAAGAACATGGAGCAAAAATAGAGAAGGTTGCAAATTATGTCGGCAGAGATGTTGTTCTTGCTCAAAAAGGAAAGCTTCTTCTTGCAAATTCCGGTCCTAGAACTTCTGTTATAGATATGAGAAAATTAAGGAATGGTAAGGAATTAATAGACGGAATAATAAATAATATTAAAATTAATGCATAAAAATGGGGGAGGCTTTTTAGTCTCCTTTATTTTTACAATAAGTTTTCAAGTTCGGCTATAATTTGGGCTTTCTTTTCATTATTCATACTTTGTTTTTGTACGGCATCGTAGCCGATTTTTTCATCTTGTTTTAATACTTTTATTAAATTTTTTTTAGAATTGTAGCTGCCGTTTTTGCAAAATTCTACCGCATCTTCAATGTTCATTTTATTTGAAATGTTCTTCACATCTCTATATGACATACCTAATTTGTAAAAATTTTGAGCAATTGCTTCATTTTGTTTTTCTGTGAATTTTTCTTTGCCGCTTTGTGTTTTTATGAGTTTATGCCAGGCTTCTTTAATGTCTTTAGGTTGTGGTAGATTTAATTCAAACTGATAATTAAATCTGCTTAAAATCGCAGGGTTTAATCTAACAGCAGTATTGTCACTTTTCAGTCCATTCGGATCTTTATTTGTTGCGCCGATAAAGATTACATTTTTGCATTCTTGTTGTAAATCGATTATTCCTTGCTTTAATGTATTTACGAGAACGTCATCTTGCTTAGCTTCCTTTCCCATGTCTATAGATATTGTGCTGTCAATTTCATCCATAAAAACTACGATTTTTTTCTCCGGATTCTTTTGAGCCTGTTCTTTTATATTTCTAAAATATTCGGCAAGCTGTCTTGGTCCTTTTGAAATAAATTCTGAGTCAAAAAGTTCTTTATCTAATCTAATAAAATCTGCATCTAATTTCTTTGCAATTCCCATTGCTGCAGAGGTTTTACCGGTTCCTGAAACTCCCCATAATAAAATGGAAGCAAAAGGTTCAACATTGTGTTCCAGCATTATTGATTTATTATTTGAAAGAGTTTGATATTTATTTATAAAAGTTTTAAGTTCTTTTAATCCGGCAAGTTCATCAATTGAAGCTACACTGTTATTGTTTGTGAATGTTTCAAAGCTAAATCTTTTGAAGAGATACTTCCGTTCTTTAATTTGCTCATCTATCATAACCTCATGTGCAATTTTCTCAATTCGGTTGTTAGTTGTGCGTTTAAGAGCGATAATTGCCAAAATGCCAATTGTTCCCATTGCAGCATAAGGAACTATTTTATTATGTATTCCGATATTTTTATTAGATTTATCTTTTTTTTGAATACATTCTGTTTTATTTTTGAAATTTATAATTTCTTGATTATAATATATTGGATTAATTTGCATTTGCTATCCTTGTCCTGATTTCAATAAGTCAATAATGCAATCTTTTATTTCACTAATTCTTTGTTCCACACCTATTCTATTTGCGGCTGCGCCAATTGCAGCTGTTCCTGCAACCAAAACTTCAGACGCTACTAGTGTTAATATTCCTGTGATAGTTCTGGTCGTAGCACCGCCTTGGTCTTTAATTCCTTCGTATATCCTTTAAAATATTAAATCTTATGAAAAGTTTGCCAGTTTAGCAAAGTGGATTTTACAAAAAGTAATAAAAAGTCCTAAGCTTATCTGCTTAGGACTTTTTGTTGTAATTAATTATCTCTATGCCATCGCTTTTTCAACAGCAACTGCAACTGCAACGGTTGCGCCAACCATCGGGTTGTTGCCCATACCGATAACGCCCATCATCTCAACGTGAGCAGGAACAGATGAAGAACCTGCAAATTGAGCGTCACCATGCATTCTTCCCATAGTATCAGTCATACCGTAAGAAGCAGGACCAGCAGCTACGTTATCAGGGTGAAGCGTACGACCTGTACCGCCTCCGGAAGCTACTGAGAAGTATTTTCTACCGTTTTCCCAGCACCATTTTTTGTAAGTACCGGCAACTGGGTGTTGGAATCTTGTAGGGTTAGTTGAGTTACCTGTGATAGAAACGTCAACGCCTTCTTTAATCATGATTGCAACACCTTCGTTAACATCATCGGCACCGTAGCATTTAACTTTTGCTCTTTCGCCATCTGAGAACGGAGTTTCTTTAACAATTTTTAATTCGCCTGTTTTATAGTCGTATTCAGTTTCAACATGAGTAAAACCGTTGATTCTGGAAATAATGTAAGCAGCATCTTTGCCTAAACCATTCAAGATAACTCTTAAAGGTGATTTTCTTACTTTGTTAGCATTTCTTGCGATGCCTATTGCACCTTCAGCAGCTGCAAATGATTCGTGACCGGCTAAGAAGCAGAAGCAGTCTGTTTCTTCTCTAAGAAGCATAGCAGCCAGATTACCATGACCTAAACCTACTTTTCTCTGGTCGCCGACAGAACCCGGTACTGCAAATGCCTGCAAACCGAGACCAATAGCTTCAGCCGCTTCAGCTGCAGTTTTAATACCTTTTTTAATAGCAATAGCGCAGCCTAAAGTGTAAGCCCAGGATGCGTTGTCGAACGCAATCGGCTGGATGCCCTTAACGATAGCATCAACGTCGATACCTTTTGATAAGCATAATTCGCGAGCTTCTTCCAAAGATTTGAAACCGTATTCCGGTAAAACTTTTTTAAGAGTAGCTTCGCGCCTGTCTTGTCCTTCAAATTTTACTGTCATAATTCTATTTCCTTACTTTATTATTTTATTACTAACTTTATATTCGTTTAAGAGTTTATAAGTTGAGCAGTTGAGAAGGTTTTTATTATAAATTTTAACTTCTTCTGAACTTCTATACTAATCCCCTTCTAAACTGTATTTTCTCTATTCTTTTCTCGGATCGATTGTCTTAACTGCATCAGCAAATCTGCCGTAAGTACCGATATTCTTTTCGTAAGCTTCTTTCGGGTCAACACCCTTTTTAATAGCATCCATAACTTTGCCGAGGTTAACGAATTTGTAACCGATAACTTCGTCGTTTTTGTCAAGACCTAATTCTAAGATATAACCTTCTGTAAGAGAAAGGTATCTGACACCTTTTTGCTTAGTAGAATGAATTGTACCAACCATTGAGCAAAGACCTTTTCCTAAGTCTTCAAGTCCTGCGCCTACAGGTAATCCGTTTTCGGAGAAAGCTGTTTGAGTTCTTCCGTAAACAATTTGGAGGAATAACTCTCTCATAGCAACGTTGATAGCATCACATACAAGGTCAGTATTTAAAGCTTCAAGTATAGTTTTGCCCGGAAGAATTTCTCCTGCCATGGCAGCTGAATGAGTCATACCTGAGCATCCTATAGTTTCAACTAAAGCTTCCTGAATAATACCGTTTTTAACATTAAGAGTAAGCTTGCAGGTTCCCTGTTGAGGAGCGCAGCAGCCGCATCCGTGTGTTAAACCTGAAATATCACTAATTTCTTTACATTTTGTCCATTCACCTTCTTGCGGAATCGGGGCAGGAACTCCCTTTACTCCACGGTGTACGCAGCATTTTTCTTCAATTTCATGCGTAATTTCAATTTTGCCCATTTGACCTCCTTATTAATCAAAAAATAAAGCTATTTAAATTCCAATAAATTTATTATAAATCAAACAGGGGGTAAATCAATCAGGGGGTAAATATTGTGTTGGCAGGTGAGATTACTGGTTTAGTGTTATGAATGGTGTTTATACTTTGAAATATTTATAATTGTTCTAGGAAAATCTTCTGAAAGTTTCCTGTATATTCTGCAGCAGAATCTATTATTCCCCGATTTAATAAATCATAAAATCTTCTAATAATTCTCCTGACAAAATCAAGATAATAGTGCAACTACTGTTTCAGAATTTAGGTTACAAATTATTTTTTAAGAAGTTTGGCACAAGCGGTGTTATTTCTGGGAATATTACTTAATTTTGTTGCAGTAACTCATTTGTTCGGGTATAATGATATATCAGGAGAGTTTGAATGAAAAAGATATTTTTGAGTTTATTAATTTTTTACGGTTTGACACTTGCATCCGGAGCAGCGGATTTTGAGAGTATTCAATATAAAAATATTAAAGAAGAAGATAAGATAAAAATAGTTAACGATATTTGGACTGACGATGTAAAACGCAAGGATAACGATTATTTTGTAAAAATCACTTCTGACGGAAGCGGAGGTTATTCTGAGTTTTATAACTCGGACGGGACTTTTGCTTTTACAACCGGCTGCCAGTATGAATTTATAAAAAACGGTGATTTAATCGGGTATTCCAATCAGGATTTGAAGTTTTATGATTATACTTATGCAGACGATCAACTGAGCCGCAGGGAGCTTTCGGAAGAAGAAATCCAGACTTTGTTTCCGGATTTCCAAATCATTAAAATTTCAGAATTTTCACCGAATACAAATTCTTTAAAGATTAAAAAGGATAAACACAATTTAAAAATAATTTTATTGAATGATACAGACAGAAATTTTTATCATTACGGATATACAACCGGAAATTCAAAGATAAAGAAATATCCGCTTGCAGGATTTCTAAAAATCAAAAAACGCGGCATGATTCAATTTTCACACTTTGGCGATAATACGAAAGCTAATCCGTGGTTTGTGCTGTTAGTGAGATAAATGTAACAAATTTTTAATAAATACTTATCAAAAAAGCAATTTTTTTATCTCAAGACTTTTATAAAAATATAAGTGTAGAAAAATTGAGGTGCGTATAATGGCAGTAAATCCTGTAATTACAAGTCAGGCTGTTCAGAATCCGAATTTTAAAGGAGAAAGAAAAACAAAACTGGTTTCAGTTTCGCAAGGTGATGGTTATGAAGCTCGCGTTTATGAGACGGAAGCTTTAACTGGTAAGAAATGGGGAGTTGGTATTGCATCATATTTTATTCCGGGGTTAGGACAGGCGATTAATGGGCAATGGGGTAAAGCTGCGGGATTTTTCGGAGGTTCTGTTCTTTCTGGAGGTTATGTAGGGCTAGGTATTATTGCAAAAGAAAGGGTGCCAATAGCTATGGGAGGGTTAGCTGCATTAGGAATAACAATTTGGAGTATTGTAGATGCTGTTAAAAATGCTAAATCTGAAACAACTCAAATAATTCCGAAAAATAATACTCAAAATGTAAATATGGTTGCGTAAAACCACGCTGAAATTTCTAATTTTTTACGTAAGAAATTTTGTCTCTTCGGGCGTAGAGGTGGGGTTATCTTTCCAAACCCTCTCTCACAATGGTGGAGGAGAATGCATTGGATTATCTGCCCTTTTCTTATGTGGGAAGTGGATTTGCGGACAGACGATAGGAGCAGAAGTGAGTTATTTCGGATTGCGAGCAGATTGAGCCCAAAGGAACTTGGCTCCGAAAGTGAAACTCCGCAAGCGTGGAGCAAATCCAAGACAGTAGTAAA
>CAZXQM010000056.1:0-12997 GCA_964643455.1 uncultured Vampirovibrio sp. | reverse complement strand
GCACGCAAACAGACACAGTGAGTCTCGTCTTCCGCTTTTAAAAAAGAGTCCTTTGGGGCTCTTTTTTATTGACAAGACTGACCTCGCGACAGTGCAAAACATGCTTTTGCCGTCGCTCCCTCTATTTGCTATAGTTGTAACGCTCAGACTCTTTAAAACAATAACGCTAAATGTGACATTTAGTCACATTTAGCTGCACGCAAACAGACACAGTGAGTCTCGTCTTCCGCTTTTAAAAAAGAGTCCTTTGGGGCTCTTTTTTATTGACAAGACTGACCTCGCGACAGTGCAAAACATGCTTTTGCCGTCGCTCCCTCTATTTGCTATAGTTGTAACGCTCAGACTCTTTAAAACAATAACGCTAAATGTGACATTTAGTCACATTTAGCTGCACGCAAACAGACACAGTGAGTCTCGTCTTCCGCTTTTAAAAAAGAGTCCTTTGAGGGCTCTTTTTTATGTTTGTTTCTCTAAACAACACAACGCACCGAGCTTACTGTCAAGTTAATCAACGGGACAGAAAAATTTTTATATGCTATAATAACCTAAATTCGAAAGGTTAAATTCATGGACGCAAACGAAATAAATATCTATTGTGATGAAAGTTGCCATTTATTGAATGATAATTCGAAAGTTATGGTAATTGGTGGAATAATCTGCCCAAATAAATATAAAAAAGAAATTTTTAAAAAAATTAGAAATTTAAAAGAAAAATACAATATAAAGTCTACAACAGAAATTAAATGGACAAAAGTTTCTAAATCTAGAAAAGATTTTTATATTGCTTTAACTAATTTCTTTTTTGAAAATCAAAATCTAGCCTTTAGAGCTGTTTTAGTTCCTGATAAACAAAAACTTAATCATGAAAAATATGGACAAACACATGATGAATTTTATTATAAGATATATTATGATATGTTAAAAAAATTATTTGTCCCTTTTTATTTTTGGAATATTTATATTGATGAAAAAGATACAAATGGTTCAAAAAAAATTGAAAAATTAAAAAAATGTCTATGTGGTAGTGATATAAAAATTCAAGAAGTAAAATCCAAAGATGTTGAACTTGTCCAAATGGCTGATATATTTCTTGGAGCAATAGCATATAAAAATCGTAATCTCAAAGATAATTGTACAAAATTAGAAATAATCAATATTATTGAGTCCAAGGGATATTTATTAGATGAAACAACCCCATATATTAGAGAGAAATTTAATATACTCAAATGGAAGTCTAAGGAGGATTTATAATGTGTAACTGGCTTCCAGAAGTAATTAATCAAAATAATTATTCCGACATACAAAGTTTTATTGATGATATTTATAATATTTTTACAACAGATTTTTTTATTAAAAGAGTTATGTTTGAAGGAAAGAACATAAATATTGCAACCAAATTATTAAATTGCAATCCCGAAGATAATTGCGAAAGTATTGAATATAATTGTGATAATTGTCCTTTTAAAAACAAATTTGATATTTTTAATCATATAATTACTGGTAAAATAAATACATATAGAACACCAGGCAAATTTAAACTTGAACGTGCAAAAAGAGTTCATTGGATAAAACCAATCATTGATAATTACAAAAATGGAGTTTTATATTTTAATCATCTGACAAGAAAAGGAATTGAACATTATTTTTGGTTAAAAACACATAAATTTATCGTTATTTTTATTGAAAATAAATCTAAAAAATGTTATTTAAAAACAGCATTTTATATTGATGATCAAACTTATGAGAAGAAATTTGAACAAATGTATAAACATTACGTACTGAAAAAGTCCACTACTATGTAGCGGACTAATACCTCTTTCTACAACTTGGTAGATGAGCTATTTATATTATGCCATATTCCATGTAAAAAGTAAAGATGTTTTGTAAAAATTTGTTACAAATAGCTTGACAATTTTATAAAAAATTTGTATCATGCAAAATTTTTTCTTGTGTTATAAATATTCTATTGGGTTCGAGTCTCTTAACCATGTATTTTTCCTTTTAAACTCTTACAATCATTATGCTTATTGAATTAGAGACTTATTTTGTTATTATAAAATTATAAAAAACACTCGAACACCCTAAAATGCAACAATAACAACAAAAAAGACCGTTTTGAACGCTCTTTTTTTTATTGGTGGAGGTTAGGAGATTCGAACTCCTGACCCCCTGCGTGCAAAGCAGGTGCTCTACCAGCTGAGCTAAACCCCCATATTCTTTTTTCAATAACCGATAGACAAATACTGACTGCCATTCGAATAATTGTCATTCGGCTACATTTATTATTCTACATGGTGATTTTTTTTTGTAAAGAGGTTTTAAAAATTTACCATAATATTATTGTTTAAGTATATCAATTCCTTTCTGTGCTTGACGCAATGCTCCGTAATAATACTCCAGTTCTTGCTCGGATTTAGCATTATTCAATATTTGCAAAGACTTAGCATAGAATAAATTATCAATTGGATTAGTAGTAAAAACAAACTCGATATCTTCTATTTTTAAATTTAATGCATTTAATATTTTTATTAATGTATGATATGTTGGAAAATAAACTCCTGTTTCAATTTTAGAAATATGTTTTTCATTTATTCCTGAAATTTCTGCCAATTGTGCTTGGGTTAAATTTTTTGATTTGCGAATTTGTTTTAATTTTTTGCCAAAACTGTTTTTTGCCATTAAAACCTCAAATTATTACTCAATTTTAAGAAAATTTAAAAGAAAATAAAACAATGATAAAGGATAGTTTGATAATAAAACTCGTAGTGATTAGGATACTTTTTTGTTTTTTTATGATAAACTTTTTTTTAAGAAATATTTGATAATGAGGAATTTTATTTGAAAATTAGAAAAAGGATTATTGTTTCTGTTATAATCACAGTTTTGGTTGTTATACTTTTAAATAAATGCTGGCTTGTATTTGAACCAATAGAAGTTAATTTTGACTTGTGGGCAAAAGGAGATTATAACATTGGGGTATTGCTTAACAAAAAAGATAATAATGATTTTATAAAAATTAAAAAGAAGCATCAAAAAATTCAGTTAAATGGTAAAAAAAATTTGGATTTTGCGATAAGCCGTTCAAAACATCCAAAACGTATCAAAATTACTTTTTTTAAACAAAATTCTCCTTATGATAAACCAATAAAAATTACCAATATTCAATTTGGAAAAGGCAAGTTGAAATTAGATGACTTAAATGCGTTTCAAGCAAAAGGTGCAGACTTGACTATAAAAGACAGTACTTTAATTTTAACCCCTCAAGAACAAGGCTTTGAATTAACTTACAATAAAACATTAAATATTCATGCTGCGATTAAATTTGAATTAGAAATTTTGATAATTATAATTATTCTTACATTCCTTTTATGTTATAAACTAACTAACTATTTAGCTGATTTTAATACTATAAAGCAAAAACCCAAAACTGAAATAATATTTTTAGCCGTGTTTTTTACACTTCTTTTTATACCTTTGCTTCACATCGAACAAGGTGATGGAATTTTAAAAGATGAAAACAGAGTATTATCAAAATGGTACCCTTTGATAAAAGAAGATGGCAGTATAAATTATAATTTTGGACGGAATTTTGAAAACTGGTTTAATGATAGGTTTTTTACCAGAGAGCTTTGCGTATCTGTCAAACCGGTAATTTTTGCTGATAAAGAAACATCCATGATTGCAATAGGTAAAGACGGGTGGTTATTTTATAAATTTAATAACAGTATTAACAATTTTCAAAATCTTGATTTATTTACACAGGAAGAATTGGAAAAAGCTGCTGAGTATCTCGTATCAATAGATAATTATTGCAAAAAACATAATAAAAATTTCTACTTTATTATTACTCCCGATAAAAACAAGATATATGGCGAGTATTTTCCGGAGCGGTATAAAAAAGCTCGTCCTGACAATGAAAGCAGAGCTTTTCAACTTGTACATTATTTAGAGAAACATACTGATGTCAAAGTAATATATTTATACGATACATTAATGCAAAATAAAGATAAAGGATTGTTATACTTCAAACATGACACTCACTGGAACACCTATGGGGCTTATTTGGGATACAAAGAAATTATTAGGCATATGGTAAAAGATAACATTGATGTTGAGCCCCGGAATTATGATGATATTATTACCAAAAAGCGGTATTTCAAAACATATTATGATATGTACTATACACTGCCCAAAATGTTACGACCGCATTATGATGAAAGTGAATATTTAGTCGTTGAGCCTGAACAAAAATATACTAAAGTATCATTACCATCCTCCAATAAGTCCAATAAGTTTCATGAAACCATTATAACAACACGGGATATAAAAGCTCCGGCAATTTGTGTATATCGTGATTCCTTCTTTACCAATTTAATCCCTGAATTTTCTAATACATTTAAAAAAGTTAAATATATTTGGACATATAAAGTTGATAAAGAAGAAGCAGACAACGCAGATATTGTTATATTAGAAATCGTGGAACGTTATATCCCTTTTTTGCTGAAACAAAATTTTGAGGAGGATAATTAATGTTATTTTCATCAATGACATTCATTTTTGTGTTTTTACCAATAATACTTTTGTTGTATTTAATAACAAAAAAAGAACTTCATAATCCTATTCTTCTTACGGGCAGTATTATTTTTTATGCCTGGGGTGAACCCAAATACCTTGCAATAATGCTCTTGACTATTCTAATCAATTATTTTGCTGCTATTGGTATAGAAAAATTTAATTTACATAAAAAAATAATAGTTGTATTAACAATAACTGCTAATTTAGGGATGTTAATTTATTTTAAGTATTTTAATTTTCTTATAGATATTACTAACAATTTATTTCATTCTCACATAGGCTTACTTGATATTGTAATGCCTATAGGAATTTCATTTTATACATTTCAAGCTCTCTCTTATGTCATTGATGTTTATAAAGGTGAATGCAGCGCACAGAAAGATATTTATAAATTGGCGCTTTTTATATGTCTTTTCCCTCAGTTAATTGCCGGACCTATTATTAAGTATCACGATATAGCGGAACAAATTGATTCAAGAGAGGTTAGTTTTGAAAAAGTTAATCTGGGCGTTAAAAGATTTATTATAGGTCTTTCTAAAAAAACTCTTATTGCAAATACTATGGCTCTTGTTGCCGATAAAATATTTTTGCAGGATCCGCATAATTTTTCACATCTGGTAGCCTGGCTCGGAGCTTTTGCATATACTTTTCAGCTCTACTTTGATTTTTCCGGATATTCGGATATGGCAATTGGCTTAGGACTCATATTCGGATTTAAATTTATAGAAAATTTTAATTATCCGTATATTTCAAAATCAATAACTGAATTTTGGAGAAGGTGGCATATTTCATTGTCTACCTGGTTTAAACAATATGTTTACGTACCGCTTGGCGGCAACAGAAACGGAATTTTCAAAACCTGCCGTAACCTTGGAATTGTTTTTCTTCTAACAGGTATATGGCATGGTGCAGCCTGGACATTTATTATCTGGGGTATATGGCATGGATTTTTTATAATTATTGAAAAATTTGTTAATATAAAAGAATTTGATAGACATAATCATTGTTTAAGTATTAATGTATTGCGCCATATATATTGTATTTTTGTGTTTATAACCGGATGGGTAATTTTCCGTTCAGATAATATAATATATGCTTGGCACTATTTACTGAATATGTTTGGAATTATAGAACTTCAAAAAGAAAATTTTATCTACTCTCTTTCTTACTATTTTGGTAAGTTTGAAATTTTAATATTTATTATTGCATTTATATGCTCAACATCTGTATTCAAAAATTTTCTCAATGTACAGAATAAACTTGGAAAAATCGCATTAAATATGTGGTTAATAATCTTATTTTTATTGTCTACAATTTCTATTGCAGCAAATACATATAATCCGTTTATATACTTTAGATTTTAAGTAAAAAAAATAACTGTTCAAAATATGAACAGTTATTTAATGCAGCCAGAAAAAATATATTTTTTCTTACTTAGCTGAATAACTTTTCAAATCTTTGCATTGCTTCCAGTGTATTTTCCTTTGAGCCAAATGAGGTCAAACGGAAATACCCTTCACCGTTTTTGCCGAAACCTGAGCCAGGAGTACCGACAATTTGAGCTTTTTCCAGAAGATAATCAAAAAACTCCCAGGATTTCATATTATTTGGACACTTAAGCCAAATATACGGAGAATGTTCTCCGCCTACATGCCAGATTCCGCAGCGTTTAAGGGTATCAGAAATTATTTTCGCGTTTTCTTTATAGTAATTTATATTTTCCTTAATTTCCTTCTGACCTTCCTCAGTAAACACGGCTTCCGCAGCTCTCTGGACAATATACGGAACTCCGTTAAACTTAGTTGTCTGGCGTCTGAGCCACATTTTATTTAATTTCTCGAGAGCTTTCGGAACTACGGTGTAACCGCATCTTGTACCGGTAAACCCTGCCATTTTTGAAAGCGAACAAAATTCTATTGCACAATCCTTTGCACCCTCTATTTCATATATACTGTGCGGAAGCTCTGAATCTGAAATAAAACACTCATACGCCGCATCAAATAATATTATTGAATTATTTTCTTTTGCATAATCAATCCATTCTTTTAGCTGTGCTCTATTATATGCTGCACCGGTAGGATTATTTGGAGAACAAATATAAATTAAATCCGCTTTTACGCTTTTATCCGGAAGCGGCAAGAAACAATTTTCGCCATTTGCATCGGCAAAAATAACTTTCCTTCCTGCCATAATATTTGTATCAACATAAACCGGATAAACCGGATCCGGAACAAGAACGGTATTATCTTCACTAAAAAGATCCAAAATATTACCCAGATCACTTTTTGCTCCGTCAGAAATAAATATTTCGTCCAATTCCAAATCTACATTATGAGTTTTGTAATATCCTTGAACTGCCGTACGCAAAAAATCATACCCCTGCTCAGGACCGTAGCCTCTGAAAGTTGACTGAACTCCCATTTCATCAACAGCTTTGTGCATAGCTTTAATAACTTCTTTGCATAAAGGTAATGTAACATCACCGATTCCAAGTCTTATGACTTTTTTATCCGGATTTTTTGAAATAAATTCATTTACTTTTTTTGCTACCGTGGAGAATAAATAACTCTGTTCAAGATTTTCATAATTTTTATTTAAATTCATACTATCCTCTTTTCAATATTTGTTTTTTATACTTTACGGATTTTTCAGCTCTTTTTCCGGAGATATTCCCCAGTGAAGTTTGTTTCTTAAAACAGAATAAAAGCTGTCATCATTCAGGAAAGCAAGTAATGCTTTTTGTTTGGAAGTCTTAACGGAAATCTGCTTAACACATTCTGTTGTATCAGCTCCATCTACAGCAACAGACAAAAGTTTATCACTTGTTTTTACGGTAATCATTTCATTGACAGGAACTACTAATGGTCTGGCATTGAGAGTATGAGGACAAATCGGAACAATTACTATTGCATCCAATGTCGGATATAAAACCGGACCTCCCGCGGAAAGTCCATAGGCGGTTGAACCTGTTGGTGTGGAAATTATCAATCCGTCTGCAATATAGTCACAAACAAATTTACCATTTATTTCCAGATAAAATTTTGAAGTTCTATAGGTGTTACATCCCTTAATTACAAAATCATTCAACGCGAGAGCATTTTCTGATTCCAGCATTAACCTTTCTTCTGTAGAAAAATCTTTTCTCAGCACTTTTTTTACTACATTATCAATATCATCACATCCGGCTTGAGAGAGAAAACCAAGCCTTCCAATATTAATTCCTAAAATCGGAACTTTGTATAACGAATAAAACCTTGCAGCCTTAAGTAAAGTTCCGTCACCGCCGATTACAAAAGAAAATTCGCCAAAATCTTCCATTTCATCAATACTGAAAGCTTTAAAATTAACATTGTTTTGTTCCAGATTTTTTCTTAAAAGTTCCAGTACATTGTCACATCCGGCTATTTTTTTATTGTATATGACGTTAATTTTCATATCTTGGATTATATCATATAATTTGGTTTTGTGATATAATTATTTAAAACACTGGTTGAGGGTATATTTATGATAGAAATGAAGGTAATGGGCATAGCACTTGATGTGAGAACAAATTCACCTATTGTTGTTCTTCATGATTTAGATAACAGAAAAGCACTTCCTATCTGGATAGGCTCTGCTGAGGCAAGTGCTATTATACGGTGCATTGAAGGGCTTGTTGTTGCACGTCCTATGACTCACGATTTGCTTGCTAATGTTATTGAAAAAACCGGATATACTCTTGAAAAAATTGAGATTAATGATGTAGAAAAAGAGACGTATTTTGCAACCCTTTTCCTCGTAAAAGACGGAGAAACTATGGAAATTGACGCGCGTCCTTCCGATGCCATAGCAATTGCTATGAGAATGGAAGCTCCTATATATGTTACTGCAAATGTACTTATGAACGGCTCTGTATCAACCGACACAGCAAAAGATGAAGAAGAAGCACAAGAGTTCAAAGATTTTATACAAAATATTAAACCTTCTGATTTTGAAAAAATGATGAAGGGAAAGCATCAGGAAAACGACCAGTAAATTTATTTGACTGTTTATTTATTATATGGTTTCTTTTTCTAATAATTTCATATAAAGAAATGAACTTAAATTTTTGTTATTCGTTTATAATGTTATAAATGACGATTAAAAAAATAAACAGAGCGAATGAAAAATAAGTTTAGAATATTACTGGCTGTAACGGTTTTGTTTACAGGAATAAAAGTTTATGCTGAGCCGGCGATTCACACAATACAGATAGAAAAAGGAGCTGTATTGTCGCTTAATGATTGTATAAAAATAGCTCTGAACAACAGTCCTGTTGTAAAAAGATCCATTTATTATTATGATATGGCTGTTTCATCCGTAGGGGTCGCAAAATCTGCCTACTTCCCTTCTATTTCATTAGGTGTGGGATATACTCAGAGTTTTGGGGAGCGCAACAAAGGTTTTGGAAGTTATCAGTCCAGAACTCTTCCGGGGTTTGATGCGTCTTTATCTCAACTTTTATGGAATTTTGGCAAAGCTGATGCAAATATAAGAATGGAAAAATTTAATCGTATTGCAGCCGAGTTTGATTTTGACGAAACCATTTTAACAACTATTTTTAATGTGAAACTCCAATATTACGGAGTTCTTGCTGCAAGGTCATTGTTGGAAGTTGAAAAACTCAATGTACAAATAAATGAAAGAAATTATCAAAGAACTCTTGCTTATTATGAAGAAGGTATCCGCTCTAAAATCGACCTTGTAAATGCTGAAGTTAATTTATCTGATTCTAAAATATCACTGGTTAATGCAGAAAATACATACAAAAATGCTATTGTAAGTCTTAATAATGCAATGTATGTGGCTTATGCACCGGAATACAGCATTTCTAATACAGAAACGTTTAATCTCGAAAATCCTTATGTTCCAATGAGTCTTATTCATATTGAGAATTATGATAAACTTTTAACCCTTCCTGAAGACCTAAACGATGCTGTTTATGCCGCAAAAGTCGAAAAGGGAGATTTTTTAAAGAACTACTCATTCGAAAAATATCCGTATACATTTGAAAAATCTGTAGACATTGCAAAAGAGAACAGACCGGATTTAAAAGCCTTGCAAGCAACAGTCAAAGCCATGCAGCAATATGTTTTGTTAACAAAACGCCAGTACATGCCTGAATTAACCGGAACTGTAGGATACAGTTATGCAAATACCCGTCTTTATAATGACAACGGAATGAATGTAGCTGTTAATTTGAATTCTACTTTTAATATGAAGCAGGTAAAGCATGAAGTAGATATTGCAAAATCCCAGCTTGATTTGGCTAAAGTAGAAGTTGATTTACTCAATCAAAATTTGTATTTTGATATTCAGGCTGCTTATGTAGACATGATTCAGCTGGAAAAACAAATTCCGCTTCTTGAAACAAATGTACGCCAGACACTCGAAAACCTTGAGCTTGCCGACGGAAGATACATGGTAGGTCTTGGTGACTATATTCAATTGCAAGATGCAAGAGTAAATTATAATAACGCTCAGAGTTCGTATATTCAAGCCGTTTATAATTATAACGTAGCACGTGCGACGCTGGAAAGAGAAATTGCGCTCCCGCAGGAAAACACACTTACGGTTGAGGATATTAAAGATTACTCAAAAGAAGTAAGAAAACAGGAAAAAAAGGACGCAAAAGCTATTAAAAAAATTAAAAAAGAATCAAAACAAAAAGATAAGAAGGATAATGTATGAACATTCCCGGAAAATTAAATATAAACAGAAATCACGTTTTAATCATAATACTTATTGCAATAGTTGCTTCTATTGTAATATCAACTATTAAAAGTAAGCATGTAGAATATCAGACAGCCGAGGTCAAACGCCGGACAATCACGCAGGTTGTAGAAGCTTCCGGAACAATTAATCCGGTAAATACGGTATCGGTCGGTTCAACTGTTTCCGGTTTGATAAGTGCAATTTATGCTGATTTTAATTCAGAGGTAGAAAAAGGACAGCTGCTTGCAGAGATTGACCCGAGAACGTTTCAGGCAACTGTTGACCAGAATGCGGCAAGCATAGAATCTGCTGAAGCTGATTTAAGAAATCAGGAAGCAACATTTGCAATGTGTGAAAAAACTCTTAAAAGATACAAAAATCTTTATGCAAAGAATTTTATTCCAAAATCCGAACTTGATCAGGCAGAAGCTGATTACGAATCCGCTCTGGCTCAGGTAAAATCTGCAAAAGCAAAGATTGCTCAAGCAAAAGCACAGTATGAACAGGCTCTTGTTAATTTGAATTATACAAAGATAACAGCGCCGGTAAGAGGCATGATAATTTCCCGTGAAATCGACCTTGGACAGCCGGTTGCAGCAAGTCTTCAAGCTCCGGAACTTTTTACAATCGCGCAGGACTTAGAAAAAATGCAAATTGAAGTTAACGTATCAGAAGCCGATATCGGAGAGGTTAAGGAAGGACAGGATGTAACCTACACACTGGACGGTTATCCGAACAGTATTTTTCACGGAAAAGTAACACAGGTAAGAATTTCGCCTACTACAACTTCTAACGTTGTAACTTATTCCGTAATTGTAACAGTTGACAATTCTGATTTGAAACTAAAACCGGGTATGACTGCCAATGTTTCAATAATTACTGCACAAAACGAAGATGTACTTACTGTTCCTAATATGGCATTGAAATTTACTCCGGATACCAACGGGAAAAAATATAAAACTCAAGGTTTATGGATGAAAAACGGCATGAAGCTTGTACGTATTGATATCGAAACAGGTGCAAGCGATGATTCTTATACAGAAATTATAACTGATAAAATTAATGAAGGTGATGTAATTCTTACAGGAATTAAAAACAGTAAAAAAGTACAACACGAAATGAGACCGCCAGGACCGTAAAAAGAAATAAAACCAGTATTTTAATCAGGTAGAAAAAAGAGGTTTAAAGATGTTTAATAAAAAGTTATTCGCTGCTTTAATTCTTACAGGAATCGCTATAAGTGTTTATGCAAAAGACGTTAAATTTACGGACGCATTAAGAAATTGCTCGTCCTTTTCTGACAGCGGTTCTGTCAATATGCTTCAAACTACTGTCCAATCTAACAAAAAAATTGTCGGCAAGGACGGTGATAAATGTATTTATCAGGAAAATGTAAATTTTATGAATATAGAATCAAATATTGTCTGCAAATTCACCAAGCCTCAGCTGGAAGAATTAGCTTCCGTAATTGATGCGTACGAACTTGTAGTACAGTATTCCGGTGAAAGTCCTGACCTTTCCGATATAAATACTGCTCAAAATAATCCTGTATCAAAAGTATGGAACAAATACATGCAGGACAGCAATGTTTGTACAATAACAACCAACGCGCAAGAATAAAGAGTTCGATATTAAAAACTTTTTTCTTTCAAAGTTCAAAACAGGGAAAATATTGCGGAATTTTTCGTTTATTTCAAACTGTATACTAATAGTTTTTGTTATGATAATATAAAAATTAATAGATTTAGTTGCAGTGTAAATTAAAATGAAAAAAGTCGTAATTATAACACCGGTATATAATAAGTTTGAGCAGGCTACAAAGCTGTTTTTGGATTCTATATACCGCTATACGGATTCTGAGGTTTTTGATTTAATTATCATTGACAACGGTTCTACTGATAATACAACCGAGTATTTAAAAAATTTTGAAAAAGAACATTCTAATCTCAAAGTTATTTATAACAAAGAGAATTTCGGGTATTCAAAAGCAAATAATCAGGGAATAAAACTTGCTTTGAAGTCCAAATATGAATATATCGGACTTTTGAATAACGATATTTTATTTACTCCGGATTGGCTTGAAAATACTTTAAAGATTTTTGAATACGACACCCAGCTTGGTATGGCTGCACCGAGAGATGCGGGCAGAAGAAAATTTTTCAAGAAAAAATTAACGCCTGAAAACTATATAATGTATTACAAAGGTTATCTGAAACGGTTTGAAGAGCCGTTAAAGTATATGCTTGAGCCGTTGTTTAGCTGCGTAATAATAAAGCGTGAAGTAATAGAAAAAATAGGTTTGATGGATGAAAATTTCACACCTGCTTTCTGGGAAGATCAGGATTATTGCCTGAGAGCGTTGTATGCCGGATTCAGCCTTGCAACTTCAAATATATCATTTGTTTTTCACAACCACAGCACAACAAGTTCAGGTATTAAATCAGAAATTTACGAAAGAAACAGGAAATATTTTTACAAAAAACACCCGTTAGGAAAATGGATATGGGAACATAAGCGCTCTAATCTGATTAAAGATATTAAAAATTATATTAAAGAAGGGTTGGAGTGAGCCAGAAAACATTAAAAATATTCAAACCGGTGCAAAATATTTATCAAGTTTTTTAAAATGTGAAAAAAGGCATATTGGTAAGGAAATTATTAATGATTTTGAGTAAGAAATATATTGCAA
>CAZXQM010000055.1:0-13008 GCA_964643455.1 uncultured Vampirovibrio sp. | reverse complement strand
TTGGCAGAAACAACCTGACCGTTTCTTACATTCATTTGAACATTTCCGGTTTGTTTAACAAGTTTACCTTTTTTATTCAGTATTTGTACTTTCTGACCAGAGAGTGTTTTCTGCAGAGTTTCAGCTTCTTTAACCTGTTTAGCGTGATTTTTGATAAATCCATCAAACTGGTCTTTTGTAACTTCAACCCAATTTCCTGCTTTATCTTTGCTTGCTGCTTTTACAACTTTTCCATTTTCTACGGTTAATCTGTACAAGTTTTTACCATCAGCAATTTCTTTTGTATAGGAGAGGCTTACACCTTTAGGAAGCTTGCCGGTAAGGTTCATATTATTTACTTCATTTCTTACTGACGGGTTATTGCGAACCCATTTTGCTACTTCTGAAGCTTTTTCTATAACTTTTTTATCTTGTGTAATAATCTTAACAGGTTTGCCGTTTTTCATAACAAATGACATACCGTCTTTTTTAATTGTATATTCTTGTAAGTTTTTACCGCCATCTCTTATAATACCGGAGATTCTGGCTGCAGCGTCATCAGCTTTTCCAGCTGCTTTTTCTGCCGTTTCCTTTGCAGAAGTTCCGAGGAATTTCTGACCATATTGCTTAAATCCGTTAAGCATTTTCTTTACGCCGGTACCGTCGCCTTTTTTATATGCCTTGATACAAGCAAGAGCACCACCGGCAAGCATTAATCCTCCGGCAACAAGTTTACCCGTGCTGCTGCCGCTGTCACTAGTCTTTTCATAACCCTTAAATGTAGGGTCTACAGCTATTTCAGGAGTTGTTACAGATGTTGTTTCCGGCACGCTATACTGCGGTACAGCCTGCGCAGATTGCTGAGTTCCCATAAAATTAGGATTGTATGAATTGAGAGCATACATAAAATAAGGATCATTTGCATACGAACCTATACTTGAAATACCATAACCCGAAGCCATAAAAAACCACCTTTCCCTACTAACTATTATTTAAAATACCTTATACATTTATAAAGTTTTTTCTCATCTAAAAATTGACTTTTCAAGGAAAAGTTTGTTACAAAACTTAACATTTTAAAAAGGGATTATTCATGAGTTGGCACGCAAGAAGTATTACCGGCTTTCTTTTCGGGAGTGAAATGTGAAGGATGCAGAGATTTTAACTAACTTTACTAATAAAATACACTTACCTATAGTTTTTGTAAGGCAATGCTTGACCTACAGTTTTTAACAGTCTAAGGGCATTATAAGATAAGAAGATAACCATTGCATACTCCTTCCCTTTTGAGGGAAGGTCAGGATGGGTGCTAATTTAAAAAAAGTTTTAGCATATAGAGTTGAAATATTATAACTAATTAGTTATAATATAGATATAGTAAATATGAGTAAAAAATATAAAATTGTCTTTTGGCAGGATAACAACGGATATTCAGAAGCTCAAGATTATATTATGGAGCTTAAAAATAAATCCATAAAGTCAAAAGATGCAAGAATAAAACTTAATAAAATTGTGGAATATATGGAGATGCTTGAAGCCTATGGAACTGAACTCGGAGAACCATATATAAAACACATAGACTGCGAAATCTTTGAACTGCGTCCCTTGAGAGATAGATTTTTCTTCTTTTTCAAACAGGAAAACAGATACGTGATACTTAACCACTTTGTAAAACGTACGCAGAAAACTCCCAGAAGGGAAATAGAAAAAGCTATGCGACTAATGAAAGACTTTAATGAAAGGAACTTATAAAATGGATAATCAAAATAAAAAATATAGTGCTGATTGGACTGATTTTAAAGACTCCCTTGAACTTTCAAAAGAAGAACTCGCTGAAATTGACCTCAAAGTTGAACTTATGGGAAAAATTATTGAAATCAGAAAAGAATTGGGCTTAACTCAATCAGAGTTTGCCAAGAAATGTAATATTAAACAAGAATATCTGGCGAGGCTGGAAAAATCAAAAACAGCTCCTCAGATAGATACATTATTAAAAATTCTTGTACCGCTTGGATATAAGTTGGACATTGTTCCGTTGCAATAATTTTTTTGTTTAATATTTGTGTAGTTTTATTTTTATTAAAAATGGCTCAAAACTGTTGATATTATAAAAAGTTTTAATAAAACTTTTAAACCACACTCACAAAGCTAATGCCTTTACTTCCGGAATAACTGCTAATTTATAACCTTATTTCTCCCTGCACCAGTAAAATACATCTACTCATAGTTTTTGTAAGGCAATGCTTGACCTACAATTCTTAAGTTCTTAACATAACGTTTAGTTGCAATGTTAATGTACAAATTGGTTAATTAAACAATTATGAGCTATATATTTTTCTATTTAGCATTAGTCCAAATACTCTCTACACCAGCTCTTTTTCTTTAATATACCTCGGTCTTGCTTTAACCTCGTTGAATACTTGTCCGAGGTACTCACCCATTATACCAAGGCAAAAGGTTTGCACTCCGCCAAAAAATACAAGCAAAACTACAAGTGTAGCCCACCCGCTCGGTGTATCGTGAAGAAAATATTTCTCAAAAATAATTTCTAAAGCAAGAAGAAAACTGCCTAAAATTATAAGAACACCCATCACAGCAATAATTCTCAAAGGTACTACACTGTATGCAGTAATGCCGTTGAGTGCAAGACTTGTAAGCGAAAAAAGATTGTACTTAGATTCACCTGCTTTTCTCGGTTTCACATTAAAATTTACATAAGTTGTTTTAAGCCCAAGCTCGTGAAAAAAACCTCTTAAAAAAAGCCCTGTTTCAGAATATTTTTCAAGAATCTCCAATGCTCTATAACTTACAAGCCTGTAATCAGAATGATTTAAAGGGATTTTTACACCTAAAATATTCATAAGTTTATAAAAACAAAACGCAGTAAACTTTTTGAAAAACGTATCAGTTTTTCTGTCATTTCTTATACCGGAAACAATTTCTGCGCCTTTATGAAATTCATCAATAAAAGTTTCTATTGCATTTTCATCCTGCTGCAAATCCGCATCAATCGTTACAGCACAATCACATCCAATATTCTTTGCGCCAAGAAGCCCGGCTATCAATGCCTTCTGGTTTCCATAATTCCTTAAAAATTTACCCCCCTTGACTCTTCTTCCATAAGTATTATGAAGTTCTTCAATAATACTCCAGGTTCTATCATTCGAACCATCATCAATAATATAAATATAACTGTCTCTGGAAATTTTACCTCTTGCAATAATCCTGTCTAAAACACCTAGAAGAGTTTCAACGGTAGATCTTATTACCAGCTCTTCGTTGAAACACGGAATAATAATTGCAAGTTTGGATTTTCTTCTGAACATTGTATTCCTCTTAAAACTATAATACAATAAATAGAAAATTAGTGAATAACGACTCCAACTCAAAAATTGAAAGGTAGAAGAATTAGATAATCTCAATAACATTCACAAGCTTCCATTACCTGTAAAAGGAGATTTATGTCTGACAAAAAATTTATTCTTAATGCCGATGATTTCGGAATGAGTGAAGCTTTCAACAGGGCGGTGCTGGAAGGATATTCATCCGGCATACTGAGAAGTGCAAGTCTTGTAGCCAACGGCAATGCATTTGAAGAAGCGTGGAAAAAAATTATTCCTGCCTGTCCAAATTTGGGCGTCGGAATTCACCTAAATGTCATTGAAGGAAAATCTTTGCATTCGGGCTTAGATTGTCTAACAGATAAGAACGGCAATTTCAATAATTCTTTCGGGAAATTGTTGATTAAATCTTTGAATACTAAAGATAATACTTTTATGGAACAACTGGAAAAAGAATTCAGAGCCCAAATCGAAGAGGTTTTAAAACACACGGGTGTTTCACATATTGATTCGCACGTCCACGTTCATTCAATACCTAAAATTTTTGAACTGGTATCAAAACTTGCAAAAGAATATCAAATAAAACAGATTCGTACCCAGTATGAAAAACCTTATATTATCCCAAGTGTATTTAAGCATCTGACAATAAAATATCCGATAAACCTTATCAAAGTTGCATTATTAAACGGCTTTACATTAATAAATAAAAACACCGTTCAAAAATACAACTTACATACGAATAAATATCTTCTGGGAGTAGCTTATACATCAATGATGGATAGTCTTACCGTATCACACGGACTTATGGCAATCAAACCTGATAAAACTATTGCAGAAGCGCTGATTCATCCGTGCAGGTATGAAGATGAAATTATAGATGGTCATTTTACGGAATTTCAAATTACAAAAAACTTAAAATTAAAAGAAAAAATTGAAATGCTCGGATATGAAATAACTAACTATAAAGAATTGTATTATTCACACGGGAGCGAAACTGAGTGCAAAGAAGAATCTGGTGTATAGCTCTAATTATTGTTCTCTTTATTTTCTTTACGGTATTTTTAGCACCGAAGGAGAATAAATTTTATGTAAAAGAAATCATTTCACCTGTCTTGATAGTGCTTGATAATGGTAACAACTTTGAAATTGCCGGATATGAAACCTTTGACCCTGTTTTCAGTGAGAAAAATAAAAAATTAGCACAGTCTTTCGGTTTGGACGAAGAAGAGGCATTCATCATCGGAAAGCTCGGAAAGTATTGGGCAGAAAATATTCTTAAAGGAACTGTAGTAAACATTTACAACGATAAACTCATATATCGGAGATTTAATTATCTGACAAAATTTAAGAATTCACCTTACTGCATAAAAAACGGCAGCTTTTGTAATGAATCTGCGGGTACAAAGTTAATTCAGACTGTAAAAAATTCAAACTATTCAATGCTTGATGTAAATTCTGATAAAATATATCCCATCTCCAAAGAGTATGAAGACTTGCTCGTAATTCGCCAAAACTATAAGAAAAACAAACCTCAGAAAATTACTGCTTCAACTTCAAATAAATTAAATATAAAAATAAAAAATATAAAATTAATCCTTTCTGATTATACTGTAAAACTAAAACCGGATAGAGCTTGTTCATCAGACATCTGTCAGGAAATTTTGAATAACATTAATAATGCACAAAAAGCAATAGATATGGCTATCTACGGTTACTCTTCCCTTCCTGATATTGAACAGGCCTTAATCAATGCAAGAAAACGAGGTGTAAAAATCCGCTTGATTTACGATTCTGATAATAACGGTAATAATATTTATGAAGATACTTTATACCTTGCCAACATAATTCAAGATTCAAAAAGTGATATTAATTCTGCTAATGCAAGATACATTATGCATGATAAATTTTTCGTTATTGATAACAAAATAGTAATAACCGGTTCGGCAAACCTTTCATACACGGACATGTCCGGATACAATTCAAATGCGCTTATTGTAATTGATTCTCCGGAAGCAGCAGAAATTTATACAAAAGAATTTGAACAAATGTACAGGGGTAAATTTCATACGGAAAAAATTTCAGTGCATAATGCCGGAAATATTTATTTTTCACCGCAAGATAAAACAATTGCAAACGGGATTTTACCTTTAATCAAAAATTCAAAAAACTACATCTATATTCCGGCATTTATAATAATAGAAAATAAAATTATTAAAGAACTGACTCTTGCAAAGCAACGCGGAGTCGATGTGAAAATAATAGCAGATGCTCTCAATGCTTCCGCTAAACATTCAAAAGTTAAAGAACTTAGAGCCGCCGGCATTCCGGTAAAAATCGAAAATTTTGCCGGCAAGCTTCACTCAAAAACAATGATAATAGATGACAGGTATTTAATTCTCGGCTCAATGAATTTTTCCTACAGCGGTGAGAACAGAAATGACGAAAATACGATTATACTAGATGATACTGACGCAGCAGTATTTTACCGTGAATTTTTCCTGTATTTGTGGAATAAAATCCCTGATAAATGGCTGCAAGGATTTCCGCGTGCCGAAGGAATTGACTCAATCGGTTCCTGCTTTGATGGTCTGGATAATGACTATGACGGACTTATTGACAGTGAAGATGAAGGCTGCAAATAATAAGGCGCAGCTTGTACAAGCTGCGCCTTACTGATATATATTTTATTTTAACCTTCCTGAACATCCTGCGGAATGTTCTGGGCTGCAATTGCTTTATAGAAACTTATGTAATCAATCATGCAATCAAATTCGCTTGAATAAACGATTTTATTTATGCTTAAAAGATTTTCTTCCAGTTGATTTAAATCCAATTTTGCAATTACACCCTGCTCAAATTTTGTTTGTGATATTGCAAAATCCTTCTTTTCAAGTTCCTGAATTTTCTTCTGTCTGGAAAGTTTTTCTCTATCCATATTTATAGACACAAGTGAATCATTAACTTCTTGCATAGAAGTCAAATTAACTTTCTCGTAATTTTTCAAGCTCTTTTCATAAGCAATCTTTTTAGATTTAAGGTTAGCTCTGATTTTTCCGCCCATAAATAAAGGCTGTATTAACCCGCCGCCAAAACCCCATAACATATTTGAAGTTGTAAACAAGCTGCCCAAGTTAGTCGCATTAAAAAGAAGCAAGCCGCCAAGATTCAATGTAGGGAGCATTTCCTTTCTCGCAACTTTAACATCAATACCGGCTTTTTCCAGCATTTTTTCAGCTCGCAAATAATCCGGGCGATTCATAATAATATCAGAATTTACAAATTCAGGAATACTGCCGGAAAAAGCCAAATCCCTGTAATCAATTCTTTTGTATTCTTCGATATTATTAGGACTGTCACCTGTTAAAACAGCCAGTTGATGAAGCAGCTTTGTCCGCTCTTTTTTAAGATCTGTTAAGTCCGCAACACCTGAGATGTATGCTTGATTTGCTTTTACTAAATCAGAAGTTGAAACAATACCCTCTGCATTGCTTACAGACATAATCTCAAAAATTTCTTTTCTCAAGTTTACAATATCTTCCTGCAAGTCAATCATTGCATCCAATTTTACAATATTTATATAAACACTTCCCACAGAAGAAGCAATAGAAATATATGCAGCCTGCTCATCAAGAATAGATGCTTCATACAACTTTCTTATTGCAGTTGTTTTGTTATGATTTTTGCCTAAAAAGTCAATTTCATAGTTAGCTATAATCGGCAGCATAAAACTTCCATTTTCATGATTCATAATACCGCCATAACCGGGTAAAAAACCAGCCTGTAATTGCGGAAGCTCGCCGGCTCTTTGAGAAATGACGTTTTGATAATATTCATCAATAGTCAATGTTGCCATTTTTAAATCTTTGTTATTTTCAACAGCTTTAACTATATAATCTTTTAAAATATCATCATTAAACTGTTCCCACCATGCCATATTGACATACTCGTATTTATTTTTTGCCGGTTTAATCTTTTCTGATTTTTTCTTCTTCTCTTGTTTAGCATTCTTATCGTTATCAACAGTCTGCTCAGCTCCTGCCCTCAAAACAGTTTTCTCCGCAGCAAGAACCGTAACAGCATTCCCCATCCCAAGCGATAATAATATCGCCAACGTTAATATTTTTTTCATTTCTTTTCTCCAAGGTACTTGATTTTTTCTAATAAGAATGATAACATAACTATGTTGCATTTGCAACATGTTGTAAAATAAACATACACCAAACAGGGGATTTACAAAATTGCAAAATCATTTTACAGATACTGTATTTTATCATATAGAATTGACTGCAAAATATTGTAAACTTTTAGGTCAACAAGTTTTTGAAAAACTTGAAGCAGGTATCACACCAGATGAGTTTTCGACTCTGGATACATTAATATGTAATCCCAATATATGCCAGAGAGATTTAGCAAAGTTAATACTTAAAGACAGAGCTAATACGGGGAAAATTCTTGATAGTTTAGAAAAAAAGGGATTCATTACAAGAAAACTATCAATAAAAAATAACAGACCTGTTAAGATAGCAGAAATTACAGAAGCCGGCATTTTAAAAGCAGAAGAAATTACTGCAAAGACTAAACCACATTTTACTCTTGTTACAGAAAAGATTAATAAAAGCGGTTTAACAAAGTTAAAAGACTCACTAAAAGAATTGAGAGAAATTTTAAACGAAACACTGGAAATACAAATATAGGAATAGTAAAGGTGAAAAAATGAGCGAAGAGAATAAAAGAGAAAGAAATAATAGAAAAAAAGTACCTGTTAGAAAACGTTATATTTTTGCAACACTTGTAACTTTAGGCATTTTAGCGACAGGATATTTTATCTGGGATTTTCTCGGATACCAAACAACTGATGATGCTTACGTTGAAACAACAACGGTTTCAGTTTCCCCGAAAGTCTCAGGTCAAATTGTAAAAGTATTAGTTGATGATAACCAGCCGGTAAAAGCAGGACAGGTTGTTGCTGTTATTGATAAAATTGATTATCAGGTAAAACTCGATCAAGCCAATGCGGCGTATGAAAGAGCTTTGCTTAACCAAGAAAATGCACATGCCAACTTAAATGCAGCGAATGCCGAAATTGAGCTTGCAAAAAAAGATTTGGAAAGATATGAAAATCTGTATGCTGCAGGTGCTGTTTCTAAACAAAGACTTGATCAGGCAAGAACAAACCTTGAAAGCAAACAAGCAGAGCATACCAATGCGGATCAGTCAATATTTTCACAAGACCCGTCTCAAAATGCAAAAGTTGCCGATGCTGATTTAAATGTATTAAAAGCGCAAAAACGCGCGGCAGAACTAGCACTAGAATACACTGATATTTTAGCACCAATTGACGGTACTGTTTCTAATAAAAAAGTAGAAGTCGGTATGATGGTTCAGCCAGGCAGCCCTCTTTTTGTAATTGTTCCGCACAATGTATGGGTTGTTGCAAATTATAAGGAAACTCAACTTACACATATGAAAGAAGGTATGGATGTTGATATCAAAATAGATACTTATCCGGATAAAGTCTTTAAAGGAAAAATTGACAGTATACAGAGAAGTTCTGGCGCAAAAGCAAGTTTATTTCCGCCGGAAAATGCGGTTGGTTCTTTTGTAAAAATCGTGCAAAGAATCCCTGTTAAGATTGTATTTACAGAAGACATCGACCCTAAGGAATACAAAATTATACCGGGAATGTCCGTTGTACCAAAAGTACATATAAGAGATTTCCAAAACAATTAACTTTCAGTATTACGACTCAGTGGTGGCAGATTTCTCGTTAATGCCACCCTTTTTTTACTTAATATTATAACACCAAAGACAAAAAGTTAGTTTTTCTGCAAATAATTAGAGCAGAGATTTGTACATCTCCAGATACTTTTTAGCACTTTCTTTCCAGCTGAAATCAGCCTCCATTGCAGATTTTCTCATTGCATTCAAAGTGTATTTGTCTTTATATACATACATTGCGGTACAAATGGCATCCTTCATTGCCCAACCGTCATATCCCCAGAACTTAAACCCTGTTGAATTGTCCAGCGGATATCCGGTAACAGTATCTTCAAGTCCTCCGGTTGCTCTTACTATAGGAAGTGAGCCATAATGCATCGCAATCAGTTGCGAAAGCCCGCACGGTTCAAACTTTGAAGGCATCAGGAAGAAATCAGAACCGGCATAAATCAGGTTTGCCAAATCACCTCTATAACCGACATACGTTCTGATATTTGGAGTATTATTGGAAAGCCAGATAAATAAATTCTCATAAGACTTATCGCCTGAGCCAAGAAAAATAAAATCAGCATCCAGATTTCTTAAATCGTTTTCAACCTGACGGATTAAATCCAGACCTTTTTGTTCTACAAGCCTTGAAATAAGTGCAATCAGCGGTCTTTCCGGATTGTATTTGAGTCCAAAATATTCAAGGATTTTTTTCTTATTTTCTTCTTTGTTTTCAATTGAATTTACATCATAATTTTTAACGATAGTTTTATCTGTTTTCGGATTAAAAACATCATAGTCAATACCGTTAACAATACCGATAAGTTTATTAGTATGCCCCCTAAGGGTATAATCCATACCCTCACCGTATTCACCGGTCAGAATTTCTTTAGCGTAATTAGGTGAAACAGCAATAATTCGGTCAGAATAATTAATTGCACCTTTCATCCAATTAACACGTCCGTAATGTTCGCAGCCCCATTCGTTAAATACAATATCCTTTCTCATATTTGCGAAATCCAGAATATCTTCAAACCAGACACCCTGATATGCAAGGTTATGGATTTCAAAAACATTTTTAGTTTTAGACCAGAATTCATCAAACTTATAATTGGCTTTGATATATAAAGGTATCATTGCTGTATGCCAGTCATTAGAGTGAATTATATCTGCTCTGAAATTAAGCTGCTTTGCGTATTCTAATGTTGCCAGAGAAAAAGCAATGTATCTTTCATGCTCATAGCGTGGATCCAGCCATTTCGGATAAACTTCGTGAAAACAGGAAAAATACCAGTCGTTCTGTACAAAAAATACATTGATATTTGTTCCGGGAAGCTTTGTCATATGAAGTTTAAATTTTTGCGGGGAACATCCAAAAGTTATCCACATCTCTGAATTTTCAAGTTCCTTAAGCCCCCACCTATTGTAATCAACACATCCATGAAGCGGAGTAAAAATAGCAATTTCGGCATCTTTTTCCAGTGCTTTGGGTAAACTCCCGACTACATCAGAAAGCCCTCCGGCTTTAGAAAAAGGGGCAACTTCTGCCGATGCGAATAATATTTTCATATTTTACTCCTACTCTCTCTTTTTGATTTGCAATAAACGATTATAGACCGTTGAATTTATTTTATCAAGAGAGCTGATACAAAAAGCTAGAGCCTTGTTAGGTATAAAGTTTAAAAAGTGTGTTAAAAAATGCTTGAGAGGTTAAGATGTTTAATTTTGAGACGTAGAACGGACAATATTGAACAGAATCACTATTCCTCCGGCAGTCCTCGATAATTACACTCATCAAGCCACAGATCAATAAAATTGGCAAGTGTTTGTTCATCTTTAAAATCAGAAATTAAAAATAAATTTCCGTTTTTTTGCGATTGATAAATTGGCGCATCTTCAACTAATCCTTGTTCATAAAGCAAGTATGTACGTACTATTGCCTTTGTTTCACACTCTCGCTCTTCCGCTTGCGAATTATATTCGCTTTTTATCACTGCGTGATTAACTTCATGTAAAAGAATTTTTATTAAATTACTTTGTGATGGTATAGAATTATTCATATTGAATTTTATACAATCGCCAGTGTTCCTGTCATATCTTGCAGCACCAAAATTTACAGATTCTGTAGTTGCAGAATTTATGTATTTAATTTCTTCATCTGTAAGAGCCAGCATATCTTTATTTTGTATAAGTATTGATTTTGCTTTTTCTAGAGTTTCTTTAAATTGAACTTGTTCTTCCTGAGTTCTTTCGCAGGTTACCAAACTCAATTGTATTCCACGATTGTCTGCCTTTGGGTTATTTGATTTGGAAGCAACTTCTTCTGCATATTCTATGTTAGTATCTATAAGATATTTATCTATAAGTTTCTTAAGATTACAGGAAAGCTTTGAAAAAAAAGTTCGCACCTCATCTCCGGTTAACTTGTTATCAGCCCCTTTTTCTCCATTTTCGGTTTCAATATCACATTCTTTAAATATTGAATTTAATTCTGCAAGCTCGTCATTATTAACCTCAATCCCGTTATTTATAATATATTGATTAAAAACGGTCAATTCAAGTTTTATATTTGCCATAGTTTTTATAACGGCAGAATAAAAAAAATCTTTAGTATATATTATGATAGCTTAACAAAATTTTACATTCCTATCACTAACTTATTCAAAATAAATACTAGAATGAAAAAAAAGTAAAATCGTAAAAGAAATTAGTACAAAAAGACGATTTTATTATAGATAGCTTAGAGTTTTTATAATAATAACCGATATATAAAATAAGATGTTTGAACTCTTCAGAAGAGAAAATTTGAATATCTGTATTCTAATTCTGCTTCCATTGATTTTCTATTTGGGAGTGCAAGTTTTAGTAATTTACAATAACCCTACGCTATGTATTTTTAAATTGATTATAGGACATGAATGCTGGGGGTGCGGTATTACACGTGCTTTTAGTGAAATATTTCATCTGCATTTTAAAGAAGCATATACTTATAACCCGAGAATAATAATTGTTGCACCGTTATTAATTTATATATGGTTATCAACACTTGTAAGAGAGTTAAAATCAAAGAATAGTTATAACAAGTCGAAAAATTTTCGGCACAAAGAAAAAGAGGTTTAATTATGCAGCAACCAAAAAGTTACGCGGCAACGCTCATTTTGTCATTCTTTTTAGGCGGATTAGGTATTCATAGATTTTATACCGGATACGTTGGTATAGGTATCATACAGCTTTTAACTGCCGGCGGATGTGGAATATGGACATTAGTTGATTTTGTAAATATTTGCTTTAATAACTATAAGGATAGTGATAATCAGGAATTAGAAGGATACAATAAAACACTGGGCTTAGCATTTTTCTTTATCTGGGCTGCATTCCTCATACTTGGTATTTTAGGATATATTTTTTGTATATTCTTAATTACTTTGCAAGGATAAAATATGGTTACAAAAAAATGTCCAAATTGCGGAGCGGAAATTCAGGCTGAGGCAACTCACTGTTATAACTGCAAAGAATGGCTCCAAAACACTAATAATCTGCAATCCGATAACCCGCCGAAGTTTCTTACAACACTTTTGTTTGCCTGGTTTCTAGGATGTTTCGGCATACACAGATTCTACACCGGTAATATTCCTATAGGAATTGCTCAGCTGTTGACTCTTGGTGGCTGTGGTATTTGGGCATACATTGACTTAATTCTTATATGTTTTAACAAATTCAAAGACGGAAAAGGGCGATATTTTAGAGATTATAATCCTAATGTTGGCATTACTGTATTTACAATAAACCTTATACCTGTAATTCTGGTTCTGTTTATATTCTTCTGTCTAGCTCTTGCATTCATATATGTGAAAGCTGCATAATGAATAATTAATCTGTTATCGGACAGAACTACTATATCCGCCAAAACGAACCTGTTTGGTCAAAAATTATTAACTTACTTCCCCAGCATAACCATCAGAACCGAAATATCTGCAGGTTT
>CAZXQM010000054.1:6515-13235 GCA_964643455.1 uncultured Vampirovibrio sp. | reverse complement strand
AATATGTCGGTAGATACAATTAAGACTCTTGCGAGAAAATATGAGAATATTGTTGGTTTAAAACAGAGTTTTGGTGATATGGATGTTATTACGGAGATAAAGATGAGTTGTCCTAAAGATTTTGTTATTTATTCCGGAGATGATAGTCTTACGCTGCCGATGCTATCAGTAGGGGCACATGGTGTAATATCTGTAACTTCTCATCTTTTTGGTAAAGAGATTAAGTCAATGATAAGGAATTTTAAAACCGGAGATGTTATGACGGCAAGAAATATGCATCAGAAACTTTATCCGATTTTCAAAAAACTTTTTATGGCACCAAATCCGGTGCCGGTAAAAGCTGCTCTGGCATACAGAGATATAATTCCGGATTATGTAAGACGACCTCTTGTTGAGCTTACTAAAGCTGAAAAAGCTGATTTAATTTTCACGCTTGATTCAATTTAGACAGTCGGGTAAGGAATATATTTTCTTATTTGAGGTAAAATAATAGAATAATTAAAAGTTTAGAAAGGGATAAGTTTAGAAGGTTAGAAGAAATAAGTTCACTCAAGTGCATATAAATTTCTAACTTTTTTCTTCACAGTTAAACTTCTAAACTTGCAATTATTTACCATTCATGTGGAATAAAAGGAGTATATAAAAATGAAGAATAAGCTAATACTGTTTTGGGTAATTGTAGCAATAGTAATTGCCAGTATTTATGTTATTTGCACAAAACCTACAAAACTGGGGCTTGATTTAGTCGGAGGTTCCCGCTTGGTTTTGGAAGCACAGACAAGCAAAACAATTGCACAAATCACTCCGGATATGATGTCCAGTTTGCAGTTTGCAATAGAAAACAGGGTAAATAAACTTGGTGTATCAGAAACGATTGTGCAGAGATCCGGAGATAGAAGATTGGTTGTAGAAATACCGGATGTTTCTGATTTAGAGCAGGCAAAAGCTTATATAGGCGAGACTGCTGAACTCGATTTTAGAAAACCTGTTATGAAAGACGGCGAACCTGAGTGGGAAGCAACGGGGCTTACCGGTAAGGACTTGTCTAAAGCAAATTTAAGTACAAATTCACAAAATGGTCAGTGGGTTGTAGATTTAGAGTTTAATACAGAAGGTACAAAGAAATTTGCTGATTTAACAAAACAGTTGGTTGGTCAGCCTATGGCAATATTCTTTAATGGCGAGCTTCAGTCTGCTCCGGTTATCAGAGAAGCAATTACTGGCGGCAGGGCTCAAATTTCTGGCGGTGACAGCGGGTTTGTTTATGAAGAAGCAAAGAAAATGGTTGATTTGTTAAATGCCGGTGCGCTTCCTGTTCCTGCGAAAATTATTGAAGAAAACACTGTAGGACCTACTCTTGGTGCAGATAGTATTGCAAAATCCAAAATGGCGGGTGCTATTGGTCTGGGGTTTGTAATAATATTTATGGTTGCTTATTACAGAGCCCCTGGTTTGATTGCAGATATTGCACTTGTAATATACGGTTTGATACTTTTTGCGCTATTTAAAATTATTCCTGTAACTTTAACTCTTGCCGGTATTGCAGGTTTTATTCTGAGTATCGGTATGGCGGTTGATGCAAATATTTTGATTTTTGAGAGAACAAAAGAAGAATTGAAAGCGGGAAGAACACTCTTTACTGCAATAAATTCCGGTTTTGACAGAGCTTTCACAAGTATTTTTGACTCAAATATGACGACTATTATTACCTGTGTAATTTTATATTGCTGCGGTACAAGTATTGTTAAAGGTTTTGCTCTGACTCTTGCATTAGGTGTAATTGTATCAATGTTTAGTGCAATTACAATAACAAAGAACTTTATGCATTTAATTTTCGGTACAGGAAAACTTACTCATCCGGCTTTATTTGGTTTGCGCAAGAGTGATATTGAGGAAGGTTATCAAGCTGTAGAGACAAAACGTGAAAAAGCAAAATTTGGTATTTTAGATTAGTACAAATTATAAGGAAGATAGATTATGAAGTTAAATATTGTAAAATATAGATTTTTATTTTTAGCAATCTCTGCAATCTTGCTCCTGCCGGGAATAATTGCAATGGTATATTCAACAATGACTTATCCTACGCATACTCCTATGAAGGTCGGTATTGATTATACAGGCGGAACAACTTTGCAGTATGGTGTAAAGGAAACTATTTCTAACGATAAACTTTCCGATGTAAGGAAATCTCTGGAAAGTGGAGGAATAGAAAATCCGTACTTGCAGATTATTAATGTAAATTCACAGCAAAATACAGATACAAAAGCGATTTTATCTGTAAGGACAAAGTTTATTGAGGAAGGTTCTGCAGATCAGGAAAAAATTACAAATATAATGAATCAGGAATTTTCATCGCCGGAGCTGGTTCAGGTTGCATCTGTCGGTCCGACACTCGGAGCGGAGTTGTTTAAAAATTCATTAATTGCGTTATCACTTGCACTGCTTGGTATTATTGCGTATCTTACAATGCGATTTCAGTTTGATTATGCTCTTGCTGCAATTTTAGGGCTTGTTCACGATACTTTGTTTGTGTGCGGTGTATTCTCAATACTGGGTTTATTTTATGATGTACAGATTGATGCATTATTTGTAACAGCACTTTTGACTGTAATAGGTTTTTCGGTACACGATACAATTGTTGTATTTGACAGAGTTCGTGAGAATTTGAAATATTATTCTAAGAAGATGACATTCTCTGAAATTATGAACGGAAGTGTTAACCAGACTCTTGCTAGAAGCATTAATACTTCATTAACAACATTGTTAACTCTTACAGCATTATATTTCTGGGGCGGGGTAACAACACGTGATTTTGTTCTTGCTATGATTCTCGGTATTGCAGTTGGAACATATTCAAGTATTTTCTTCTGTTCAACACTTGTTGATATCTGGGAAGATAGGAAAAAATCAACATCTCCGGTTTCTGCATAAAGTATGAAAAAGGAAGATAATTTTATCTTCCTTTTTTAGTAGCAAAAAAAAATATTTATCAGTTTTTCAATTAACAACAAAAAAACAACAATGAAAATTTTACAAATTTTATCAAATCAATATACAATACTTCCAGTCAGGATAAATAATCGCAACGATTATTCACAACGCAGCACAGCAGTGTTGAGAGCACCTTTAGCGGTTGATACTGTGAGTTTTGGAAGAAGTGCGACAAATGCGGAAGCACTTAGAAAGTTAATGGTGTATGGTGTTCCTGATATGTACTCGGGTAAAATTGTAATCGAGCCGCGGATTCTGGAAGAATTTTCTTCAAAAAATGTATTTTCCAAATCAATAAAAAATGTTGTAAAGCTCTTAATAAAATATGAGAACAGCTTTCATACCGTTGAAAGACAATTTTTTAATATTGTTAAAAATATTGCAAAAACACAGCCACAATATAAATTAGAAGATGTTGTTTTGAGTATTGCTCCCTTGCATAATAAAAAATTGCTGGAGACTCAGCAACCGATATTTGATGAATTAACTGAGATGGCCAAAGAAATGCCACCAGAGCAATTGAAAGACTTCCATAATTTGATGAGTATAATATATAAAAAATTGAATCATAAGCCGGTGCAGCTTCCTTTTAGTGCAAAGGAGTTTGTGTATAAGCTTCAAAGAATTGCAGACGAAATTTATACGAAAAATAATCCGTACGAAAAAGATATTATGAAACAACTGCTCTCTCTTGCAAAGAAAATGCCTGAAAAAACAGCTGAAGAACTTCAATCTTTAAAACAGATAAAATCCAGAGCAAAGAGAAATAAAAAGATGAAGTATCAGCGTGGTTTGGTCAAATCAAGGGCAGATATTTTAACTAATATGGAAGTACTTGTTACGGGTTCAACCCTAAAAAATAATGCGGATTTAATGAAATTGTTTTCACAAACCAGATCAAAAATTTATAATATACCAATTGTCATTCCGTTTAACAGAAAGTCCTTCATATATGAACTTCAGAAAATTACAAATACATTAGAAGATACAAAGCTGGCTCACAAGATAATAAAAAAAGCGGTGAGTCTTCCAACATCACATGAGAATCTGTCAGCATTTATTATGAAGTGTGTAGAATATTCTTCTGACAAAATAGGGTATAATATAGTTGCAGGTTCCTGCGGAAGTATTGACCATCTTGTGCCTCATGTTAAAAATGGAAAAGATAGTTTGGAAAATTATGGCATAAGTTCTGCTTATTATAATTCCGAGCGTGCGGAAAGATCAATGGTACAGCAGTTGAGGCGTTATCCTAAAATTTACGAAAATTGTCAGAAGCAAGTTGATAGATTAATTGAATTGTGTAATAATGGTACTTTTAAAAAAGTTGGATTATCAAAACAATATATAATTAACTTTGCAAAAAGGATGTATAATTTGTCTCCACCGGAACATCGGCTTGATTTGAATCTTAGTAAGTTAAAATAAAAATAGTTTTAAACAGTAGTGACTCTTAAGTCAAAGTATGTTATCATAATAGTATGAAGTCAATAAAAGAAGTTTCAGTAGAGTCTAAGATATTAAAACGACTCCAAAATCACCCTAATTGCCTGAAACTTGTGAACTATTTGTTTGAAGACGAAGAACTGCAAGAAATGCAGGACTATGCAAACAATGTTTCAATTAAACGTTTAGGCTACAATGATCACGGTCCTGTTCATATGAGGCAGGTTGCGGCTAATGCTATTAAAATGTTAAATATTCTTCATGAAGCCGGAATTAAAACGTCTCTGGAGTCTGAGGAAATAGGAACATTTGAAGATAGTATGTGTGCAGTTATTCTTGCCGGTCTTATGCACGATCTGGGTATGATGATAGGTCGTCAGGGACACGAAGAGATGTCTGTCATTTTAGCTAAACCTATTGTTGAGCGAGCATTAATGGAAGTTTTTCCTCAAGATTTGCATAAACGTGTAGTTATACGATCAATTGTTATAGAAGCTATAATCGGACACATGTCATCAAGAAAAATTCATTCAACAGAAGCCGGAATTATATTAATTGCAGATGGTTGTGACATGACCAAAGGCAGAGCAAGAATTCCTCTTTCTATAAATACGACTCCGAGGGTAGGTGATATTCACAAGTACTCTGCTAATGCTATTAATAGAATAAGGATTCAGCCTGGTAAGCGGAGACCAATCAAGATTAGTGTAGATATGACTGCAGATGTAGGTTACTTCCAGATAGAAGAAGTATTATTTACTAAAATTGATTCAAGTCCTGCAAAACAGTATGTCGAATTATATGCCGGAGTTGAAGGTCAGGAACCTAAATGTTACCTTTAGTTAGTAATTTTAAGTCTGTAAATTGAGTTGGAACCCTGACAGGTAATGAAAAGCATATTGCCTTCAATGTGCAGTCCGTAAGGTTTATCCAGTTTGGAAATCAATATTGACGGTGCTCCTTGCGGGGTAATTTTTATTACATTATTTGTATTGTAGTTTGAAACATAGATATTTCCAATACTGTCTGATACAAGGCTTATAGGTCCGTCTACTAAAGAGCTTTTTAGAAATACCTGACGTTTTCCATCCGGAGTGATTTTAATAATTGTATTGTCAGAAAATGTTGCAACATAAATATTTCCTGAACTATCAGAAGTAATGCCTGTAGGTGAAAGGATATTTTCATATATTCCTGATTTTGTTGCAATTTGCGATGGAGGATTTGATTGAGGTGTCGGGAGTGTTGTTGAAATTTTTATTGACTCGGCAAGCTCCTGCCCCTTCTTGTAATAGCTGTTTGAATCCGGAATTAATTTTAGATATTCAGCAGTTTTAGTATAATCTTCCAGTTTGTAACTCATAAGAGCTAGTTTGTAAATTACTTCATAATCATTAGGATTTCTTAAGTAAACCTGTTTGTAAACGGAAAGAGCTTCTGCATATTGTTTTAGGTATTCTAAAATAGTAGCAAGATTATAATACGCATCAACATAGTCAGGGTAAGTTTTTATTGCAGAACGAAAAGACTCAATTGCACGCTCATACATTCCAAGTTTATAGAAATCAATCCCCTGATTGTAATCAAGTTTGGCATCTGTAGGAATTTCTGCAGCATGTACAGAAATTGACATGGAAAGTAAAATTGATGCAAGAAACTTTTTTAACATACAGATATTATATCATAGTTTTAAATTTTAATGTATTATATAAATATGAAACCAAAAGTTATCGCAGTGGTAGGTCCGACGGCAAGCGGAAAAACAAAAATGGCAATAGAGCTTGCCAAGGAATTTGATGGTGAAATTGTCTCAGCTGATTCAAGGCTTGTATACAAAGGTTTTGATATTGCTGCAGCAAAACCTACTATGGAGGAGCGGGAAGGAATTCCGCATTATATGATTGATATTGTAGAGCCGGAATTTGATTATTCTGTGGGAAATTATTACGATGATGCAAAGAAAATAATTTTTGATATTATATCAAAAGGTAAAATACCTATTGTTGTCGGCGGAACGGGATTATATATCAGGATTTTACTTGAACATTACAATCTTCCGAGAGTGGAAGCGGATTATAAATTGCGTGGAGAATTGGATAAAAAAAATAAGGAAGAATTATTGCAAGAACTGAAAGAACTTGACGGTATTACCTGTGAACGGCTTAAAGATGCAAATAAGAGAAGAATTGTACGGGCAATTGAAGTTATTAAGACTTTAAACAAGCCGATTTCTCAAATTGAGATTGAGAAAGAACCGGAATTTGATGTTGATTGGCGAATGCC
>CAZXQM010000054.1:0-6415 GCA_964643455.1 uncultured Vampirovibrio sp. | reverse complement strand
GAAATTTTGGCTTATCTTGACGGGAAGTGGACGCTAGAGGAAGCTGTGGATAAATTAAAACAGCACACGAGAAACTATGCAAAACGTCAACTCACGTGGTTTAGAAAAAATCCGGAGCTTAATATCTGTATTTAAAAAATTAAATCCTTGATTTTAATTAAATCTTTCAGCATAAGATTTCTCGGGCTTCCTTCTTCAAGAGAATGGTATCTTAAAAGATATGACGGGTGAAATATCGGAATGCATTTCCTTTTTCCTCCGCCGATTTCCAGTTCAAGAACTTCTCCTCGTATTTTTGAAATTTGAATTTTTTTAGCATAAAAAGATTTTAAAGCTGTTGCACCGCAAAAAATCATAACTTTCGGGTTAATGATTTCTATTTGTTTTAAAAGATAATTTTCACACGCTGCTTTTTCTTCGTCTTTAGGAACTCTGTTTTGTGGAGGTCTGCATTTGACTGTATTAATTATATATAAATCTTTTTCTCTTGAGATTCCGGCTTTTTCAAGAAATTCATTCAATAGCTTTCCTGCTCTTCCGACAAATGGTGTTCCGGTTTTATCTTCGTTTTCACCGGGAGCTTCGCCTATCAAAATTGCTTTTGCAGTTTCAGGGTTGCCGTCAGAGAATACTATATTAATCCTTGTTTCTCCAAGAGGACATTTTTTGCACTCCAGACACTCTCTTTTTAATTCATCTAATAATTTCTTTTTCATAATAATTTCATTATACTTTAAAAAAATGTGAAACAAGTGATTCATTCATCTTTTTGTGAATAAAGGTTAGGATGTGGGTAAAAATTATCCTATTTTTTCAAAATCAACCGCTCCGTGTTTACACCATGGACAGATAAAATCTGCTGGTAATTCTTCTTCCTCATAAATATAGCCGCAAATTTTGCATCTCCATCCTTTTTTACCGGTTTTCTCCGGTTTTGGCTTAATATTATTTTGATAGTATGTATATGTTGCAGTCGGATCTTCTGATAATGTTTCAGCAGCTACAAGCTGGGCAATAAAAAGGGTATGTGTTTCTAAATCTATTTCCTGTTTTACATAAGCTGACATAAAGGAATTTGTATTTTGTGTTATATAAAGAACACCATTCGGACTTCTTCTGGTATCTATGAAGTCTGCAAACTTATTCGTATCTCTGCCGGAGCGAAAACCAAAGTGTTCAAAAATTTCAAATTTCGCGCTCTCGGAAAGAATAGAAATATTAAATTTTTTTGTTCTTTGAATCATTTCATTGGTATAATTCTTTTTGTTAACGGCAATTGCTATTTGAATCGGGTCAGAAGTCACCTGCATAACTGTATTAATAATACAGCCGTTATCTTTTTCATCTTCGTTCGCTGTCAAAACATAAAGTCCGTAACCAATATTAAACAAAACTTTATTATCCATATAAACTCTCCTATTCTAATGTAAATAAATTTAACATTAAAAGTCTTTGATGTAAACAAATTCCTTGACAGAGGGGTGTATTTGTACTAAACTTCAAGCATGCCGAAGTATAGTGCGATGGTATGCCTTGCTCGGAATTATAGTACAAAGTGGGTGATAAAACGGTGCAGGACTAAAGTGGGCGAAGCTTGTAAGAGCAGAGTTCAAAGAGGTTAAAGTTCTTAAGTCGTAAGTATTTACCCCTACCGAAAGGAGACAGAAAATGCCAAAATTAAAAACACACCGTGCCGCAGCTAAAAGATACAAAGTTACTGGCACAGGAAAAATTACAAGAAGACATGCAGGTATCGGTCACTTGCTTCAACACAAGTCAGAATCAAGAAAACGTAAGATTTTCGGAGATGTAGTGGTTTCCGAAACTCACGAAAAATTGATTTCTAAAGAGTTACCTTACAAGAAATATGCAAGATAGGAGTGTTGAACAATGAGAATTAAACGTGGAAATGTATGTCGTAACAGACACAAAAAAATATTGAAGCTGGCTAAAGGATTCAAGGGTGCTAGAAGTAGAATCTTTAAAGTTGCTAATATTGCAGTAATGAAGGCTCTCAAGTATGCTTACAGAGACCGGCGTGCTACAAAGCGTAATATGCGTCGTTTGTGGATTATTAGAATTAATGCCGCTGTAAGAGAACAAGGAATGAGCTATTCAAGATTTGTTAGTGCGTGCAAAAAAGCAAATATTCAGGTTAACAGAAAAATGCTTGCAGATTTAGCTGTAAATGATAAAGATGCCTTCTCTGTAGTTGTAGAAACTGCAAAAGCAGCTTTATAATTTAATAAATGTCTTAAGAAAAGCCCTTCGTTGTTATACGGGGGCTTTTTAATGTATTTATTTAAAAGAAAAGGAGGTTACATATCATATACAAAATTCTGTCCGGTAGAATTTTCTGAAGCTTCCTGTCTCATGGCTTGTGAAGCAAAGAACATTTGTTTTGCGTATGCTTGTATTTCTGAATTATATACTCTCTGGTCGAAAATATTTTCATATTTTTCAAGATAATCTCCAATAGGGTCAACGACATCTGTCAGTATTCCTACAGCTGTATCCGCAAGTTGCTTCAACACTCTTTTCCCTATACCGAGTTCGGCCATTTTTTCAGATAGAGTAAGGGTTAAGAAACCGCCTTTTTGAACAGCTTCTTCCGCTTGTTCCTGCAGTTTTGCTTCCATTTTTTCTTCTGCAGCGGCGTGCTGTTTGGTCGGGTCATAGGTATTAGTCTTATACGTTTGTAAGAATGTATTGAGGTTAAATGGTTCTGCCATATCCGTTGCCCTATCCTTTGTAATATTAATATCGGCATTTTTTTTTAAAACTTTAGGATTTTTGGAAAAAAATTTACAATTTGTAACATAATTGTTTAAAGGCAGTATATCCGCATATTTTATATGAATATGCAATGTTTTGTATTAAATATTAGCAGTCTGTTCTTTAATAACATTTGTTACATTTACTTTGGGAAGTGTAACAATTTTTGAAGTTTATTGCAAAATAATCTTGAAATAGTATAATTTAAAAGAATAGTGTATTACACATGAATGAAGAGGATAAAAAACATGAGCACATTTGAGAAAGTAAAAAAAGTTGTAGTTGATCAATTAAGCTGTGATGAAGCTTTAGTTACTCCAACAGCAAGCTTCACAGCTGATTTAGGTGCAGATTCATTAGATACTGTTGAATTAGTAATGGCTTTTGAAGAAGAATTCGGTTGCGAAATTCCTGATGAAGAAGCTGAAAAAATTCAAACAGTTCAAGATGCAGTTAATTATATTGATTCACACTCATAGTAATATTTGAATTTTTATTAAGAGGGTGAGAATTTTGTATATTTCCGCCCTCTTATTATATGCATTAGCCGATTTTGTACTGTGTTACGAATAAGGTTCGGCTAGACATAGAATTTTTAAGGAAATAGGAATATGACAAAACGAAGAGTTGTAATAACAGGAATGGGAGCGGTTACTCCTTGCGGTATTGGTGTTGATAAGTTTTGGAATGCAATGCTAAATGGCAAGAGTGGTGTTTCTTTGATTGAAGCAATTGATACCGAAAGACATACTGTTAAGATAGCAGGAGAAATTAAAGACAAGGATTTCAACCCTGAAGATTATATAGATTCAAAAGACGCCAAAAGAATGGATAGATTTACGCAGTTTGCAATGGTTGCGGCAGATGAGGCTATTGCTGATGCCAAGCTTGATGAAGCAGGAATTGATCCTTATCGAATTGGTGTTATTATTAGTTCTGCCGCTGGAGGTTTTAAAACTTTTGAAAAAAACCATATTGCAATGATAGAAAAAGGACCGACAAAGGGTTCTCCGTTTACTGTTCCAATGCTGATTGTAGATATGGCATCAGGAAGAGTTTCGATGAAACACGGTTATAAAGGTGTTAATAAGGCTGTTGTATCTGCTTGTGCAACAGGTTCTCATTCAATTGGCGATGCTTTCAGAACAATTCAGTATGGTGATGCTGATGTAGTGGTAGCAGGAGGCTGTGAAGCAACAATTACTACCTTAGGTATTGGTGCATTTACTGCAGCAAGAACCCTGTCCAAGAGAAATGATGAGCCGGAAAAAGCTTCAAGACCATATGACAAGGACAGAGATGGTTTTGTAATGGGTGAAGGAGCTGGCGTTTTGGTTCTTGAAGAATATGAGCTTGCTAAAAAACGCGGTGCGCATATTTATGCTGAAATTGTAGGTTACGGTCAATCTGCTGATGCTTATGATATGGTAGCTCCTGATCCTGATGGAAATGGTGCTATTAAATCTATGGAACTTGCAATGGCTGATGCAGGGCTTAAGCCGGAAGATATTGATTACATTAATCCACATGGTACAAGCACAGGTTTAGGAGATGTTGCAGAATCTAATGCAATTGCTAAAATCTTTGGTGATAAAGAGCAAAATAAAAATCTTGTTGTAAGTTCCACGAAGAGTATGCATGGTCATATGCTTGGAGCAACAGGTGCTGTTGAAGGAATTATTTGTATTAAGGCGATTGCTGAAGGTAAAGTGCCTCCGACAATTAATTTGGATAATCAGGATGAACATGTTGCAAATCTTGATTATGTTCCGCATAAGGCAAGAGATAAAAAAGTACGTGCTGCATTATCAAACTCTTTTGGTTTTGGCGGACACAATGCTACTTTGATTTTTAAAGCAATATAAGAAGTTAAAATCAATAATATCAATAATAAAAAACAACAGTATATACTGTTGTTTTTTTATTTGTAAAGTTTTATATTTTTTCCTAAAGATTCCAAAATACTATTTATAAGTACGAAGATAAAAATTTCTGTTTTTGCGGTTGCTTGTTCTTTAGTGATTCCTTTTGCCAGAAGTGATTTCCCGAAATAAAATTTCGTGATCTCGCTTGCAAATCGTTGTTTGATAATCTGCTTATATTTTTTGCCAAGTTCGCCAAAAGTTTCGTTCATTTTGGATTGAAAACTGGATATTTCTTTGATAATTTCCGGATTGTTATAGAAAACGGATTTTTCAGTAATAGCAAATCTTGGATTAAAATTTCTAATGTAATCCATGACAATGTTAGTAATCTTAATAACTTCAGAACTTCTAAGTGGTTGTTTGTATAAATCATACAGATGATTAAGTTCTGCATCCGTTTTCTGTTCGTTATAATATTTTGAGAGTAGGTATTGGTATTCTATTATATCTTCTTCAGTATAATTCGGCTGCAGTGTTCTGTACACTCTTTCTGGTTCTTTTGACCTGGAAGCAAGCATGTCCAGAGTTGCCATACTGGCTGCCAAAAGTTCATGTGTCAGTTCTGATGTGATTAAGTTCATTATGTATTTTCTTTCGGCTTTACCGAGAAGTCTGTCATCATCTAGCTTATCTGCTATCTGTTCGGTTGCGAAACTAAGTTTTGCCATTTCTGTCATAAGTGGATTTTTTAATGCCTTGTGAAATACGAGATTAATGAACTTCTTTGGAGAGCCAGAAAATTCTTTGTGCATGTAGTCATTGAGAGTTTCGTCCAGATTGGCAGTGATATGCAGAGTTTCTCCATTTAAGCCTCTTAAAGTATATACTTTTGCGTTGTTGTCTTTTGCACACTCTTTCAGTATTTCTATTGGGGCATTTGTTCTTTCAGGAGCTTTTTCTTGTAATTTTGCAGCTTGAACGTTCGAATCTTCAGGTACAGGAACTTCTCCATAACGCCAGAGAAAGTGTTCGTTCCATTTTAGTTGCTCTTCATTGTGTAATGCATAAACCTTTTCACGTTCAGGAACAATTGTTTGAACATAGTCCAAAAGTTCGGCAAATCTTTGCGGAACAAAATCTATGGGCTTTTGATTTTCTACAGCGGCTGTAATTACGCTGTATTCATTGTTAATAGGAATTGTGCCTCCGCTTGAGTAAGTTTCTTCAAACAATTCTATTGTATCTGTTATTGCTGTGGAATAATGTTCCAAAAGCTCCGGACGTGCTTTCCAAAATTGGGCAAACAGATTTTCAATTTTTTTACCATTCGATTTTGTTACATCTGCAAATTCTTTTAATTCTTCTGACAGATGGATTCTATCTGCTGCAATTGTCATAATCGGACTCAGATATTTGACAATGAATGCTGCTTGGGGATCGTCTTTTTTGAAACGTTTGACAATTGCGTTTTTAATTGCTTTTTCATCGCCTTTTGCTTTGATAATATCATCTTTGATATGCTCTTTTTGATATTTTTTTATCGTATATTTTCTTGGTTTAACTTTTTCCTGTTCGGTCTCTGTTTTTTTGTGAGCAAGGTTTGATAATTCTCGTTTTAATTCGGTTTTGCTATGCTCCGGCAAATTTATGAAGAATTTTTTGTACTCTTCTCTTGTTGCAATAAATGAGTTCCAAAAATCGGTTTTCGGGTATCTAATTCCGTAAGCAGAAGTTGTACCGTAAGTGATAGGCTGGGTTATTACTCCTTTGTATTC